>JAYTUZ010000145.1:0-16178 GCA_043744295.1 Gammaproteobacteria bacterium | reverse complement strand
AGCCTGGTCGGTGATGTCATGCGTGCTGGGCGTTACGCCCAGGTCGCGGTACTGCCGGAAGCGCAGCCGGCCCGCCTGGCGCCGGGTCGGGTCGGCGTCGATGATTTCGATCACCTGTCTGGCGTCGTTGGCGAGCGCCGGCACAGCGGTGGCGAGATTCACCAGCACCTCGACACCCGCGGGCGGCAGCGCTGCGCAGCTGAGCAAAACCGGCGAGTCTTCCCAGTTCGACTCGGGGCCGACCGGGTCGTGAGGAATGAAGCTGTCCTGCGCAAAGGTCCACAACAGGTCATCGAAACTCTGCAGTGCAGCGGCGTCATCAAGCCACACCAGTACGCGCTGCTCGGCGCCAAACGCTTTGTCGATGACCCGGCAGGCAAATTTCAGGCGCGCGCGCGCATCGCTGCTTGCCAGCACGTAGAAGTCGGCGCGTTCCATCGGCGCTCAGCCCGCCAGCGTCGGCATGGGCGCCTCAGCCGCGCGCGCGCCGAATGAGGAAATCGCCCAGCAGGCCCAGCGGCCGGCCGGTAGCGCCCTTGGCGGCGCCGCTCACCCAGGCCGTGCCGGCGATGTCGACATGCGCCCACTTCAGGCCCTTGGTGAACTTGCCGAGGAATGCGGCCGCCGTGATGGCGCCGCCGTCGCGGCCGCAGACGTTGGCGAAATCGGCGAAATTGCTCTTGAGCTGATCGCCGTAGTCGTCGGTCAGCGGCAGCTGCCAGGCACGATCGTCCGCGCGCACGCCCGCTTCGAGCAGCTCGCGCACCAGCGCAGCGTCATTGCCCATGACCCCGGAATGATGCGCGCCGAGCGCCACCACGCAGGCGCCGGTCAGCGTCGCCAGGTCGATCACTGCGCTGGGCTTGAAGCGGCGCGCATAGTGGAGCGCATCGCCGAGGATCAGCCGGCCTTCGGCGTCGGTGTTGAGAATCTCGACCGTCTGACCACTCATGCTGGTGACGATATCGCCGGGTTTGATGGCGCGGCCGCCGGGCATGTTCTCGCAGGCCGCCACCAGGCCGACCAGATTGATGCGCAGCTGCAGGCGCGCCGCCAGGTCGAGGGCGGCGATTACGCTGGCGGCGCCGCACATGTCGTACTTCATTTCATCCATCGCCGCCGGGTCTTTGAGCGAGATGCCGCCGCTGTCGAAGGTGACGCCCTTGCCCACCAGCACCAGCGGCGCGGCGCCACGCCGGCCACCACGGTGCTCCATGACGATAAAGCGGGGCGGCTCGGCGCTGCCACGCGCGATGGCCAGCAGGCAACCCATCTTGAGGCGGCGGATCTGCGCCTCATTGAGTGCGCGCACACGCAGGCCGCGATGCTTGCGGCCGACTTGCATGGCGGTGGCCGCCAGATGGCGTGGCGTGCAGACGTTGCCGGGCAGATTGGCCAGGTCGCGCAGCAGCTGCGCACTGGCCGCGATGGCCTCGCCGTCGGCCAGGCCACGACGGGCCGCTGCCAGATGCGCAGCGCCGAACGGACCCACCTTGACGCCGGTCAGGGCGTGCGCGCGCGGACGCCGCCCGGACTTCAGGGCGTTGACGCGATACAGGCCGGCGCCCACGCACTCGGCGGTGGCACGCGCCAGCGTGTAATCATCAAAATCGCCGGCGCCCGGGTGGTCGAGGGCGATGATCGCCGTGCTGATACGGGTACGCAGGAGTGCGTTCACGGCGGCGGCCAATGCGCGCTTCCAGGTGGCGCGCTGGTATTGCCTGCTGGCGCCCAGGCCCACCAGCAGCAGCCGCTTGCCCGCCAGGCCGGCGCTCTCGCTCACCAGCAGCGTCTCGTAGGCGCGTCCCGAGAAGTCGCCGCGCTTGAGCAGCGCCAGCAGGCGCCCGCCCACGGCGCGGTCGACGAGCTGCGCCTGTGCGCCGAGCTTGTGCTCCTCGTGCACACCCACCACCAGACACTCGCCACGCGCGCTGGTCGCCTTGCCGCTGTACGCTTGGTACTTCATTGTGAATTGGCCGCTTCGAGTTAAAGTGGCGGGAGTTTAGCCGATGCCACGCGCATCGTGAGGGCGCAATTGCGAATTCTGCAGCGGTATATCTGGCGTGAAATGGCTCAAAACGTGGCCGGCGTGACCATCGCGCTGGGCGCCATCCTGCTCATATACCAGCTGGGCGCAGTGTTGGCGCGCGCCGCTGAATTGCAGTATCCACGCGGCCTGGTACTGGAGCTTTTCGCCCTGGGCGCGCTTGAGAACTTTGCGATATTGCTGCCGCTGGGACTGGTGCTGGGGGTGGTTCTGGCTCTGGGCCGCCTGTATAACGAAAACGAAATGGTCGCTGCCCAGGCGTGTGGTTTCGGTCGCTGGCAGGCCTACGTGCCGCTGCTGGGGCTGGCGCTGCCGGTCGCGGCGCTGGGCGCCTGGATGAACCTGCAGCTGGCGCCGCAGGCCGCCAGTCTGCGTGCGGCGTTGAGCGCCCAGGCGCTGCGCGCCGGACTGGCCGTGCCATTCGAAGTGGGTCGCTTCCGCAGCTTTGATGCCGGCCGTACCGTGGTCTATGCGCGCAGCGCCGGCGCCAATGGCGATCTGCACAGCGTATTCATCAAGCAGTCTGAAGGGCAGCAGGTCGTGGCCACGGTCGCCGCGCGCGCGCGCCGCGAAATCGGCGCGGACGGCCTGAGCCAGACCATCGTGCTGTTCGATGGTGAGCGGCTCAATGGTGTGCCCGGTGAGCAGCAGTTCCGGCGGCTGCAATTCCAGAGCCTGCGCATTCCGCTGGCGGCGCCAGAGCTGGCGCAGCGGCGCGCACGCCTGGACGAGCGCTCAACCACGCAGCTGCTGCACAGCAATGGCCGGCCCGCGCACGCCGAGCTGCAATGGCGCTTCGGCCTGCCGCTCATGGTGCTGGTTGGTGCGCTGTGTGCACTGCCGCTGGGGCGGCTGCAGCCGCGGCAGGGACGCTACGCCAAAGTGTGGCAGGCGGTGGTGCTGTTTGCCGTCTACGGCAATCTGACCACGGCGGCGCGCACCTGGTATGAACATGGCTCCACCCCTGCGGCGCTGGGCCTATGGTGGGTGCACGCGCTGTTCGTGCTGTTTGCCCTATGGCTGACCTGGGGCGGCTTTGGCCAGCTGCGGAGCCGGCGCAGTTGAATCAGCTCGATCGCTATGTGGCACGCACACTGCTGGGCGCAATTGGTCTGGTGATGGCGGTGCTGCTGGTGCTGGGTGGTCTGTTCACCTTCATCGATGAGCAAAGCAACATTGGCGTGGGTCGTTACACCATGGGGGAAGCGCTGATCTTCAGCCTGCTGAACGTCCCGCGCTTTGCGCTCAACGCCTATCCGGCCGGCGTGTTGATCGGCGCGATGCTCGGGATCGGCGCGCTGGCGCGCACCCATGAGTTGACTGCCATGCGCGCCGGCGGCATGTCCAAGTGGCGGCTGTCGGCCACCACCTTCGGCTGCGGCCTGGTGCTGCTGTTGCTGGGCCTGGGAGTTGGTGAGTTTCTGGCGCCGCGACTCGAGCAGCTGGCGGACGAGCGCCGGGCACTGGCCCGCTACAACAATCTGAGCCTGCTGGGTGCGGGCGGCGCCTGGGTGCGCGATGGCAATCTCATCATCAATATCGCGCAGCGCGACGGCGCGCGCGAGTTTGGCGGCATGTGGGTGTATGAATTGAACAGCGACGGGCGCATTGCTTCGATGGCGCATGCCGAACGGGCCAGCAACGCGGCGCGCAAATCCTGGCAGCTGGGCGACTATGCGCAGTCGCGCTTCGCCGAGGATCGCGTCAGTGCGCAACGCGAGCAGGTGCATCAGCTGAATTCAGCTGCCAGCGCCGGTTTTCTCCAGCTCGCGAATGTGCAGCCGGCCGAGCTGTCGCTGGGTGCGTTAAGCCGCGCGATCCGCTACCTGCGCAGCAACGAGCTGGATGATCGCAGCTACCGCCTGGCTTTCTGGTCGGGAGTGGCGCGCTCCGCTGCCATACCCATGGCGGTGCTGTTTGCGCTGCCATTTGGTTTCGGCTCGCTGCGCACGGCCGGCAGCGGCGCGCGCAGTACGCTTGGGCTGGTAGTGGGACTGGTCTATTTCTTCCTGCAACGCACGGTGGAGAGCGGTGCCGTGGTTTTCAGCCTCGATCCGCTGCTGCTGGCCTGGGTGCCCACGGCTTTGCTCGCGGGCGCCGCTGCCGGGCTGCTGGTGCGCACCCGTTAGCGTTGCCGTATCAGCGTTGTGCCGGGCTGCCGGCCGCCGCTTCGATACGGGCGCGGTGCGCGCGCAGGGTACGGCGTACTTCACCCACTGACGGCCGGCCAGCCAGGCGGCTGATGAGTTCGCCCAGTTCATGCCATTGGCGTCCCCACTTCAGCAGGCGCACCGCATCATCCATGATCTGCCGGGTCTCCGGGCTGGCGGCTGGCGCGCGCGCCGGTCGGACAGCACGGTTCAGGCGCGGGCGCGGCAGCTCAGTGGTTGCGCGCAGCACCGGCAGCATTTCGGCTTTTTCGGTCTGCGGGTCGGCCAGCGGGATATAACGGCCGGCAGGCTGCAATCCCACCAGGTTCGCCAGGAACAGCATCTGCTCGAGGCCGGCGGCAAAGTCGGCATCCTTGCGGGCCAGCCGCTGCTCCAGAGAACGCGCCAGCTCCGCGACTTTTTCCCGTGCCAGCTTGACGATCCACGCCGCCGGGCGTTCATGTGTGGGCCAGGGCTGCACATGCCAGTAGTGCGCATCATCGAGCGTCAGATAGCGTTCGTGCAGCTCCAGGCTCAGCTGCCAGCGCTTGAGCAGCGAGCGCATGCGCTCGCCAGCCTCAGCGGATTCATTACGCGACGGCACCATGGCTTCAAGCCTAAGGCCAGCTTCGTGCCGGTGCCTGCGAACTGCAGCACATTCACGTTAACCGGTGCCGCATGGTAGCGTGCAGGCGGTGCGGCGCTGGCCTGCCGACGGCCAATGCGCCCCTCAGGCGGGACTTGTGCGCATGGACAAAAACAACTCTGGCAAGCCAGCCGTATGGGCTCAGGGCTTTGAGCGGTTGCTGGCGATCTGCGTCAGCATCGAGGCGGGCGAACGTCGCGCCGTGTTGCTCGCCTTCGCCTGTCACTTCGTACTGCTGGCAGCCTACTATGTGCTGCGCCCGGTGCGCGACACGCTGGCCACGGCGTTCGGGATCGCACAGCTCAACTACCTGTTCATGGGCACCTTCGTGCTGGTGCTGTTGTGCGCGCCAGTGTTCGCCGTGCTTACCGCGCGCTTCCGGCTGGCGCGGCTGCTGCCGGGGTTGTTCTGGTTCTGGTTGGCCAATGTCCTGGCATTTGCCCTGTTGCTGCACGCTGCGCCGGCGAATCGCTGGCTGGCCGGCAGCTATTTTGTCTGGTTCAGCGTCACCAATCTCTATCTGATATCGCTGTTCTGGACCCTGATGGTCGAACTGTTCAATGCCGCACAGGCCACCCGATTGTTTGCCTTCATTGCCGCCGGCGGCAGCATCGGCGCCATTGCCGGTCCGTTGATCACGCGCACGCTGGCGCACACCATGGGTCTCGATGGCCTGTTGCTGGTCGCCGCTGCCGGCTTCCTGTGGGTGATTGTGCTGGTGCAGCGCCTGATTGGCGAGAAGCAGCGCATGCTGGCGCATGGCGCCCCCGTCCAGAGCACCAGCATGGATCATGCCCTGCCGGGAAGCGCGCTGGCCGGGTTTCGTCTGCTGCGCGAATCACGCTACCTGCAGCAGCAGGCGCTGTTCATGCTGCTCATGACCTGGGTCGCCACCGTTGCCTACTTCATGCAGACCGAGATCATCGCCAGGCATGTCAGCGCCATGGCCGCGCGCGCCGTGGCGATTGCCGATATCGATCTGGCGGTCAACATTGCCACCGCGCTGGTCCTGATGCTGGGACTCAGCCGTGTGGTACGTCGTTTCGGGTTGACGGCCACCCTGGTGCTCAATCCGCTCATCATGATTGCAGCCTTCGGCGCCTTGCTGCTGGCGCCCACCGTTGCCATGGTGCAATGGCTGCAGGTAGTGCGCCGCGTAACGCAGTACGCCATCGCCCGTCCGAGTCGCGAGATCAGTTTTTCCGTGCTCGATCAGGACAGCCGCTACAAGGCCAAGAACGTCATTGATACCACGGTGTACCGTTTTGGCGATGTCACGGCCTCGATGCTGCAGGCCGGCCTGCGCGCCGCTGGCGCTGGCCTCACGGGCATCGTGACTCTGGGCATGGCCGCCGCGGCGCTCTGGGGCTATGCAGCCCTGGGCCTCGGCCGGCGCTATGAAAGCCGCCGCAACAAAGTAATATAGCCCGTACTGCTGCAGGCTGAGCGGAGCGTGGGTGAATATGAGCCTCTACGATATCCGGGTGCGCAGCATTGATGGCGCCGAGCAATCGCTGGCGGGTTATACCGGGCAGGTGCTGCTGATCGTGAATGTTGCCAGCCGCTGCGGCTTCACGCCGCAGTACACGGGCCTCGAGGCGCTCTATCAGCAATTCCGCTCCCAGGGCTTTGCGGTGCTGGGGTTCCCCTGCGATCAGTTCGGCCACCAGGAGCCGGGCGATGAAGCGGAAATACGCCAGTTCTGCACGCTCAACTACAGCGTTACCTTTCCGTTGTTCGCCAAGCTCGAAGTCAATGGCGCCGGCACGCACCCGCTGTACCGGTTTCTGAAAGAGGCGCGGCCGGGCCTGCTGGGCACTGAAGCCATCAAGTGGAATTTCACCAAGTTCCTGGTCGGCCGCGATGCTGCGGTACTGCAGCGTTACGCGCCCACCGACAAGCCAGCAAGCCTGGTAGCGGCGATCAGTGAGGCACTGTTGCAGCGCTGATCAGCTTTCCTGCGGCGTGCGGGCCGGGTCGCCTGCGGGCAGCACATCGCAGGCCCAGTCCATGCGCTTCCAGGCGGGCACTGGGGTCGGCACAGCCGCGCGTGGCACGAACCGGGAACGTTCGACCAGTTGCATCTTGTGGATGTAGCGCGGGCAGTTGGGGAATACCTGCCGCACCGCGACTTTCACCGTGAACTGCGCTTGCGGGCACGCCGGCTCGAGTGCTGCTGCCGGTTCGACGCTGGCGCTGCCATTGACGCGCAGGCGCCGCTGATTCTCAAAATCAATGAACAGCAGCCCGACGTGTGCGTTCTCGGCAGCGTTGCCCATCGAGATGTACATGCCGTTGCCGTCATAGTTTGGAAACGCCAGCGTGTGCTCATCGACAACCCGCACGAAGCCAGGATCCCCGCCCTTGTAGGAGCAGTTCGGGCGACCCTCGGCATCCGCCGTCGCCAGGAAGAACATGTCCTGACGCGTTATGAAGACGCGATCATCGTCGCTGAGCTGCTCACGAAACAGTCGCGCTTCGAGCCGATCGGCAAGCCGCTCGGTATCGAATTCGCGCTGCAGGCGCCGGTGGCTGGCGTGGTACAGCTTGGACATTCTTCCCCCTGGCGGCGTGACTTGCCCCCAACCCCGAACCGAGGCCGGTCTGTCAGGACTGCTTCGCGTAGTTGCTGGCACCAAACCAGTCGATCACTACGACCGTTTCATCGCCGACCACCCAGGCATCGTGGCCGCTGGGTAACGAGGTGATGTCGCCGGGGCCGGCGATGAACTCGCTGCCATCGTTCATGCGGATGGCAAGCTTGCCGGACACATGGTACTGGAAATGCGGCGCCTCGCAGCTGGCCGTCCGGGCGATGGGCTTGACGTCATTCGACCAGCGCCAACCGGGTCTGAAGACCATGCGGCCTACCTCGGCGCCGCCGACCGTGAGAATCTCGGCCTGGCCGTTTGGGAAAGTCCGGATTGCTTCGGGTTTGCTGAAGGACTTGTGCTCGGTGACTTGCTCGTGAGTGTGCATTTGCGGGATTCCTCTGTAGTCAACCTGTCAAACTCCCTGTCTGGGACCGTGGCAGCTGTGGACTGCCCGCCTGGCAGTTTACTAACTAGTAAGTTAAAATCAAGTAGCATGGCCAGATTAGCAGCGCGCCCATCCCCGCCGGTCCCCAGGGCGCCGAGCACGGCTGCCAGGGCGATTCTCGATGTCGCCGAGCAGCTGGCGCAGACCCGCGGCTACAACGGCTTCAGCTACGCCGACATCGCCGTGCAGCTGGGCGTCACCACACCCAGTCTGCATTACCACTTTGCCTCCAAGGCCGAGCTTGGCTGTGCCCTGATAGAGCGCTACCGGCAGGCCTTTGCGGCCGCGCTCGAGGCGATTGACAAGCGAGCCGCGGCGCCGCGCAGCAAGCTGCAACAGTATGTCGGCCTTTATGATTCGGTCATGATGAACGATCGCATGTGCCTGTGCGGCATGCTGGCGGCCGAGTACGCGACCCTGCCGGCGGCCATGCAGGCCGGCCTGCAGGCGTTCTTCGATGCCAATGAACGCTGGCTCACGGGCGTACTCGAGAGCGGCATCCGAACCGGCGAATTCTTGATTAGGGAGGCGCCGAACGCCCGGGCCCGGGTGTTACTCGGGGCGCTCGAGGGCGCCATGCTGATGGCACGCTCCTACGGCGAGCCACGTCGCTTCCAGGCGGCGGCGCGACACCTGCTCGCGGGCCTGGGCTCGGCCGCGGCGCCAGTTCATGCCGCTGCGCCAAAAGCGCGCCGGGTGCGGCGCGTACGCGCTCGCTAGCGCTCGTGCCAGTTGTTCCTTCACGGAGCAGTGCCTGCGCCGGCCAGAAATAGCCAGGTGGCTACAACCGAATCCGGGTTCAGGGAAATGCTGTCGATGCCCTGGTCGACCAGCCAACGGGCGAAATCCGGGTGATCAGAGGGCCCCTGGCCGCAAATACCGATGTACTTGCCCTGCCTGCGACAGGCGGCGATGGCCATGGCTATCAGGGCCTTGACTGCCGCGTCGCGCTCATCGAAACCCTTCGCCACCAACCCTGAATCGCGATCCAGGCCCAGTGTCAGCTGGGTCAGATCATTCGAGCCGATCGACATGCCGTCGAAATACTGCAGGTAATCGTCAGCCAGCAGGGCGTTGGTGGGCAGTTCGCACATCATGATCAATTTCAATTCGTCCTGGCCGCGGCGCAGTCCATTGGCGGCCAGCAACTCGGTGACCGCGCGCGCTTCCTCAACCGTGCGCACGAACGGCACCATCACCTGTACGTTGCGCAGGCCCATGTCTTCGCGCACCCGCAGCAGCGCGCGGCATTCGAGCTCAAAGCAGGGTCGGAATGCGCCATCGACATAGCGACCAGCGCCGCGGAAGCCGAGCATGGGGTTTTCTTCATGCGGCTCGTAGAGCTTGCCGCCAATCAGATTGGCGTACTCGTTCGACTTGAAATCGGAGAGCCGGACGATGACCGGTTCGGGCGCAAAGGCCGCGGCGATCTGCGCAATGCCTTCGCTCAGGCGCTCGACGTAGAATTCCACCGGGTCGGTGTGGCCGGCCATCTGCTGGCGAATGGTCGCCTTGAGCGGCGCCTCGAGTCGTGCGAATTCCAGCAGCGCGCGCGGATGCACGCCGATCATGCGATTGATGATGAATTCCAGCCGCGCCAGCCCGACGCCGCGATGCGGCAGGTTGGCGAAAGCGAAGGCGCGGTCCGGGTTGCCGACGTTCATCATGATGCGCACCGGCGCGGGCGGCATGGCATCGAGTTCTATCTGCTGGTGTTCGAACTTCAGCAGACCCTCGTAGACAAAACCCGTGTCGCCCTCGGCGCAGGAGACCGTAACCTGCTGGCCATCGCGCAGTGCTTCGGTCGCATTGCCACAGCCGACCACGGCCGGGATGCCCAGTTCACGGGCGATGATGGCCGCGTGACAGGTGCGGCCGCCGCGATTGGTGACGATCGCCGCTGAACGCTTCATCACTGGTTCCCAGTCGGGGTCGGTCATGTCGGCGACCAGCACTTCGCCGGGTTGCACCAGCGCCATGTTGCGGGCGTCGCGCACCACGCGCACCCGGCCGCTGCCGATGCGGCCACCAATGCTGCGGCCTTCGGCCAGGATCTTCGAGCGCTGTTGCAGGGTGTAGCGCTGCAGCGTGCGGCCAGCCCGGCTTTGCACGGTTTCCGGGCGCGCCTGCAGAATATAGAGTTGCTGATCGCTGCCGTCGCGCGCCCATTCGATATCCATCGGGCAGCCGTAGTGTTCTTCAATCACCAGGGCCTGGCGCGCCAGTGCTTCGACCTCCGTGTCGCTGATCGAGAAGCGCGCGCGCTCTTCGGCCGCTACCTCGACGGTGGACACGCGCGCCGCAGCGCCGGGCTCGGCGTAGACCATCTTGATTGCCTTGGCGCCCAGATTGCGCCTCAGGATGGCGCGCTTGCCGGCCCGCAAGCCAGGCTTGTACACATAGAACTCGTCGGGATTGACGGCGCCCTGCACGACCGTTTCGCCCAGTCCGTAGGAACTGGTGACAAACACGGCGTCACGAAAGCCCGAATCGGTATCGAGCGTGAACAGCACGCCACTGGCGCCCAGATCGCTGCGTACCATGTGCTGCACGCCCACCGATAGCGCAACCAGCGAATGCTCGAAGCCGTGATGAACCCGATAGGCGATGGCGCGATCATTGAACAGCGAGGCATAGACCTCGTGCATCGCCCTGAGTACCGCAGCGCCGCCGCGCACATTGAGAAAAGTCTCCTGCTGGCCCGCAAACGAGGCCTCCGGGAGGTCTTCGGCAGTAGCCGAGGAGCGCACGGCGACCGCGATGCCGGTGCCGGCGTCCATGGCCTGCCAGCGCTCGAGCACGGCGCGCTCCAGTTCCGCGACGAACGGCGTGTCCATGATCCACTGGCGGATGCGCGCACCGCTGGCGGCCAGGGCCGTGACATCTTCAATATCGAGGTTGGCCAGTTCGGCGGCGATGCGCTTATCGAGGCCGCCCTGCAGCAGGAATTCGCGGTAGGCGGCAGCGGTGGTCGCGAAACCCTGCGGTACCCGTACACCCAGACGCGTTAAGGCGCGCAGCATTTCGCCGATCGAGGCATTCTTGCCACCGACGCGTTCGATGTCCTGCATGCCGACTTCATCGAAGGAGAGTACGTACACCGTCACCGTTGGCATCCTCACGATAGTATTGAAGTTGTATTGTCCATCATTTGGCCGCGTGGGACACTGCCGGCAACGGAAAACCGGCCAGGGGAGTCACTTGCACAAGCGCACGGTCTTTTTTGTCTCCGACCAGACCGGGGTGACGGCCGAGACCATGGGGCACAGCCTGCTGACGCAGTTTCAAGGCACGCCCTATCAGTCGGTTTCGCTGCCGTTCATCGCCACCGTGGCACAAGCTGAAGATGTGGTGACCCGTATCGATGCCGCGGCGCGCGACAGCGCACTGCGACCGATCGTGTTCGCAACCCTGGTGGACGATCAGGTGCGTGCGCATCTGCAGCGCGCCAACGCCCTGTTTCTTGATTTCTTCGCCGCGTTTCTCGGCCCCATGGAGGCCGAACTTGGCATGCCCTCGGCGCATGCCAGCGGACGCGCACATGGCATGGCAGATCTGGGCGCCTATACGGCGCGCATCAACGCCACCAATTTCGCCCTCGCCAACGATGACGGCTCGGGCAATCGCGACTACGCCGCCGCCGATGTGGTGCTGGTCGGTGTCTCGCGCTCGGGCAAGACGCCTACCTGCCTGTACCTGGCTCTGCAGTATGGGGTGCTGGCAGCCAACTACCCGCTGACCGATGATGAACTGGATTGCGCGGAGCTGCCGCAGGTATTGCAACCGTTTCGCGCCAAGCTGTTTGGCCTGACGATCAACCCCGAGCGCCTGCAGCAGATCCGCAACGAGCGCCGACCCAACAGCCGCTACGCCTCGCCCCAGCAGGTGCAATATGAGCTGCGCGCCGCCCAGGCCATGTTCGCGCGTGCCGGCTTGCCGTTTCTCAACACCACGGAATGCAGCATTGAGGAAATTGCCAGCCGCATCCTCCATCGGCAGCGCATCGAACGGCGCGTGCGGCTTTAGATTGCGCCGTCGGGCGCGGCGGGGTGCAGAAAGGTCCACGGCGAGGTTTCGCTGCCGGGCGGGCAACGCACTTCGATGATGGCGGGCGCGCCGGCGGCCAGCGCCTGTTCCAGGGCCGGGCGCAGCGCCTCGGGCGTATCGGCCCTGAACGCCAGCGCGCCAAAACTCTCGGCCAGTTTCACGAAATCTGGATTGTGCAGTTCGGCGCCCAGCAGGCGGCCAGCGTAGCGCTCGATCTGATCGCGACGTACATTGCCGTAGCCACCGTTGTTGAACACGATGGTCACCAGATTGATGCCGTATTGCACGGCCGTGGCCAGTTCCTGCACGCCGAAGAGAAATCCGCCATCGCCGCTGACCGCGAGCACGGCCTTGTCGGGGTTGGCGAGCTTGACGCCCAGCGCGGTGTTGAAGCCGTAGCCAAGATTGTCCTGATAGCCGCAAGTGACGTACTGGCGCGGCTGATAGACCGGAAAGCCGAAGCGCGAGGTGAACCCTACCTGCGATATCTCCTCGCAATAGAAGCCGTCGCGCGGCAGCACTGCGCGTATCACGTTCAGGTAGGCCATCTGTGGCGCCACCGACTGGATGGCGGCGTGAGCTTTCTGCTTGATGGCGATGAAGCGTTCGCTCTGCGGCGCTCGGCTGCCGGCAGATTTTTCCAGCGCCGCGAGCAGCGCGCGGCTGCCCAGCGCGGCATCGGTGACGATGCCGACATCGGGCCTGAGCCGTACCATCTCGGTGGCGTCGATGTCGATGCGCACCACCTTGAGGTCCCTGGGAAGCCAGCGCCAGCGCAGATACTGCAGCTCGAGGCGGCTGCCGATGCCCAGCAGCAGATCGCATTCGCGCCAGTAGTCCCAGGCGGCCACCGGGGACATGCCGTAGGGGGAATCTTCACTCACGATGCCCTTGCCACTGCGGTGCGAGGTGACCGGGGCTTGCAGCAGTTTTGCCAGCTCCAGCACGGCATCGCCGGCAGCCAGCGCGCCCGCGCCGACACAGATGAGCGGACGTTTGGCGCCGGCAATCAATTTCGCCGCCGCCGCAATGGCATCCGGATCAGGGCTCGGTGGCGCCAGCGGCGCGAGTGGCGCAACCGGCGACACCTCGGCCTTCATGCCGAACACATCCCAGGGCGCCTCGACGGCCACAGGCCGCACCCGCCCGCTGCGCAGCTGCCGGAAAGCCTCGGCCATGACCTGGCCGGCCTCAGTGGGATGATTGATGCGCTCGCTCCACTTCGTCAGCCCGCGCAGCAACGCCAGCTGATCGGGCAACTCGTGCAGCTGACCGCGGCCCTGGCCGATGAGAGTCGACATGATGTTGCCGGTGACGCACAGCACCGGTGCGTTCGCGCCATAGGCGGTACACAACGCGGCGCCGGCGTTGAGCACACCGGGACCCGGCACGACGGTAAAGGTGCCGACCTTGCCGCTTGACTTCGCATAGCCGTAGGCCATGTAGCCGGCGCCCTGTTCATGGCGCGTGGTGATGAACCGCAGGCGATCCTGCCGCTGCGCCAGGGCATCGTTGAAGTCGTACATATGTGCGCCGGGAATGCCAAACACCGTGTCGACGCCGTGTGTCAGCAGCGACTCGGTGATTACCTGGCCAGTGGTCATCAAGCTCATGATTGCTCGCTCCGCACTGTCAAAACATTAGCATGGCTGACTCGCGAGGTGCGATTGCGTGCTGACGTGTTGCGCTTTACAGGGCGCGGCTGGCTCGGCATGATCGGCCGCGAATTCCTGAGTGCCCAGCTCGGCTGGTGCCTTCTCACCGCGGGATCCGGAGTGCAGTCATGGGTGGCAATGCAGGGGAATCGGTCAATTCGGCGGGTGCGCGCCTGCGCGCCGCGGTAGCTGCCGAGCAACCGCTGCAGGTGCTCGGCACCATCAATGCCTACGTGGCGCGCATGGCGGAGGCCGTTGGCTACCGCGCCATTTATCTTTCCGGCGGCGGCCTGGCCGCCAACACCCTGGGGATGCCGGATCTTGGCATCAGCAGCATGCATGACGTCGTGACCGAGATCACGCGCATTGCCGACGTCGTGTCGCTGCCGCTGCTGGTCGACGCCGATACCGGTTGGGGCGGTGCCTTCAATATCGCCCGTACCGTGAAATCATTCATCAGGGCCGGCGCCGGCGGCCTGCATATCGAAGATCAGGTGCAGGCGAAACGCTGTGGTCATCGGCCGGGCAAGGAAGTCGTGTCGCAGGCCGAAATGGTTGATCGTATCAAGGCGGCGGTCGATGCACGCAGCGATGCGCAGTTTGTCATCATGGCACGCACCGACGCGCTGGCGAGCGAGGGCATCGAGCGCGCCATCGAGCGCGCTCAGGCCTGCGTGGCCGCCGGCGCCGACATGATCTTTCCGGAGGCCGTGGGCTCACTGGCCGACTATCGCCGGTTTCGCGCCGCGGTCGGCGTGCCGATCCTGGCCAACATCACCGAATTCGGCCAGACGCCGCTCTATACGCGCGACGAACTCGCCGGGGCGGGGGTCGACATCGTGCTGTACTGCTGCGCGGTTTATCGCGCGATGAACGCCGCCGCGCTCGAGTGCATGCAGACCATCAGAAGCGCCGGCACGCAGCGCTCGTTCATTGGACGCATGCAGACGCGCGCCGATCTGTATCAGTACCTCGACTACCATTCGTACGAGCAGAAACTCGATCAGCTGTTTGCGGCCGGTAAGGAAAAATGAAACCTGAGAGCGTGGCCCAGCCTGGTCCAGTCGCCGCCACCGAATCGCTCGACCCTGCCGATTGGCAGGCCATGCGCGCGCTAGCGCATCGCGCCATCGACGACGGCTTCGACTGGCTGAGCACCGTGCGCGAGCGTCCGGTCTGGCAACCGACGCCGGAAGCCATCGGCGCGCAGTTTCACCGACCCCTGCCGCGCGCGCCGCAGGGCGCTGAATCCGCCTATCAGGATTTTCTGGCCTGGGTGCTGCCGTACCCGATGGGCAATGTGCACCCGCGCTTTTTCTCCTGGTTCATGGGCAATGGCACGGCCATGGGCGCGATTGGCGATTTTCTCGCTGCCATCGTCAATCCGAACATGGGTGGCGGCAATCACGTCGCGATGCAGGTTGAGTCCCAGGTGCTCGACTGGTGCAAGGAAATCGTGGGCTTCCCGGCCGAGGCCGGCGGCCTGCTGTTGAGTGGCGCCTCGATGGCCAACCTGGTCGCACTGGCCGTGGCGCGCAATGCGGCTGCAGATTGCGAGGTGCGCGCGCAGGGCGTGCGCGCCATGCCCGCCGCACTGTGCGTTTACGCTTCGGTGGAAGTGCACAGCTGCGCGCAGAAGGCCATGGAGCTGCTGGGCCTGGGCAGCGAAGCGCTGCGCAAGGTGCCGGTGGATGAGCGTTACCGTATCGACCTGGCTGCACTGCAGGGCATGATCGAAACTGACCGTGCCCGCGGACTCAAGCCCGCCTGCGTGATCGGCAGCGCCGGCACCATCAACACCGGCTCCGTGGACGATCTCACGGCGCTCGCCGGAATCTGCCAGCGCGAAAAGTTATGGTTCCACGTCGATGGCGCCATTGGTGCCGTGGTCGCGCTCGCGCCGCAGCATCGGCAGCTGGTCGCGGGCATGGAACTGGCCGATTCTGTTGCGCTCGATCTGCACAAGTGGCTGCACGTGCCCTTCGAAGCCGGCTGCGCGCTGGTGCGCAATCGCGGCGCGCACCGCGCCGCCTTCGCGCTGACGCCCGATTACCTCAAGCACGCCGAGCACGGCCTGGCGAGCGGCGCGCTCTGGTTCAGCGACTACGGCCCGCAGCTGTCGCGCGGCTTTCGCGCCCTGAAAGTCTGGTTGTCATTCAAGGAGCATGGCCTCGACAAGTTCGGGCGCCTGATCGATCAGAACATCGCCCAGGCCCATGAACTGGCCGCGCTGATTGCGGCTGAGCCGCTGCTGGAATTGATGGCGCCGGTAGTGTTGAATATCGTGTGTTTCCGGTATCGTCCGCCAGGGCTGGCGACGGCCAGGCTCAACGCCCTCAACGAGGAGTTGCTCATCCGGCTGCACGAGAGCGGCATTGCCGCGCCGTCCTACACCACGCTCAATGGCCAGTACTGCCTGCGCGCCGCGATCGCCAATCACCGCACCGTATCGCGCGATCTTGGGATCATGATCGACGCCGTCGTGAAGCTTGGCGCCGCCATGTAACGCTGGAGCCCGCGCTGCGCGAGTCTAAGCCATTGATTCCATGGCGCTCCCTACGAGATTCGAACTCGTGTTCCAGCCTTGAGAGGGC
>JAYTUZ010000144.1:0-59541 GCA_043744295.1 Gammaproteobacteria bacterium | reverse complement strand
CCAGGCACCGGCTCGCCGTGGGCATCGAGAAACATGTCGCGCGTGGCCGCGGCCGGCGCGAATTCGCGCGCATCGATCGCAGTCTCGAAACCATCGCTGGCGCGATGCAGAAGATAGATGCCGCCGCCCGTGAGGCCAGAGCCCGTGGGTTCGACCACTGCCAGCGCGGCACTGATCGCCACCGCCGCGTCGAAAGCGTTGCCGCCGGCACGCAGCACTTCAAGCCCGGCAGCACTTGCCGCCGGGTGCGCGCTCGACACGGCCGCGTGCGCGGGCCTTGCTGGCGCTGGCGCCGCCGCTGCGAAGTTCACCAGCGCTGCGAGCAGCGCGGCAGCTGCGAGGCCGGCGCGCAGTTTCATTTGCCCAGGTGGCGCTTGAACGCCGCCAGCACCAGTGGATGCACGAATTCGCTCACGTTGCCGCCGAGCGTTGCGATCTCGCGCACCATCGACGAGGAAATAAATGTGTATTGTTCTTTGGGCGTCAGGTAAACGGTCTCGATGTCCGGATTGAGGTGTCGCCCCATGTTGGCCAGCTGGAATTCAAATTCAAAATCGGCGACGGCGCGCAGCCCACGGACGATGACGCCGATGCCATTCCTGGCGGCAAATTCGACCGTCAGTCCGGTGTAGCCGACCACTTCGACATTGCTGATATCGGCCAGCACCTGGCGCGCCAGCTCGACGCGCTCGTTGATATCGAACATCGGTGCCTTGCTGGGGCTGGCGGCGATTGCCAGCACCACGCGATCAAAGACGCCGGCAGCACGCCGCACCAGATCTTCATGACCGCGGGTGATGGGATCGAAGGTGCCGGGATAAACGGCATTGCGGTGGGTGGGCACAGCGCGCTCCTCTATGGGCGTTCGAACAGATCATAACCGACTGCGCCGGCCGTGCCGCCGCGCAGGTGGAACCAGTTGCCCGGCAACCCGGTGAGCGGCGCGGCACGAGGGCGTTCGATGTAGATGTGGCTGCCGGGCCTGAGCCAGTCGCCCGCCTCGAGCCGCGCGGCACTGGCTGCCAGCGCGCCGGCGGCAAAGGGCGGGTCGAGGAACACCAGATCGAATGGCTGGGCCAAACCTGCCAGGAATCGCAGCGCATCGGCGTTGACGAATTGCGCGGCCGTGGGCGGCGCGTGCCATTCCTGCAGCAGCGTACGCAGGGCGTCGATCGCCTGGCGGTCGTTATCCACAAATACGCACTGCGCCGCGCCGCGCGAGAGCGCTTCGAGACCGAGCGCACCGGCGCCCGCATAGAGATCGAGGCAGCGACGCCCGGCGACACGGCCCTGCAGCCAGTTGAAGAGCGTTTCGCGCACGCGGTCGCCGCTCGGGCGAATCGGACCCGGCGGAAAACGCCAGCGGCGCCCGCGCCACTGGCCGGCAATGATGCGCAGCTGGCGTGCCTTGGAATGTGGCCTGGTCATGCTGGTCGTTAGCCTACCTCATGGGCGCCACACGGGCAGCCGCCCGCGGCTACAATCATCCCGCAACTATCCACCAGGGACCTCCATGGCAGGCAGCAACGCCACCGCTGAATCACCAACCGGGGCGCCGCAGGGCTTCTTCGGGCGGCTGCGCGCGCGCCTCAACCGTGGCGGCGCGAGCCTGGCGCGGGATCTGCGCAATCTGCTGCGCGGCCGGCAGATCGACGCGGCGCTGCTCGAAGAGCTCGAGGAGCGACTGCTGGGCGCTGATGTGGGTGTTACCGCCAGCAGTGAAATACTCGCCGAGCTGCAGCAGCGGGTCGCGCGCCACGAGGTGAACGATGCCGAATCGCTGCTGGCAGCGCTGCGCGCCCGGCTCACCGAGATACTGAAGCCGTGCGAGCAGCCGCTGCAGATCAGGCGCGGCGAGCAACCCTTCGTGGTGCTGATCGTCGGCGTCAACGGTTCAGGCAAGACCACCACCATCGGCAAGCTGGCAACGCAACTGCGCGAACAGGGCTTGTCGGTGATGCTGGCCGCAGGCGACACCTTTCGCGCCGCGGCCATCGAGCAGCTGGGGGTGTGGGCGGAACGCAGCGGTGCGCAGTTTTCCGCGCAGCAGACCGGCGCTGATCCGGGCGCGGTGCTCTTCGATGGCCTGCAGGCGGCACGCGCGCGCCATGTGGATGTACTGCTGGCCGACACGGCCGGCAGGCTGCACAGCCAGTCGCACCTGATGGACGAACTGCGCAAGATCCGCCGCGTGCTGGCACGCCTCGATGCCACGGCGCCGCACGAAGTGCTGCTGGTGCTCGATGCCAACCAGGGACAGAACGCGCTGGCGCAGGCCGAACAGTTTCACGCTGCCGTGGGCGTTACCGGACTGGTCATCACCAAGCTCGACGGCACGGCACGCGGCGGCATCGTGGTCGCCATTGCGCGCAAGCTCGGGCTGCCGATCCGCTTCCTTGGGCTCGGCGAGCAGGCTGGCGATTTCGGGCTGTTCGACGCGGCCGCATTTGCCACGGCGCTGGTCGACGGCGGCGAAGCGGGCGTCGGCACGGGCGCCGGCACATGATTACTTTCGAGAATGTGGCCAAGCGCTATCGCAACGGGCGCGAAGCGCTCAGCAGGGTGAGTCTGCACGTGAGTCCCGGCGAGATGGTGTTTCTCACCGGCCGCTCGGGCGCCGGCAAGAGCACGGTGCTCAAGCTGATCGCGCTGCTGGAGCGCCCCACGCGTGGCCTGGTGATCGTCGGCGGCGAGCAGACCGGCAAGCTCCCGGCGCGGCGTATTCCGGCCTTTCGCCGCCGCATCGGCGTGGTGTTCCAGGATCATCGCCTGCTCGCCGATCGACCGGTGTTCGACAATGTCGCCCTGCCGCTGATCGTCGCCGACAGCTCGCTCAAGGAAATCGACAAACGGGTGCGCGCGGCGCTCGATCAGGTGGGCCTGCTGGGACACGAGCGCCAGTTGCCCGCCGAGCTTTCCGTGGGCGAGCAGCAAAGGGTCGGCATTGCACGCGCCATCGTCAGCCGTCCACCGCTGCTGATTGCCGATGAACCGACCGGCAATCTCGATCCGCAACTCGCGGCTGAGGTCATGGGACTGTTCCGGCGCCTCAATGAAGTGGGCGTCACCATCATGGTAGCGACGCATGATCTGCATCTGGTGCGCGAATCGGGGCTGCGGGAAATCGTGCTCGATAATGGCCGCGTGGCCGGCGACGCAGGCAGCCTGGAGTTGCCGGTCATCGAGGCGCAGCGATGAGCTGGCTGCTGCGTCATGTGCAGTCGCTGCTGGCTTCGGCAGGCCACCTGGCACGCGCACCGATCGCAACCACGTTCACCGTGTTGGTGATGGGCCTGGCCCTGGCGCTGCCGCTCGGCCTCGACGTGCTGGTGCGCAACGTGCGCAGCGCAACCGGAGATTTCAGCGGCGCGATCGGCATCTCGGTGTACCTGAAAACCAATGTCCCGGAAGCGCGCGCCCAGCAGCTGCTGCGTAGCGCGCGCGAGCGCCCCGGGGTGCGCACCGTGACCCTGATCACCGCCAGCGAAGCACTGGCGCAGTTTCGCAAGCAGTCGGGATTCGGCGCGGCGCTCGACGCGCTCGAAGACAACCCGCTGCCGCACGTACTCGCCATCACGCCGAGCGCGGCCGGGGACGATCCGGCCGCGGTCGAGAATCTGCGCCGCTATCTGCAGGCCTGGCCGGAAGTGGAAAGCGTGCAGGTCGATGGCGACTGGGTGGCGCGCTTCAACGCCATACTCGCGCTGCTGCGGCGCCTGCTGGTGCTGGCGGCCGGGCTGCTGGGCCTGGGGGTCGTGGCAGTGGTGGGCAATACCATCCGGCTCGAGATCCAGAACCGGCGCGCCGAAATCGAAGTGACCAAGCTGGTGGGCGGCACCAATGCTTTCGTGCGGCGTCCGTTTCTCTACACCGGGGCGCTCTACGGGCTGCTCGGCGGCCTGTGCGCCTTCGTGGTGGTGGCGGTGGCGCTATGGCTGCTGGCGCCTTTCGCGGCCCGCCTCGCGCAGAGCTACGGCAGCGTGTTCGCGTTGCACGGTCCCAGCCTTCGCGACCTGGGTATGCTGCTGGCTGCCGGTACGCTGCTCGGCTGGGTCGGCGCCTGGCTGGCGGCCGGCCGGCATTTGGCTCGCATCGAGCCAGGGACCTGATAACCCATTGATTTTAATCAATAGCTGTTCCCCGGGGATTGGAACTTCCATGCACCTTAGCACTCGAAGTTTTCGAGTGCTAAAATACAGCCCGAACTCAGAGGGAGACCGAGAATGACCGCGCAGACCGCCCTGGTTACCCAGCATTCCGACTTTGGCCTGGTAGGCCCGGTCGGCAGTTTCGACGCCTATGTCGAGCGGGTGCGGCGCATACCGGTGTTGAGCCGCGAGGAAGAGCAGCAGCTCGCGCAGCGCTTTCGCGATACCGAAGATCTCGACGCCGCCCGTCAGCTGGTGCTCTCGCATCTGCGTTTCGTGCTGCACATCGCCCGCGGCTATGCAGGCTATGGCCTGCCGGTGAGCGATCTGGTCCAGGAAGGCAACGTCGGCCTCATGAAGGCCGTCAAACGCTTCGATCCGACAGTGGGCGTGCGGCTGGTGTCCTTCGCCGTGCACTGGATTCGCGCTGAAATCCACGAATATGTGCTGCGCAACTGGCGGCTGGTGCGTATCGCCACGACCAAGGCGCAGCGCAAACTGTTCTTCAACCTGCGTCGCGCCAAGAACAGCCTGGGTTGGCTCAGCCAGGACGAGACCCGCGCGGTTGCCCGGGATCTGGGCGTAACCCCCGCCGAGGTCACGGACATGGAACAGCGCCTGTCGGCTCGTGATGCCAGTTTCGACCCGCTGCCGGTTGGCGAAGAGGAAGAAGGCTATGGCCCGGCGGCCTTTCTCGCCGCGCCCGATGCCGACCCGGCGGCCACCGCCGAAGACGAGGAATGGAGCAGCGATTCCGCGGAGCAGCTGGCCGCTGGCCTTGGTGTCCTGGATGATCGCAGCCGCAGCATCCTGCAGCGTCGCTGGCTGGTGGAGCCCAAGGCCACATTGCAGGAATTGGCCGCAGAATATGGGGTTTCGGCGGAGCGCATCAGGCAGATAGAAGCCGCCGCATTCACCCGGCTGCGTGGCCTGTTGCCCGCGCCGGTGCATTGATATTGGTCTGATTGCCGCCACAGTCGACACTCAAGCCCCGCTGCGCCGTCGTCGAAACGCGACATAATATCGCCCTCAAACTGATGATTTTCTATGGATTTTTCCCTGTAATAATCCTATGCTAACCTCAGGTCGTGTCGCAGACGAGGCGATGCGCAAATGGGACAGCCAAAGAATTTTGCAGAAATCTGGCTGTCCGGGCGGACACGGATAAGGTAGCCGAAGGTTTTTCGGCTCCGGGCATGAACCAGGGACGCGAATCGACGCGTCGCCCCCGCGTTTTCGGGAGTGGCAAGTTGCCAGTCATGCCGGTCCGAATGAATAGATGTGCGCCCGTGGCAGACCGGATCGACTTTGTGATTGCAGGCCCCGCAATGCGGGGCCTTTTTTTATCCGGCGCCGGGCGCTGCCGACTGTTCAAGCAACTCGCGTAAATAATCTTCCCAGGCCACGGCCCAGGTGTGCGTGCTGTGCCCATGCGTGTGTTCACTCACTGGCAGCAGTACAAATTTTCCGCGCGGCAACTTTGCGGCGACACGCTCGGCAATGCCCAGCTCTGGCGGGTTGATGAAATCATCAGCGCTGTTCACCCACATCACCGGTACGTGGATGCTCGCCAGTTTCGCCGAGGGATCGTAATCGCGCGACGCGCCGATCTGGTATAGAAGATCGTTGGCGTCGAGTTCCTTAAGTTGCCCATCGAGGTAATCGCTGAGGCGCCGATCGGCCGCATCGCGGTCGGGAAATTGCGCCTGCCACAGCGCTGGTGCGCTGCCGGCGATCATGAGCAGGTCAGCAGCGGTGCGCAGCCCGCCCAGCGGCGGAGTGCGGTATTCACCGTCCAACCAGGCCGGATCGCTCTTGATCGCATCGATGATCATCCTGCGCCAGATGCGATTGCGCCCGGCGATCTGCACCGGCAGGCACGCCAAGGGCATCAGTGCATCGGCAAAGTTGGCGTAAGTCTCGCCCCACATGAACGCATGCATGCAACCCATCGAAGTGCCGAGAATCAGGCGCAGATGGTCGATATGCAGTCCTTCGGTCAACAACCGGTATTGCGCCTCGACCATGTCGCTGTATGCATACTGTGGAAAGTGCGCGTGCAGTCCATCGCTCGGCTTCGAGGAGTGCCCATGGCCGATGTTATCGGGCAATACGATGTAGTAGCGTGCCGCATCGAGCAGACCACCAGGCGCGAGCAGCACCCCGGAGAACTGGGGCCGCAGGAATTGCTGCCCGTCGCCGCCGGTACCATGCAGGATCAGTACCGCATTGCTGACACGCCCGGCAGCATCGCGTTGCGGCGTGCCCAGCGTCGTATAGTGCAGGCGCAGTTCGGGCAAAGATTCGCCGGATGCAAACCGGAAATTGCGCAGCAGGAAATCACCCGGTTGGGCAGCGGGCAGAGTGGCGCTCTTTGGCCCGGTGGAGCTGGTCGCGGCGCCCGCCGCAATGCTGAGCGTCAACATCAACAGGCCAAAGCGGCGCGCAGCGATCATGGCTCTAGGCCCCGTTGCCAAGCCAGTCGTGACCGCGCCTGGCGGTCAGGTAGGGCAGCAGCTGCGCATCGAGCTGCGCGTCGGGCGATCGATAGGACCACTGCACGCTCGGCGGCATCGACATCAGGATGGCATCGGTGCGCCCGCCCGATTGCAATCCGAACAACGTGCCACGATCGAAGACCAGATTGAACTCGACGTAGCGGCCGCGCCGGTAGAGTTGATAGCGACGCTCGCGCTCACCGTAGCCCGCGGTACTGCGCCGTGCCACGATATCACCATAAGCGCGCAGGTATTGCGCAGCCACCGCCCGCATGAATTCGAAGCAACGCTCCCAGGGCATGCCAAACTGTGGCGTGTCGGCATTCAGGTCATCATAGAAGATGCCGCCCAGCCCGCGCGCCTCGCCCCGATGCGGCAGGAAGAAATACTCGTCGCAGACTTTGCGCGCGTGCGCATACAGATCGTCATGAAACGGCGCGCAGGCGGCCGCGGCGGCGCGATGCCAGTGCACGGCGTCTTCTTCATGCACCACATAGGGCGTCAGGTCGAAGCCGCCACCGAACCACCAGATGTCCCCGGCGCTGAAATAACGCACGTTCAGGTGGCTGGTGGGAATGCAGGGGTTGCGCGGGTGCATCACCACCGAGACCCCCATGGCGCGATAAGCGCGCCCGACCAGCCCCGGGTTGCGCGCGGTCGCCGCCGGCGGCAGCTTTGAGCCCTGCACATCGGAAAGCGCGACGCCGCCGCGCTCGAACAGCGCGCCTTCCTCGAGCACCGCGGTGATGCCGTTGCCGGCCAGCGCCCCGGACACCGCGCCCGCTGCACCACCTCGCTCCCAGCGATCGCGCTGAAACGGGCGCGCACCGTCGAGCCGCTCGAAGGCGCCACACAAGGCATCCTGCAGTGAACCCAGGTATTCGCGTACCGCACTGCCACGATCGTCGCTCATGTCACTTTCCTGCACTTGAAAGTCGGTGAACACTCTAAACTGTAAAGGTCATCGCCGGGTCATGCACATGAGAATAATCGCCACCACTGCCTTTCTTCTGCTGAGCTCAGGCCTGCGCCCGGCGCTGGCAATGACGGTCGATGGCCTGCTCGATGAAGCCGCTTGGGCGCAGGCCCAGGTGTACACTGATTTTCGCGTGCTCGAGCCCCTGACGCGCGAAGCGTCGCCACAAGCCACGGAGCTGCGCGTGCTGCCGCTTCCCGATGGGCTGTACGTCGGGCTGCGCTCCGAGCTGGCACCGGAACTGCGCACCTACGGCCGCTCGGCGCGCGACGCGCCCCGCCTGGATGCCGATCCGTCAATACTGCTGATCGACTTTGAAGGGCTGGGCAAGACCGCCTATGAATTTACGATCAGCCTCAGCGGCTCGAAACGCGACAGCATCATTCTCAATCAGACCGAGCTGTCGCGCGACTGGGATGGCGACTGGCAGGCGGCCGTGCATGAAGACGCCACTGGCTGGAGCGCCGAGTGGTGCATCCCCTGGTCGGTGGCGCCGGAGGGCGCCACGCATGGCGATAGGCGCACGATCGGAATCTATGCCTCGCGTTACCTCAAGCGCAACGCCCGTCGCTACTCCTTTCCAGCCATCGAGTTGCTGGGCGCCAATTTCGTGCGCGATTTCCAACGACTCGAGGTGCCGCGTTATTCGACCGCTTCGCTGGTCCTGCTGCCCTATGTCTCGCTGACGCACGACACCCTGGACAACAGCACTAGAGGTCACGTCGGCGCCGACGTATTCTGGAAACCCAACGGCCGCAATCAACTCTCGGCCTCGCTGAACCCCGACTTTGGTCAGGTGGAAAGCGACGATCTGATCGTCAATTTCTCGGCCGTGGAAACCTTCCTTGAAGACAAGCGCCCGTTCTTCACGCAGGGTCTGCAGCTGTTCGACCTGCGCACCAATAGGAACGGCCGGCTGGTCAACACCCGGCGCATCGGCGCGGCGCCCGATGCCGGCCCAGAGACGGGCAGCAATGTCCTGGCGGCGGCCAAATACACCGGCATCCGTGGTGACGATGAATTTGGCGTGTTCGGCGCTGCCGAGGAGCACTCAACAGAGGCGCAGGGCCGGCGCTACCTGAGCGCCCGCTGGCGTCACGCCCGCAGCGGACACAGTTACGGTTATCTGGGCACGGCGACCCTGCGGCCCGCCCTGGCGCGCGATGCCTACGTGCATGCCATCGATTACAACCAGCGGCTGCGCACGGGCATGGCGCTCTCGGCACAGGCCCTGATGTCCGATATCCACGTCGGCGCCGCGGGCGCGACCGGCACCGATTCCGGCGTGACGCGCGGCTACGGCGCCTGGGCCCGCTTTGATTACCAGCCCGGCAGTCGTTGGCAGCACAAGCTGTTTGCTACCTGGTATGACCGGCATCTCGACATCAATGACCTGGGCTACCAGGAGCGGGCCGACATTGTCCAGCTGGACAGCGTCAGTGACTTCTTTACCCGCCAATATCGCGCCTCAGCCCCGGCCGAAAGCGGCTTCTGGGAGCTCACCACCAACCTGCCCTACAGCACGCACGGCCAACGCCTGGCAGCCCGCGCCGATATCAACCATCAATTTCAGTGGCGCAATGGCGCCGAAAGCATCTTCTTTTACATCCACGAATTTCCCGGATTCGACGACCTGATAACCCGCGGCAACGGCGCCCTGCGCATGCCTACGCGCCACAACTATGGCGGCGACTACACCAGCCCGGCGGGCGGACGCTTTCGCTACTACGCCAAGGTGGTTGCCCGTGAACAGGGCTTCACTGGCCTTACGCATCAACTGCACTTCGAGCCCAGCTGGTTCCTGACCAACAACCTGGTACTCGGCTTGCCGCTCGAACTCTGGGACAGCCCCAACTGGTTGTTATGGACTGCAGGGTCACAGGTGGCGAGCTATCGCCGCCACGAATTTCATGTCGGCCTGAATGCCAGCTGGTATGCGTCCTCGCGCCAGGAACTGCGCCTGAAATTCCAGTGGGTGGGGCTGGGCGCACAGGCGCTGCAGCGCTACCAGCTGCTCTCTGACGGCACGCCCATGGCTATCGCCGGCCTGCCCGGTGATTTCACGCTCAGCACCCTGGGCGTGCAGCTACGCTATCGCTTCGAATTCAAGCCGCAGTCCGAGCTTTATGTGGTCTACAGTCGCGGCGGCGATGGCTCGCTGGATGATCGCAGTGAGTCGCTGGGCGCGCAGTTTCGCCGTGCACTTGATCAGACCAACACCAGCCTGTTCTTTGTGAAGTTGCGCTACCGTATTTGATGGAGAGTAGAATAGGCGCTGGTCAGCAGTGCACTATCGAGGAGCAATCGACATGAGCAAGGGTATGGATCGCAAGAAAGAAGCCAAGAAAAAGCCGGCCAAGACTCTGGTCGAGAAGCGCGCCGCCAAGAAGGAAAAAAAGGCGAATCGCGGCTTCATGCAGGGCGCCTGACGGGCACTGCGCGCTATTCCGAATTGGTTTCCTTGCCAAAGCGATAGTTGAGCCGCAGGCCGACCACGCGCGGCTCATTGGTCGTCTGGCGCAGATCGAAGTTGAAGGTGTTGCTGTAGACAATCGCATTCTTGTCGGCAACGTTGGTGACGAACAGTTCGGCCAGCCAGCGGCCCCCTTGTGGGTTCAACCCGAATCGCAGGTTGGTGACGCTGTAGCCCGGCTGCAGGATGCGCGGAAAACCGTGCGAACCTTCGACATGCAGGTCATTCCACATGCCGCCCTTGTGCGCCATGTCCAGCTGCGCGTAACCGCGCAGGCCCGTGCCCAGGCGCAGCTGGTAGCGCAGGTTCCAGCTCCAGTTGAAGTACGGCACGAACGGCAGCCGCTCACCGACGTTGGCCTGAAATGCGGCGTAGGGGCTCGAAGTCAGATGTGAATCGGTGTAGCTGCCGGAGGCCTGCATCGACCAGTGCTCGTCGAGCTTGTAATCGACATTGGATTCAATGCCCTCGATTCGGGCGTCGCCGACGTTGACGTTGAAACTGCTCGGCGCACAGATATCGACGTCATAGATAAGAGTCTGCAGCTGCTTCCATTTCATCAGGTAGGCGGCGCCGTTCCAGATCAGGTGGCCTCCCAGGGTCGTCGACTTCCAGCCCAACTCGTAATTGTTGAGCGTGTCGGGCACGTAGCTGCCCGGCACACCATTGTTGTAGCAGGAATCCGGATACCCGGAATTGGTGCCACCGTCGCGGAACCCCTGCGCGAAGTTGGCATAGAGCATCAGCGCGTTCGAGAACTTGTAGTTGGCGCCAAACTTGCCATTCCATTTCTTCGATGAGCCCTCATTCAGGCCCGGACTGGTATCCACGTAGGCGAACTGGCCATAGGGGCTGTAGTAGCTGAAATCGGACTTGAAGTGTACGGCCCCCGCTTCGACGTTGAACTTGTCAGTGATATCGAAGCTGATATTGGCAAACTCGGTGGTTTGCAGATAATCGGTGCGTGTCTGGTAGCCGTACCACACACCGGGCGGCAGTGAGGTGAAGCCCGGGGCCGTGCCGCTGTAGTAATTGTAATACTGAAACGCAGGGCTGTCGGTCCGCAGGCCCGGCATATAGAAGGTGCTTCCGGAATTCTTGTCGCGCGTCTTCTCCGAGTACAGGCCAGCGAGCCAGTGGAAGCGCCCGCCCGGTTTGGAGACGAGCCGCAGCTCGTTGGACCAGCGCTCCGGGTTGGTGTGATATTCGTAGTACTGGATTGGTACAGCGCAGTCAGTGTAGGGGCCGGTACCGTAGACCGGGTCGTTCGCGCAGGTAACGCCCTCGTTGGCGCCTCCCTGATAGTTCTCGATGTACTGCGAGTATTCGTTCTGCTGGCGCCGGGGCAGCGACCAGTAGGTGCTCGCGAACACCAGATCCGCAACGCCGACATCGCCGTCCACGTGAAAATCGACCATCTTGGCCTGAAAACGGTTGCTCTCCGGGCCAAAGCGCTCGACGGTCCGCGAGGGCAGATTCGGATCTTCGTCCCAGGCACCGAGGACATTCTGCCGCTGGAAACCATAGGTGAGTGTGCCACTCCAGTTGTCGTTCAACACCCCACGCAAGGCGACGCGGCCGCCCTCAGCGTGTTCGCGGTTGTAATCCTTGCGCGCCCAGGCGGCGTTGTCGGACACGGCGCCGTTGACCCAGGTGCGGGTCTTGAGACGGTTATCGATGAAGCCGCCATGGGAGTCACTGAAGGCCGATATGCGCAAGGCGAGCTTGCCTGGAATGATCGGGGCATTCACAAACCCTTCATAGGTCCAGTTTGCCCCGCCATCCTTGATCGCGCCGCCACTGAAATCGACGCCGGCGCTGAAGGCATCCACGTCCGGCTTGTTGGTCAGGTAGCGCACGGCGCCGGCCATGGAACCCGCGCCAAAGGTCGTGCCCTGCGGGCCATTGAGCACTTCGATGCGCTCGATATCGTACAGATGCAGATCCGGCTGCGTGCCGGCCCAGCTGGTCGACATGTCGTCCACGAAAAATCCGCTTGCCGAGGAATTGGAGTAGGTCGGATTGCTGCCGTCGGCCACGCCGCGCACTACCAGGAACTGCGTGCCCGGGCCTGCGCTGATGAAGGAAATTGACGGCACCTTCTCGGCGTAGTCTTCGAATCCCTCGATTGCGAGGTGGCTCAGGTCCTTCTTCGACAGCACATCAATGCTTACCGGCACGTCCTGCAGGTTTTCCGAGCGCTTGCGCGCCGTCACGATGATCACCTCGAGACCCTCGGACGCAGAAGCCTCTGCTTCTGCTGCCAGCAACGGCGCAGCCGGCACGGCCAGGCCGGCAATGGCCGCGGCTACCGCCAGTGCGATCGCCGAGCTACCCCCTGGCGGAGCCGTGGCAGGCGCTTGGCGTACTTTCGCTGCCGCGTGATTCCTGCTACGTATACGCATCGGCGAACTCCATGGACGGCGTGTTGCCATCATCCTGCGGGCGGGCGGGCGGCGTCAACCGTTGTTCAAAGGCAGTCGCCGAGGGCAAGGCGCAGGGGTTCGAGCTCGCTTTCGAAATGGCGCCAGTAGCCAACGCCCGAAGTGTAGAGGGGCTGGCGCACCTGTTCAGCGCTGGCCGTGCGCACCGAGCGCCGCGTTTCGTGGAATGACAGGCACGCTGGTTCAAAGCCCAGCCGGCAGTGCTCCAGCAGCCGGCGGATATTCGTCTCCGGATCGCGCACCAGCTGTTCGTACTGAAAGTGCAGCACCTTGCCCGGCAATACCGCGTCCCAGTGATCCATGAGAGAAAGATAACAGCGATAGTAGCGGCCGAGATCCTCAAGATCGTAGCTGAAGCTCTGTCCTTCGGCGAAGTGCTGCTTGAAGACGCTGAAGCAGGAGTCCATGGGGTGACGGCGCGCATCGATGATGGTCGCGCGCGGCAGCATGGCGTGGATGAGCCCGACGTGGCTGAAGTTATTGGGCAGCTTGTCGGTAAAATGCTCGCGCCCGGTGCGCAGCGCTGCGGTTTCCTGCAGGTAACGCCTGCCGAGTGCGGCGAACGCATCCGGCGGGGCCGTGCCAACCGTCTCGGGATAGCCGTCGCGGCTGGCGAGCAGGTCGTCGAACTGGTGCGTGATGCTGATGATGTTGGGCAGTTCCATGGTGCCCTCCACGCGCGAGTGACTGGCGAGGATCTGCTCCACCAACGTCGAACCGGAGCGCGGCAGGCCGACGATGAAGATCGGCGCGGCACTTTGATCGCCGCTGCCGGCGAGCCTGGCAAAGAACCCGGCATCAAAGAACGCGCGGACGCGCGCCGTGCGGCGCTCGAAATGTTCAATGTCGAACGGCGCATCGAGCCGCCGCAGCGCGTTGCCACGAGCGTAATGGCTGAAGGCCCCAGCATATTGCTGACGCTGTTCAAAGGCCTTGCCCAGTGCGAACTGCAGCTGCGCTGCTGACGCGCGCTCAACCCCGCTATGGTCGAGAAGCTGCCGCATGGCCGCAATCTCGCTATCGCTGAACGAGTAATTCTTGAGATCGGCAAGACTCCAGTAGGCCTCCGCAGTCTGTGGATCCATGGCCAGCGCCGCCTTGTAGGCGGCTTCGCTCTCCGTGCGCCGACCGAGCGTCTTGTGCACATGGCCGATGGACATTTGCAGCTGCACTTCTTCAGGCTTGAGCCGCGCCGCCTGCTGATAGGCTTCGAGCGCTTCCTCCTGGCGCAGCAGCCGGGTCGCGACGGCGGCGATCGTGATCCAGCTGTGCGGGTTTTCCGGTTCGATCTTCAGCAACCGGCGTGCAGCAGCTTCCGCTTCGGTAAGACGTCCGAGCGCCATGAGCACCTGCACCAGTCCCCGCCACGCGAGCGGAATGGAGGCGGACTGCTTCAGGGCATGGCGTAGCAGGCGCTCGGCATCGTCGGGCTTGTCGGCCGCCAGTGAGAGCGCCGCCAGGCCGCACAACGCCGCCACCTGACTCGGGTCAGCCCGCAGGATGTCACGAAAAATGCGCTCGGAGGTTTGCCGATCGTCCGCGACCAGCGCGGCCGTTGCCGCCTCCACCTGCTGACGCTGCGGATCACACAGTCGCGCCCGCTCGAAGGCCACGCGCGCATCCGCATACTGCTCGAGATCGACCAGCGCATCGCCGTAGGCCAGCCAGGCGAGATGGTGGTGGGGGTTCTTCTCCAGCACCCGCCGCAGCTCCGTGCGCGCCCGCGAGGCCTGGCCACTGGATCGGTAGGCACGCGCCAGATCGACGCGCGCATTGGCAAAATCGGGTGCGCCAGCAAGCACAGCTGCAAGCGTCGCAATACTCTCGGGAATCTTGTCCTGATCCAGCAGCGCTGCGCCGAGCAGCCAGAGGCAGTTCACGTCCGCCGGGAACTGCCCCGCGAGCGAGCGCAGCAGGCGCTCGGCGCTGGCAGCGCGGCCAGTGCGCAGCAAGGCGTGCGCGTTGCGGAGCGCTTCGGCCGGGGCGGTCGGCTGCGACGCGCTCATCGCACGGCTATTTTGGCGCGTGCGGCTTGACTCCGGTCCAGGTCCAGGCCGTGATCTTCCAGCCGCTGGCGCCACTGCGCAGCACGTAGGTCATCTGTCCCTCTTCCACGGTCGGCTTGCCGTGATCCTTATAGGAGTAGACGGTTGGGATGATCACATAGGCGGACTTGCCGCTGATCTCGGTACGGGTCGGCTCACCATACTTGACCAGCCCCGCGGATACGCCGAAGGCGGCGGCGTGCTTGTCGTAGTCCGCGGCCCAGTTCTTTGGCGCGCTCCGGCCCAACCAGCGATGCGGTGCAAACTCGTCGACAATGGCGATATCGCCGGCGGCGTAAGCCGCATAGGCCGTTTTGGTGTCGCCGGCGTTGAAGCCGTCAATGAACTGGCGGATCGGCACCATCGGATCTCCTGGCGCAGCAGTCGTGGCAGCAGTCGGGGTAGCAGCCGACGCAACCAGCGCGAACAGCATCCCGGCAATCAAGGCAAACGTGGCTCTGATCATCGCAGTAAACCTCACTATGAAAAAAATAAGCAAATGTTGCCTGAATCCTACAGCGTCTTGCCTTCCCGTCGCACGCGGGTAGACTGCCGCCGCATGCCCCGATGCTACGCCCCGGAGACCATGCAATGAAAGTCCTGCTGCTTGCGCTCTTTTACCTTGGCGCCACGTTCGACGCGACCGCGGCGGTCAGCAGCCAGACCAACCGCTGGCAACAACACGCGGCCGCTGTCAACATCGTGCGCGACAACTGGGGCATCGCCCATGTCTACGGCAAGTCGGACGCGGATACCGTGTTCGGCGCGATCTACTCGCAGGCTGAAGATGATTTCAACCGCATCGAGCGCAACTATCTCAACGGTTTGGGCTGGCTGGCGCAGGCGGAAGGGGAATCCGCCCTCTACAGCGATCTGCGCGCCAGACTGTTTGTCGACAGCGCTCGCCTGCAACGGCTCTATGTCACCAGTCCCGCCTGGCTCAAGAGCCTGATGGACGCCTGGGCGGATGGCCTCAATTATTTTCTGTTCAAGCACCCCGCAGTCCAGCCCAAGGTCATCCATCATTTCGAACCCTGGATGGCGTTGTCCTTCACCGAAGGCAGCATCGGCGGCGATATCGAGAGCGTGGACCTGGGCAAGCTGCGCGAGTTCTACGCTCCCGGCGCAAAGCTCGCTGCGCTTGTGCCCGCGGCACCGAAGCCCCCGCCGGGCGGCTCCAACGGCTTCGCCATTGCACCGAGCCGCAGCGCCTCGGGCCACGCCCTGCTGTGGATCAATCCCCACACCTCTTACTATTTCCGCTCCGAACTGCAGATGGTCAGCCAGCAAGGGTTGAACGTCTATGGCGCCGCGACCTGGGGGCAATTCTTCATCTACCAGGGGTTCAATGCGCACAATGGCTGGATGCACACCTCCTACGGCGGCGATGCGATCGATGAATACGCCGAAACCATCGTCAACAGATCCGGCCGCCTCCATTACCGATATGGCGAGCAGCTACGGCCGCTGAAAGTCACCCACCTCGCTATTCCCTTCAGAAAGAACGGCAAGCTGGTATCGCGCAATTTCACCGTGTATCACAGCCATCACGGACCGATCATTCGTGCCGAGAACGACAAGTGGATCGCGATCAGACTGTTGCAGGATCCGGTGCCGGCGCTGGAGCAATCGTTCCTGCGCACCAAGACCGCTGACTATGCAGCGTTTCGCAAGACCCAGGAGCTGCGCACCGACACCTCCAACAACACCGTCTATGCCGACAGCGACGGCACCATCGCCTATTTTCACGGCAACTTCATACCCAGGCGTGATGCGAAATTTGATTTCACCCGCCCGGTGGACGGCAGCAATCCGGCAACCGAATGGCAGGGCGCGCACGCCATCGAAGACACCATCACCCTGCTCAATCCGGCCAATGGCTGGATCATGAACACCAACAACTGGCCGTTTTCCGCAGCCGGCGCCGCGAGCCCGAAGCGCGAGAACTACCCGGCCTACATGTGGACCAAGGGAGAAAATCCGCGCGGCCTGCATGCAGTCGAGATGCTGCAGGACATCCACAACGTGACCCTGGACAGCCTGATCGCTGCTGCCTACGACGGCCACCTGACCGGCTTCGAGGTGCTGCTGCCGCCGCTGTTTGCGGCCTTTGATGCCTTGGCCATGGACGATCCACGGCGCCCTGCGCTTGCGGGCGCGATCGCCAGCCTGCGCGGCTGGGATCGACGCACCGCCAAGGATTCGGTGCCCACTGCGGTCGCGATTTACTGGGGCCAGGCGCTGGTGGAGCGCAAAGGCCAGGAGGCGCGCGATGCCGACGAGCCGCTCTATGATTACCTGGTGGGGCGACTCAGCGATGTCGAGCGGATCGATGCACTGAGCGCGGCGCTCGACACCCTGCAGCGCGACTTCGGCCGCTGGCAGGTGCCATGGGGCGAGATCAACCGCTTCCAGCGGCTCACCGACGACATCGTGCAGCCTTTCGATGATGCCAAACCCAGCCTGCCCGTGGGTTTCGCACCCTCGCAGTGGGGTGCGCTGGCCTCGTTCGACTGGTCCAGGCCGCGCACTACCAGAAAGATCTACGGCTCAGTGGGCAACAGCTTTGTCGCGGCAGTGGAATTCGGCCCGACCATTCACGCCAAAGCCATCATGAGCGGTGGTCAAAGCGGTGATCCCCGCTCGCCGCACTTCACCGATCAGGCCCTGATGTTCAGCGAAGGGAAATTGCGCGATGTGCTGTTCTATCCTGCAGACGTGCAGGCTCATGCGGAGCGCAGCTATCATCCATGAAGCCTGGTCGCGGTGTGGGAGCCCAGGATGGTGACGCCGCAAAACACCAGCAGGCTGGAGCCCAGCCCGAAGAAGATCGGTGTGTTGGCGTCGAGGCCATCTTTCGCGAGAAAGAATATCGTGACCCCCGCACTGACAGCGATGCTGGCAATGGCAGCCCACGTGCTGGCCCGCTGCCAATAGATGGCACCGACAATTGGCACCAGTATCGAGCCGACCAGCAGATCGTAGGCAATGGTCAGCGGCTTGAACACATCGCTGAGAGCCAATGAAATGACCAGGCTGATGGCGCCCATCGCCAGTGTGCTGGCCCGATCCGCCAGCAGCGTCGGTCTCCCGCCCTGCAGCCTGGGCAAGACATCTTCGGCGAACGTGGTCGCGGCTGCCATCAGGGTGGCACTGGCGGTCGACATCATCGCCGCGAGCGCCGCCGCGACGACCAGCCCACGGATTCCGTCCGGCAAGGTTGCCTGGACGACGCTGGCAAAGGCAAGGTTGGGATCGCCGAGCGCCGGCAGCGTCGCTCGCGCGGCCATGCCTATCAGGGCGCCGCAGATTCCGTAGAGCACGCAATAGAGGGCCGCAGCGGCGCCGGCAAAGCGCGCCACGCTGACGCTGCGCGCCGTGAACACCCGTTGCCAGATATCCTGGCCGATCATGATGCCGAGAAAGTAATTGAGCGCGAATCCCAGGAACATCGGCCAGCCGAGCGTCGTCAGTGAAAAATGCGTTGCCGGCAGCAGCTGCCGCATGGCGGCCCAGCCGCCCGCATGCTGAATCGACAGCGGGGCGAGCAGGAACATCATGCCGACCGTCATGATGAAGAACTGGACAATGTCCGTCAGCGTGATCGACCACATGCCGCCGATGACGGAGTAGACGACGACGATGCCGCCACCCAGCAGCACACCACCCCAGAATGGCAGGCCAAACAGACCATGCAGAATCGTGCCGCAGGCCACGATCGAGGCCACGGCGACCATGAGCGCGTAGCCGATCATGATGACCGCGCCACTCAACCTGGCGGCCGGACTGTAACGCCGCTCGAGCAGTTCGGTCACGGTAACGAGCTTGAGGCGAAGCAGATGACGCGAGAGCAACAGGCTGATGACCAGGATGCCGAAGCCCATAAGCGTGCAGAACCACAGGCCTGACAGGCCGTATACATAGCCCAGCCGCACCGTCCCGACGGTCGACGCCCCGCCAAGTACGACGGTGGCCAGGGTCGCGGCGTACATGAGCGGGCCGAGCCGGCGACCCGCGACCAGGTAGTCTTCACGATTGCGCGCGCGCCGCAGGCTATACCAGCCGATCAGCATCAGGCCGAGCGCGTAAGCGAGCACAATGGCGAGATCAAGCGTCATGGCGCTAGCGTCGATACTCAACCTTCGGCAGCACACACAGCATTTCGAACAAGAGGTTTGCGGCCAGCAGCGCGGTGTTGCCGGTCGTATCGTAGGGCGGGCTGACTTCCACCAGATCGCCACCGACCAAGTCGAGTCCGCGGCAACCGCGAATGATCTCCAGTACTTGCGGAACCGTGAGCCCGCCAATCTCTACCGTGCCGGTGCCCGGCGCAAAAGCCGGATCGATGCCGTCTATGTCGACACTCAGGTAGACCGGTCCCTGGCCGACTTGTGCCGCCACTTCACGCATCAATGGCGCCAGCGACTGGTACCAGCACTCTTCGGCCTGCACGACGCGAAATCCCTGCTTGCGCGACCAGTCGAAATCATCGGCCGCGTAACCCGTGCCACGCAAGCCGATCTGCACGACTCGCCGCGCATCGAGCAGCCCTTCTTCCACGGCGCGCCGGAACGGCGTGCCGTGAGCGATCTTCTCGCCGAACATCTCGTCGTTGACGTCGGCATGGGCATCCACGTGGATGAGTCCGACCGGGCCATGCTTGTGGCGCATGGCGCGCAGGATCGGCAGCACGATGGTGTGATCACCGCCCATGGTCAACGGAATGGCGCCGCTGGCGAGCAGGGCGGCGTAATGCTGCTCGATGATGTCGATGCTCTTGAGCAGATTGAAGGTATTGATCGGGACATCGCCCACGTCAGCGACCCGCAGTGAATCAAATGGCGCCGCGCGGGTCGCCATGTTGTAGGGTCGCAGCATCCGCGATTCATCCCTGATCTGGCGCGGCGCCAGGCGCGCCCCAGGCCGATTCGAGGTGCCGATGTCGAATGGCACGCCGATAAAGGCGACATCGAGATGGTCGCTCAGATTGCATGCCGGCAGCCGCATGAACGTCGCCGGACCCCCAAAGCGCGGCATCACGTTTCCGGACAGCGGCTGGAACAGTTCTTTCTTCATATATTCCTCCGCTGTGCAGTGTCCTCCCGAAGTTTATGACTGACAAGCAGCCTGGTGTAAACTGAAGCCCATGAAAACAACAGCTGGTCGACTTCGCCACGCAGCGCTTGCGGTCAGTAGCTTGTCCTGCGCCCTGCTGCTTGCAATGCCAGTACTATCCGCCGCGGCCTTCGACGTGGTCGGCAAGAACATGGTGCAACTGGCCGAAGCCCAATCACAGGGGCGCGTCAGCTCGCTGCAGCTGGTGGATGCCTATCTGGCGCGCATTGCGCGGCTGGATCGCGCGGGACCCGCCTTGCACAGTGTGCTGGCGATCAATCCGCAGGCGCGCGCCCAGGCGCGGGCTCTCGATAGTGAGCGGGCGGCCGGGAAATTGCGCGGTCCGCTGCATGGCATTCCGCTGCTGATCAAGGACAATATCGAGACTGCTGATCCCATGCCGACGACGGCCGGATCGCTGGCGCTGGCTGGCAATCTGGGCGGCCGCGACGCGCCGCTGATAGCGCGGCTGCGCGCGGCCGGCGCCGTGATACTGGGCAAGACCAATCTATCGGAGTGGGCCAATATCCGCTCTTCGGCGTCCGTCAGCGGCTGGAGCGCCGTCGGCGGCCAGACGCGCAACCCGTACGCACTTGATCGCAATGCCTGCGGGTCGAGCTCCGGCAGCGCCGCCGCCGTCGCGGCGAGCCTGGCCGCCGCCGCGGTGGGCACCGAAACCGACGGGTCGATCACCTGCCCGGCGTCGATGAACGGTCTGGTCGGCATCAAGCCCACGGTAGGAATGGTGTCGCGCAGCTACGTCGTGCCGATCTCCCATAGCCAGGATACCCCGGGACCCATTGCGCATACGGTCGCCGACGCTGCGTTGTTGCTCGGCGTCATGGCCGGCACCGATCCGCTCGATCAGGCGACGCGTGCAGCCGACCTGCGCAAGCAGGGTCTTGCAGATCTTGCGAAGCGCGCTGGTCTGAGCGGTGCACGGATCGGCGTGTTGCGCATCGAGCATGCTCTGCCGGCCGCCAAGCGGATGTTTGACGCCACCGTCAAGCGTCTTGCCGAGGCGGGCGCGACCATGATCGATGTGCAGATGCCCACCGGGACGGACCAGCTTGGCGACATGGAATCGAGCGTGCTGCTCACCGAGCTCAAGGCCGATCTCGATGTCTATCTGGCCTCGACGCCGGCCGCCGTGAGCACCCGCTCGCTGGCCGCAGTCATCACCTTCAATCGGCAGCATGCCGCTGAAGAAATGCCGCTCTTCGAGCAGGAACTGTTTGAGCGGGCGCAGGCGACCGGCGGCTTGCAGGATGCTCAATATCTCAAGGCTCTGGAAGGCAGCCGGCTCGCCGCCGGCCGCGACGGGCTCGACAAGCTATTCTCAACACAGCAGCTGCAGGCGCTGATCGCCCCAACCGATGGTCCGGCGTTCATGATCGATGCGATCAACGGTGATGCCATCAACTGGTCTGGGCCTGGAAATCTGCCGGCGATTGCCGGCTATCCGCACCTTACCGTGCCCATGGGTCTGATCGAGGGCTTGCCGGTAGGCGTTTCGGTGATCGGCCCGGCCTGGTCGGATGCGATGTTGCTGGCGCTGGGCGCCGACATTGAACAGCTGATCGGTCAGGTGGCACCACCGACCTATGCGCGCAGCCTGGCGCCCTCAAACAGTGTGCGCTGAACCGGCAGAAATATCTGCAGGTGCCACAGGGTCGGCTTTGGCGGCCGCGATTCCGGCTAGCAGCTGGCGAATATCTTCAGCTGGCAGCGGGCGCCCCAGCAGGTAACCCTGGGCTTCATCGCACAGCAGCCCCTGCAGCATCAGCAGCTGCTCCGGGTCTTCGACCCCTTCGGCGATCACTGTGAGTCCCAGCGCCTTGGCCAGCTGAATAACGGCTGTCACTACGGCCTCACCACTGGCGCCGCGATTCATGTTGTGCACGAAGGACTGATCGATCTTCAGCCGGCTTATCGGAAATTGCGCCAGCCGACTCAGGCTGGAGTATTCAGTGCCAAAGTCGTCGATGGCGAGGGTCACGCCGAGCGCGCGCAACTCAGCCATCATCTGCTGCGTGCGCGCATCCGCCGACATCAGCACGGATTCGGTGATCTCGATCTCAAGCAGTTCGGGAGGCAGCCCGGTTTCGCCCAGGATGCCAGCCACTACTGCCGCGAAACCCGGCTGGCTGAATTGCCGCCCGGAAACATTCACCGCCATGCGCCCTTGCGTTAGCCCGGCAAGACGCCATTGCTGCAGCTGGCTGCAGGCGCTACGCAGCACCCACTCGCCCAGCGGCAGGATCAGTCCGGTTTCTTCGACCACCGGGATGAATTTGGCCGGAGAGACCATGCCCAGCATGGGATTGTTCCAGCGCAGCAGCGCTTCCATGCCACAGATCTGCCCGTCGCTCAGCACCAGCTGCGGCTGATACACCAGTGAAAATTCGCCGCGCTCCATTGCCTGGTGCAGGTGGTTTTCCAGGGAAAAACGCCGTACGGCGCTCAGCTCCATCGTATCTTCGTAGACCGCGAGCTGGCCGCGCCCCTTCGCCCTGGCCTGTTGCAGGGCGACACTGGCGTGGCGCAGCAGCGTGCCCGCATCGGCCTCCCCGCCGTCGAAACTGCTGATGCCGACGCTGGCAGTAATCGAGATATCGTGTTGCGCCAGGCGTGCCGGCTCGGCCAGCGTCGCGAGGATTTTTTTCGCCACGCTACTCGCCTCATCCAGGCCGCCGCTGCCGGAAAGCAGAACCACGAACTCATCGGCGCCCAGCCGGGCGCAGCTGTGCGCGCCGTGGCGGCCGAGGCGCTGGGCGACCAGACGCAGGTATTCATCGCCCAACTCATGGCCCAGTGAGGTGTTGACGCGGCGGAAGCCATTCAGATTGATATCCAGCAGCGCCAGCTTGTGCCCCTGGCGACGCGCCGAATCCATGCTCGCAGACAACTGTTCGACAAATGCGGCACGGTTCAGCAGCCCGGTCACCGCATCAAGATCAGTTGCTGGCTGCGTGCGATTGGCGACTGCCAGGCGTTTCTCGCCCAGCGCCAGCGCCATCTGCAGCACTTCGTTCGGATGAAAGGGCTTCTGCAGGTAAAACAGCTTGGGCCCGTGTGGCACGCGCGCGCCGATCGCGCGCGGATCGACGTCGGAATAGGCGGTGCAGATCACGATCTCGACCAGCGGATCGATGACACGGATCTGCGCGGCGGCCCAGGCGCCATCCGCCCCGGGCGGCATGCGCATGTCGATAAAAGCGACGTTGAACGGCGCGCCGGCCGCCACGGCATCGCGGGCCGCCTGTACCGCCTCCTCGGCGCTGCTGCAAAACTTCGCCTCGAAGGTCCGCTCCTGCGGTGCTGCAGTTGCCGGCGCTGGCGCATCCGGCTTGGCCGCAAACAGCCTGGCGCGCAGGTCATCGACAACCGCGCGGCTTGCACCTTCCGGTGCCCCGGCCAGCAGTTTGCGGTAGGCGTCGCGCACCGATTCTTCATCGTCGACGACCAGCACGCGGATGGGTTGTCTGTTGGCGTCGATCATCATGAGCCTCAGGCAGCCTGCGTCGCGGCAACGTCATGCGCCCGATGCAGCGGCAGCACCACACACAGGGTGGCGCCCTGGCCTGCACCCGGACTGTCGGCGAGCAGTCGACCGCCCAGGGCGCTCAGGGTATTGGCACACCAGTGCAGGCCGATGCCGGAATTGTCGTAGGCGGTCTTGGTCGAAAAGCCCTTTTCAAAAATGCGCGCCAGATTTTCAGCCGGGATGCCGGCGCCGTGGTCGCGGAAGCGGATCTCCAGCTGCTCGCCTGCCGCTACGCTCTGCACGCTGCAGGACACGGACAGGACTTGCGCTCCGTGCCCGGCATCACGCACCGATTCGGCTGCGTTCAGCAGCAGGTTCTGAAATACCTGCTTGAGAAGTATCCGCTCCACATTCACCGGGCCGAGCGTGCGCAGCGACTCATCGACATCAATGAGCAGCAGGGCTCGCAGCGACACCGGCAATGCCTCCGCAGCGGTAGTCACCAGGTCAGCGAGCAACACTGTCTCGATCACCGGGCCGGTACGCGCCAGCGTCGATTGGTGGGTGAGGATGTTGCGTATCTGCTCAATCTGTCGCGCCACAACGACGACATCGTCTCCGGATCGTGTGATTGTAGCGGCGAGTTCGCGGCTGCTGAGGTACAGGAACTGCCGCAGGTCGGACTGCCGATCCGGCGCCGCGCCAAACTCGAGTTCGTCGAGCACCAGCTGCAGATCCCCCACGGGCGCTGCGCCGAGCCTCGCCTGCAGGCTCGCCACCGCCACCGCCACCGGCGTCAGGGCGTTGCCGATATTGTGCAATACGCCGCTCGCCATTTCGGCGCTGCCAGCACTGAACGACAGATCCAGCAGCTTGCGCTGCGCCTGATCGAGATTCTGCACCATGCGATCGATCTCGAGCGCGAGCACTCCGATCTCGTCGCGACGTACCAGATTGGTGCGGGCGGTGAGATTGCCGGTCGCGGAAATCGCCACCGCGAAGCGTTGCAGTCGCGACAGCGGGTCGAGCACGATTCTCTGCAGACTAAACGCCAGCAGCACCAGGGCCGCAACGCAGGCGCAGATCAGAAAAATTTCCGAGGACCTGGCCGTCCTCTGACCCTGGGCGCTGATCTTCTTGGGCACGGCGATGCGTACCGTGCCCACCACTGCGCCCTCGATCCCCTTGAGGTCGCGGGCAATGATCGTGAACCGATCCTGTCCGGTCGGCGCGGCGGGGTCGAGTGCGCGCGGCGTGGATTTCCTCAAGTCTTCGAACCACACATTGACCTGGGCCTGCTCACCGATGCGGCTGACCTCCGCCGGCGTCAACAGTATGCCCATCAGCACCATGCCCCGGTGTGGCCCAAGACCGGCCCCATCGAGCACCGGCGAGGCCGCGGCCAGCATCACGCCCTGATCAGTCGCGAACAGGCCCTGCACCCGCGATCCCTGCTGCAGCGCCTGTCGCCACGGATGCCGTGCAGCCAGCGCACCGCGCCGGACGAAATCGATGTCCAGATCATGGCTCAGGTCGGGGGCCAGCCCCTTGGCGGCAATGAAGTTTCCATCCAGGTCCACGAAGGCCAGCAGGTCGATGCGCAGGGTCTGCATCTGCCCGGCGGTAAGGTTGGCTTTGAGGAATGCCGCGTTACGGTCCTGGTAGAACTCCCAGGTCTTTGACCAGTTGCCCCAGTCCCAGGCGATGATCGACAGTTGCGCCTGCTCACTGCGGATTGCGTTGACAACGCGATCCATGTCGGTGAGCGCGGCCTGCTGCTCGATCGCGGCGAAGCTGGGCATCAGCACGCGCTCGTGGATCAGGAACTGCGCCGCCACCAGCGTCGCAAATGCAACCACCAGCAACGAGGTGACCTTGAGCCTGATGTTCCAGAAAGTTGCCATGTCCAGCCATTATCGGCTGCCGGCACTGGAATAACGGTGATCTGGGTCCGACGGTTACCGGTACTGTGAGCGACATCACAATGTGCCACTGCCGCTCTGGCTGGTAGTGGCTGCTGCGGCACCCTGAAGCGCCGGGTATCAGTCGTTTTCCTGCACGTGCGCCTCGAGAAACCACAGCGCCTTATCGAGGCCACGCGACACACCGGTAAGGATATCCGCACTGTCCTTGTCACCAGCCCGGTCTGCCGTGTCGATTGCGGCACGGGTAGCATTGGCCACAGAGGCGTAACGCTCGATGAGCGCGGCGAGGTGCTCCCGGGCCCTGGTGATGCCGGTGGGATACGGCGCCAGGGCCGAGGCCTTGGCCACAACCTGCGTGGTGCCCAGCGCTGTCCCACCCAATTGCACCACCCGTTCCGCCATGGTGTCGACATGTCCGTCGATCTCGGTGCGCAAGCCATCGAACATTTCATGCAGGGCGATGAATTGCGGACCCTTGACGTTCCAGTGCGCCTGCTTGGTCAGCAGTGCCAGGTCGATGGCGTCGGCGAGCCGCGCGTTCAGGAGCCTGATGACGCTGGCTTTGGCCGCCGGCTTGAGGTTGTTGTGGGTGCGGTAGGTTGTCATCGCAGTTCCTCCCTGTAGTTGAATGACGCTACAATGCCCTTGAATTACTTATCTATCAAATGAATAATATCGAACCACTTGATCGGAAATCTCGATGACTAATCTGCCCAGCCTGCAGCAACTGCGCTTCCTCGCGGCGCTCGCCGAGCACCAGCACTTCAGCCGAGCCGCCAGCGCCTGCCACGTCACGCAATCGACCCTGAGCGCCGGACTGCAGGAGCTCGAGCAGCGGCTCGGCGTGAGCCTCGCGGAGCGCAGCCATCGCCGTGTGTTGCTGACTCCGCTGGGCGCCGAGATCGTGGTGCGCGCTCGCCGCCTGCTGCGCGATGCCGAGGATCTCACCGAACTGGCACGCGCGGCACACGAGCCGCTTGCCGGGCCGCTGCGGCTGGGAGTAATCCCGACGATTAGCGCCTACGTGATACCGGCGGTGATGCGTGGACTCGCCGCCGCCTTTCCCAGGCTCAAGCTCTATCTGCGCGAGGAGCAATCCGAGCCGCTCATCGTGAAACTCGACAGTGGCCAGCTGGATCTGCTGCTCCTCGCCCTGCCATACGAGACCGGCGAGCTGGAGACCATGGCCCTGGGCGAAGATCGCATTCTGGCGGCCATGCCCGCCGGGCATCGACTGGCCAGGTGCAGGCAGGTCGAGCGCGCGGAACTCACACGCGAGCCCTTGCTGCTGATGGAGGACGGGCATTGCCTGAGGAGTCATGCGCTCAGGGCCTGTCGGCTCGGCAAGGCCGGCGACAATGAAGAATTCCAGGGTACCAGCCTGCGCACCCTGCTGCAGATGACGGCCAGCGGCCTCGGCGTGACACTGTTACCCGAGATGGCGGTGACGAGCGAGATCACTCCCGGATCAGGCCTGGTGGCGCGGCGGCTGGTCGGCGACCCCTCGCGCAGCATCGCCCTGGCCTGGCGCCGCGGTTGCACCCGCAAGCGGGAGTTCCGCAGATTCGGGCGTTATCTCAAGAGCGTGCTCGGCGGCGCAAACGGCCCGCTATAATCAGCTCATGCGTACGACACTGACCACCCTGCTCGCCAGCAAACAGAACCTGTTGGCCGACGGCGCGACCGGCACCAACTATTTTGAGTCCGGCCTGGCCGCGGGCGAACCGCCCGAATTCTGGAACGTCGATAAACCCGAGGAAGTTGTCGGGCTGCACCAGCGCTTCATCGCCGCCGGTTCCGAAATCATTCTCACCAACACCTTCGGCTGCAATCGGCAACGACTCAAGCTGCACAAGGCTGAAGAGCGCAGTTACGAACTGGCGAAGCGTGCCGCGGAACTGGCGCGCCAGGCTGCCGATGGTGCCGCGCATCCGGTCGTGGTGGCGGGCTCGGTCGGCCCGACCGGTGAGTTGTTCGTGCCGATGGGCGAACTCACGCATGAAATCGCCGTGGCCTCGTTCACCGAGCAAATGCGTGGCCTGCGTGATGGCGGCGCCGACGTGGCCTGGATTGAAACCATGTCTTCGGCCGAAGAAGTGAACGCCGCGGCCGCAGCCGCCATCAGCGTCGGCCTGCCCTACGTAGTCACCTGCTCCTTCGACACTGCCGGTCGCACCATGATGGGCCTGCTGCCCGGTGCGCTCGGCGAAGTCGTCGCCGCACAGCCCGTGGCGCCAGTGGCCATCGGCCCCAACTGCGGGGTCGGCGCTGCCGATGTGCTGGTATCACTGCTGGCGATGGCGGGCATGGCGCACACCCTGGTCTGCAAGGGCAACTGTGGCATACCGCGCTTCGTGGGCAGCGCCTGCGTGTACTCTGGCACGCCTGAACTGATGGCCCGCTATGCCACGATGGCGATCGATGCCGGCGCGCGTATTGTCGGCGGCTGCTGCGGCACGACCCCTGCACATATCGCCGCCATGCGCGCCGCGATTGACAAGCACGCAGGTGGCGAACGGCCGACGATCGACAGCATTGTCCGGGAGATGGGGCCACTCACCAACGCTGCACCCTCGGCGAATGTAGCGCGGCGGGCGCCTCGCTCGCGCCGTTGACCGGCAGGCTGCAAGTCGCCCAGCGGAGAGTTACCCGTGCAGCGCAAGACAATTGTCCCGGCGATCCTGTTGCTGCTCCTGGGCGCAACACTGAACAGCACGGCCATGGCCGAAGCAGAGACAACTGCTCCGGCCAGGGCTGCCTGGACAGTGCTGGTCTATCTCGCGGCCGACAACGATCTCGAGCGGCCGATGATGAAGAACCTGGAAGAGATGCTCAAGATCGGCAATACCGACAAGATCAACGTCATCGTCCTGGCGGCTCGCAACTCCGAGGGCGAAGGCAAGTACACAAACGCCGGGGTCGCTAACCTGGCGAACTGGAATGGTGGCAAGCTGCTGCGCGTGCAGCCCGGCAGGTTGCAGGAACTGGCCTACTGGCCCGCCATCGACACCGGCGACGAGAACGTGCTGCGGAACTTCCTGGCCACTGCGACCCACGATTTTCCGGCCGAACGTTATGCCCTGATCTTCGGCGATCACGGCATGGCGTGGGCAGGTGCTGCGGTCGCCGAATTGATGGGCGATGGCAACAGTCTCGCCGTCGACGAGATTGCCAGCGCGATCAAGACGCTGTTGCCCGTTATCGGTCGCTTCGAGCTGATCGGCTTCGATGCCTGCGTGATGAGCAATCTCGAGGTGGCGCGAATGCTGTCCCCGTACGCCCACTATCTGGTCGCTTCCGAGGAAATCGAGCCCAGCGATGGCTGGGACTACGCCTCCTTGCTTACCAGGCTGGCGCAGTCGCCGAGCATGGACGGCGCGCAACTGGGCCGCAACATCGCCGACACCTACCGCGATTTCTACGCGAATTCGACCACGCCTGAACGTGCCAGGAAGGCCAAGGCACTGACCATGACAATCATCGATCTGGAGCAGATCCCGGCGGTCGACAGCACCGTCGCCTCGCTGGCGGCCAGCGTCGATGCGCTGCTCGCTGGTGGCGGGCACAGCGCCTGGTTGCACCTGGCCCAGGCTCGCCACGTGACTGAAGAATACGCCCGCAACGCCGCGCCCGCCGGCGAAAGAAAACCCGGATCGGAGGTCTTCGATCTGGTGCACGCGGCAGAGAACATCAAAGTGCATGCGCAGGACCGGGCGAGCAGCGCTGCAGCCGATGCGGTAATCGCCGCCGCCCGCCGGGCGATCGTCTATAACATCCGCGGCGAGCTGCGTCCGCACGCCAATGGGCTATCGATCTTCTTCCCGCCGAACCAGACCGACTTCGCCATGCGCGGCAAGACCTCCTACAAGGAAACCAGTTTCGCCGCAGGCAATTCGTGGTATCCGTTTCTCAAGCATTACCAGGCGATGCCGGCCAGCGCTGCCGAACGCAACCGGCCAAAGCCGGCGATCGATCCGGTGATAGCCAGCGGCCGCATGCAAAGTGATGATCGCAAGCGGACCATTGGCTCACGGGTGCACGCCGATAGCATAGACGAGGCCAGGTTTGTGGTTTCGATCGTCGAGGACCAGCAACGCATTGTCATCGGCTCTATACCGATTGATCTGGACGCAGCCGGCGAACTCAAGGAAGACTGGGACGACAAGTGGTTCACGATCAGCGACAACAACGGTGACTTCATTGCCCCGATCACGGAATTCGAGGAGTTAAAGGATCTGGGGGACGAGGAAGTGTACTGGGCCGGCGTACCGGCGCGGCTGCGCATGGCAGAGACCGATGAATGGCTGGACGTGACGCTTTACTTCCAGCTCGATGTAAACGATGAAGATGACAGCCTCAGCGGCTATTTCGTCTATGCGGTCGAATACACGCACAACGGACCGGTCGAGATCGACCTCGATGCAGGCGATGACCTGCAGCCGCTCTACGAGGTAATCGACGCCGACGGCATATCGCACCGCAGTGTTTCAGATGATCCCGATGACCTGATACATATCGATGACGATGTCGATGAGCTCACGGTCGGACGCAAGCAACTACCGCCCGGCCACTACCAGGTGGGCTTCGTGGTCAGCGATCTGGCCGGACGGCAGAGTCAACAGTTGACGGAGATACAGCTTCAGGCCCCTGTCGAGGCCGAGACTGAATGACAACGCCGATCGCAAGCCTGTTGCTTGCGCTGCTCAGCGCCGCCGCTTCCGTGGCTGCGCCAGCAGCCGACGTCGAGGTTCGTGATCCAATCCTGCTGGCTTCCCCAGCGCAGGTGGTGACGATCAAGGTAGCGCCGGCGAAGAAGAAAGCCAGCCCCCGGGACAAAGCGAGCGCAGCGGACGACGACGGGCGCATCTTCGGTGGCGCACGGGTGTCAAAGGGTTTCGGTCACTGGCAGGCGGAGATCTACCGCGACTTTGCGCCGGAAGCCTGGGCTTTTCACGTCGCCAGCACACACGAGGCCAGGCCCAAATGGCAGCTGCAACACCATTGCGGTGGCGCACTGATCGCCGATGACTGGGTGCTGACCGCCGCACACTGTGTGCTGGTGGCTGATCCGGGAAAACAGGCCAGCATGATGCGACCCGGCTTTCGGGACCAGCGTGCCGCGATCGCGGTGTCCAGGAAGAATCACATCAGCCTGGCCGAATGCACCAGGGCGGATCAGGTCGATGCCGAGTTTCGGGTGCGCCTCGGCGCCGAGGACATCTCGCGCGGCGATGGCATCACCTTCAGGGTCGACTGCGTGGTTCCACACCCGGCTTTCAATCCGGCCGATTTCTATCACAATGATATCGCGCTGCTGCATATTGCCACTGACGGCACGCCGCCGGCGCGCGACGCCGCAAAGATCCAGTTGATCAAACGGTATACGGGCGCTGCGCCGGACCGGGGCACTTCCGTGACCGTCACCGGCTGGGGCAAGAGCAAGGCCGTCGCGGGCCACGTGCCGACCGCCGTACTCATGCAGGCCGCGCTGCAGATCAACGACGCGCAATATTGCGCAAAGAGGCTCAGGGTCAGGCCCGAACAGGTAGGGGACAAAGTCCTCTGCGCCGGTGCGTCAGCGCAGAAGACCTGTCTCGGTGACAGCGGCGGCCCGGTGGTACTGACCGAAGGCCGACCGTACTACCTGGTCGGGGTCGTCAGTTGGGGCGCGAAGGACTGCAACGGCGATTCAGCGCCAGGCGTTTACACGCGCGTGGACGCCTTCGCCGACTGGATCGACGACGTACTGCAGGCCGAACGCGACTAGTTGGCGCGCGCCTTCAGGGTTTCTTGAGTACTTCGCCGTCGCCTTGCGGCGCATTGGCCGGGGCTTCAGCCGCCGGAGCGGGTGTCGCCTCAGGAGCAGGCGCGGCAGCAGCGGGCGGAGCCTCGGCAGCAGCCGGAGCCGCTGGCTGCTGGCTGCAGGCCGCGAGCCCCAGCACGCCAACCACGATTGTCGTTGCGGTCACGAAGGTCTTGTTCATCTGGGTTATTTCCTTTGCTGTGAACCAGCGTCCAAGCCTACTCGAAACCAAGTTGCCGGCGCAATGCGTCGAAGGCTGGCAGGGTGCGCAGTGGGTCCAGCAGCGGGTCGGTCTGGAGGTAGATGAGGCCGGAGTCGCCGAGCGTCCGGGCGCGCGCCAGCATCTTCATCGCCACCTCAGGCTCGCCCCATTGCGCCGCTACCTGTGCCTGCTGGTACAGCGCTCTGTCGCCAAGTCCGGTGCGCAGCTGGTCGAGCGCCTGGCGCGCCGCCGGTTTATTGCCCAGTTGCCACTCGGCAATCGCCACACCGGTTTCACGCACGAGATCATGCGGCTCGCGCCCGAAGGCCGCGCGTGCCGCGCGTGGCTGGCCCAGCATCAGTAGTGCGCGGCCGCTCGCGGCCTGCGCACCGCTGAGTTTCGGATTCAGCGTCAGCGCGCGGCGCAGCGGCGTCAGCGACTCGGCGTAGCGGTGCGCCGCATACAGCACACTGCTCTGGGCACGGTGCACGAGTGGATTAAGCGGATCGAGCGCTACGGCGCGCGTCATCGCGGTGCGTGCCTCCGCAGCGCGCCCGGTCAACGCGCAATAGAGCGCGTAGCGCCCCAGTACCGTGGCATCGCCAGCACCCAGCTGGTAGGAACGCTGGTAGGGTTCGCGTGCGCCTTTGACATCGAGCCGCCCCTGGAAGAGTGCAAACGCCAGCGTCGATTGGGCATCGGCGAGCTCGGGCGCCAGCGCGGTGGCGGTGCGGGCCGCCTCGATCGCGTCGTTGTAGATCCCGGCGGTATATGCGGCGTCGGCGTACTGATTGGCGATGACGATAAGCGATCGCGAACGGGCGGCATGTGCGGCGGCAAACTTCGGGTCGGCCACGACGGCGGCCTCGAACTCAGCCAGCGCACGCCGATCGGAAACCTCGCCTTCGAATCGGTTGTAGTCGGCCCGCCCACGCAGATAGGCATCAAAGGCCACGACGCTGGTCGTACCGCCCGGCAGCGCGCTCGCTGCCAGCGGCGCGCTCGCCGTGCCGCTGGTGCGTCTCATCTGATTGGTCAACGCCGCGAGCACCAGGCCCGCGATCTCAATCTGCACGGCGAAGATGTCATTCATCGCGCGATCGAAAGTCTGCGTCCACAGGCTGAAGCCCGAGTGGCCGTCGATCAGCTCGGCGGCGATACGGAAGGTCTTGCCCGAGCGCCGTACGTTGCCGTCAAGCAGATAGGCCACGCGCAGGGTCTGCGCGATCGCCGTGGCGCTGACTTTGGTGGCGCGAAACGCTTCGGAGGAGATCTGCGCCATAACCCGCAGGCGCGGATTGTGCGCCAGCGCGGCGCGCACCTCGGCCGAGAGCCCGTCGGAAAAATAGTCCTCGCCCTGATCGCCGCTGATATTGGTGAACGGCAGCACCGCCACGCTGTTGGCATCTACACTGCGCGCTGCGCCCTGCAGGCGCCGCCAGCCGAACCAGGCACCCGTTCCGAGCGCCACGGCGGCGACGCTGCCGCCCGCCAGCAGCAGCTGGCGTCGCGTCGCGCGCGCCGCGACCGGCGGCGCTACGGACGGCGGCTGACCCTGCGCGGCGCGTACCGCGTGCACGAGCGCGCAGACCTCGCTCGCATCGGCCTTGCCGCGCCAGCTTGCCAGACTGATGAACAGGTACTGCCGAAACCCGATCGGCGGTTCGGTACCATCCAGTGACACCGGCACCAGGCAGCCGCGATCGCGTCCGCGCGTCGCCTCATCGCGCACCCAATGCGAGCTGGCCGAGGCACGCGACCAGAGCACGATGACCGCGCCAGCCGCCTCGAGTGCCTGCTCGGTCGTGCTGGCGAACTCCGTGCCAGCGACGATCAACCCATCCCACCAGACCTGCAGGCCGGATTGCGAAAGCGCGCGTATGAGTTCCGTGGCGCGCGCCCGATCCTCGTGCGCATAGCTGACGAATACGTTCACCGGTTCTGTCACGTCGGGGCAATCCGCGGCTGCTCTCGCCAACAATGGCCGAGGCGGGGCTCTAGAATTTATAGCCGACCCTGAACCCAATAACCCGCGGCCGCGTGATGGTTTCTGCCGGCACGAACTGCGTGGTCGAGGTGAACACGCTCGCATTGACGTTGCTCAGGTTCTGGGCGTAGAGCTCCGCCGACCATGCGTCCCTGGCTACGCCGGCGGACGCGTCATATTGCGAATACGCTGGGTTTTCAAATCTGATCAAAGTGGTGCTGACACTGCCGCCGGTCGACAACGACGGATTGACGCCAGACTGCGTATACGAGTACGCAGTGTGAGTGGCGCCTGCCTGTACGAAGGCGTTGTAGGAATTCCTCGACCATTGATAGCGCACCCGCAGGTTGAATTGAAAGGGCGGTGAATTCGCGCTCGGCGTGCCGAGCGGCCCGTAGGGATTCTTGATGTTGGTAATCGGCTGGCCATACAAGGCCTGGGTCGCCGGGTCGTTCAGCGGGTTGAGCAACTCGGGATTGTTCGCGATCAGGTAAGGTGAGTTGGTCTGCTCGCTGCTGTTCCAGGACATGCCACCCTGCACCGTCAGGCCTCCGGCGAGCACCGCAATGAAGGAAGTCTCGACACCGCGAATCCGATACGACGGCCCGTTGGTACCGAAGCCGATGTTTCCCAGCACGCCCGGATTGAACAGGTTGATCTGCACGTCCTTCCAGTCTTCCTGATAGACAGCACCGTTCCACTGCAGCCGGTGATCGAAGAATTGCGTCTTCCAGCCGAGTTCCGTGTTGGTCAGGTTATCGGAGGCAAAGGCGTACGGTGAGCAGTACTGGGGGATGCCGCTGGCCGCGTCCGGAACGTAGCAAGCCGTGAACCGGTTGAATCCGCCCGGGCGGAAACCCTGCGACCACGTGATATAGGCCAGCGCATCGGGGCGGAAGTGCCAGGTCAGATTCACGCGGCTCTTGAACCCCTGGTAAGTAGTGCGCAGATGCGCATCGTCAATATTGTTCGCGGAGGCAAGGCACGGCGCGGGGCCCGCCTCGTAACAGCCGAAGCTGCCGGTATACGCGCCCTTTTCGGTATTGTCGAAGTGGTAGTAGCGCGTTCCCGCCGTGAGGGTCAGCACCTTGGGAATGAGATCGAAATCCACCGACATGAAGAATGCCCGCTGCTTGTAGCCACGGGTCACGTCATTGAAGAACGCCACATTGTCATTGCGCGTAGCCGGATTGCTGACCGTCGCTCCCGGCGCCGGCGCAATGTTGGTCATGCATCCGACCGTGAGGGTTGCCGTACAGGCGGGCAGCGACCGGTACTGCCAGTTGAGCTGATCCTCGATTACCAGTTCCTCCAGGAACGCGCCGAGGATGCCGCGCATGCGCCAGTCGTCCGGCGTGCTGAGCCGGACCTCATGGCTTTGATGGGTATTGCGCTCGGTGTCATTCCAGGTCGCGCTCGGCGAGTAGCAGGTCGAGGCAAGGTTGTTGGTCGGCTCCGCGCCATGACACTGGTAATAATCGGCGTAGACCCCGCGCGAATAATTGGTGTAGTCCTGCACCTGGCTCACGTTGCGTACCAGATAGGAACCGGTGTACACCGCCTTCAGGTCACCGAAGCGGGCATTGACGGTAAGTGCCGTGTTCGCAAACTTGTCCCGGTTGAACGAATTGTTGAACAGCGTGACCGATTGCTTCGGCAGCGGATCACCATCCGAACTGTTCGGCATCTGATAGAAGACGCCTTGCGCATCCATGTCCTGGTAGCTTTGCGTCAGCAGCGCGCTCCATGCATCGTTGATATTCCACAGCGCCGAGGCACGCAGGCCCTGGTAGGTCACCGGGTTGATCGCCTGGTTCGCAATCGCCGAGTTATTGATGACCGGACTGCCCGGCGGCACGCCAAAGGCAGACGCTCCCCCGGTCTGGCAGACCCCGCCGACCGGCGCGCTGTTGTCATCGCAGGCAGTCGCAAAATTCGCATAGTGGATGCCAAGATCGCTGTCCTTGCGCGTGAAGGTGGATGCCACATTGTCGATGTAACCGCCACGGCGGTCGTTATAAATGACCGCCCGAACCGCCAGTTTGTCCGTGATCAACGGCAGGTTGATGACGGCTGTGAGATCGCTGTTGGGATCGCCGCCCGCCGTGACCCCGTAGCCGGCGGTAACGCTGCCCTCGGTCACATTGAGCCTGGGTTTGTTGGTGATATAGCGAACCGCGCCGGCCTGTGCGCCCGCGCCGAACAATGTTCCCTGCGGCCCTTCAAGAACTTCCACCCGCTCCAGGTCGGCGGCGTAGACGTCCAGGTTGCGACCGGGTAACTGACCCGACTGGTCGTCGAGATAGATGGCTACGTTCGGAAAGCCGCTGATCGAGCCGCCAGACTGGATGCCGTCACTGCCGACGCTCAGGCCTCTCATGAAGATCTGGGATTGACCTGGCCCCGAGGAAGGTGCCGTAACGTTGGGCAGATAGCGGACGAATTCATCCAGCGTGGCGACATTCAGTTGCTCCAGCGTCTCGCTGGTCAGAGCCTGGATCGCAATCGGGACATTCTGGATGTTTTCCGAACGTCGCGTCGCCGTCACCGTGATTTCCTGAATCTGATCGAAACCCGCGTTGGCGTCTGCCGCAGCAGCCGTCATGACATGAGCGGCCGAGCTGCCGCTGAGAATGGCCGCAATGGCGCACTGCAGTTTCGACCGCGTGGGTGCATTGGCACGCAGCTGCAGATGATTTTTCTTCGACTCGATCACCATAGCCTGTACTCCCCGTTACTGATGGTCGTCCCGATCCTACTGTAGACCCGCGCAGCATCCGTTTGCCACAATTATTGTCGACATGAATAAGCGGTAGCGTGCATGGCCGCCCTAGAGCTGGTCCTGCGGGGCGCGGGTGGCCGGTTGAGGTCGCACCTGGATGATAAACGTTGTACTGTCGCCGAATCTCGACGCCAAACCGGGTTTGCATGAACTCCAACATGATCGATACGCCTGAGTCGTGCGCGGCCTCGGCCGCCGAGCGCTGGTACGTCGTGGTGATCATGTGTCTCGTATATGCCGTCAATATCGCCGACCGCTATGTGGTCTCCACCGTCCTGGAGCCCATCCGGCTAGAGTTGAAGCTGACGGATGCCGGCGTCGGTTTTCTCACCGGCGTCCCGCTCGGCCTGTTCTACGTCTCCTTCGGCATCCCCATGTCCTGGCTCGCCGACCGCCGTAACCGCCGCAATATACTGGTGGCCTCGCTCATCGTCTGGTCGGGCTTCACCGCGGCATGCGGGCTGGCGCGCAATTACTGGGAATTCCTGGCGGGGCGCATTGGCGTCGGCGTCGGCGAAGCGGGCGGCACGCCACCGGCGAATTCCATCATCGCGGATTACTTTCCAGCCGACCGGCGGCCCATGGCCCTGGGCGTGTTCGCCCTCGGAGCGCCGCTCGGCGCCTGGCTGGGGGCGAACGTGGCCGGTTACATAGCCAACGAGTACGGTTGGCGTGCCGCATTTCTTGCGCTGGGAATCCCCGGGATTCTCATGGGGGCACTCATTTATTTTACTATCCGCGAACCGCAGCGCGGGCGAATGGATGCCGTAGCCACCACCGACGCCCCATCGCTCATGGAATCACTGCGGTTTCTGTGGCGCCAGCGAGCCGCATTTCATGTGGTGATGGGCACCGGCGTGTGCGCGCTCTGGGGTTGGGGACTGATCTGGTTCACCCCCGCCTTTCTGATGCGCAGCTACGGCCTGGACGTCGGCGAGGCGGGAGCGGTCACCGGGAACATTCATCTGGTGGGAGGCATTATCGGAACTGCGGGTACTGCCTGGATTCTCTCGCGTCCCGTGATGGCGGATCCCAGGCGCGTGGTCTGGCTGCTGGCGCTGGGAGTGGGCCTGGCCACCATTCCCTCGTTCGTGGCCTACTGGACGCATTCCCTGTGGATGGCAAAAGCCATGTTCTGGATGTTCATTCCAGCCATCTACTTCTACATCGGTCCCGCCATGGGGCTGATGCAGAACCTGGCTCCCCCGCGCATGCGCGCCATGTTCACGGCGTGGTCGCTGGTGGTCGGCAACGTCTTCAATCTGATCATCGCACCGCAGGGCGTCGGACTGTTGAGTGACTGGTTCGCGGGGAGCGGCGGCGCCGACGCCCATTCGCTGCGTCTGGCATTGCTGGTGCTCGCGCCGACGGGATTGTGGGCCGTGTATCATTTTCGCATGGCCAGCAAGACCATCGTCGCCGATCAGGAGCGCGCCGTGGGCTACATCGTCTTTGGCGGCCGGCCGTCCGGTAACCCGGCGTGATGCTGGCGCACAGCTCGCGCCGGCTGCCACTGCTCGCTTGCGCCGTCGCCTGCCTGGCCGCCTTTCCCTGCTTTGCGCAGAGCGGCATCCGGGTGCTCAACGCTGACGCGCACTACCCCGAAGGCCCGGTCTGGCACCAGGACAAGCTGTACTACGTGGAATATGGCCGCAACGCGGTCATGGTCTGGGATGGGAAAAGGAACTCCGTGTTTTCGGCTGAACCGGGCTGCGGTCAGTCCGCGGTAGTGCCGACAGGCCGCGGCGAGTTTCTCACCACCTGCTACGACAATGGCACGATCGGCCGGATCGCGGCCGATGGAAAATCACTGCCACCCTACACCCATGACAAAGACGGGCGCCCGTTTGTCGGGCCCAACGATTTTGCGCCCGACAGCCGCGGTGGCATCTACTTCAGCACTTCCGGCAGTCATGGCGACGCCATCGACGGCAAGGTGTTCTACATCGCGCCCGCTGGGACCATCAGCCTGAAAGCAGATGACGTGCACAATGCCAATGGGCTGGCGCTATCCAAGGATGGCGCGACCCTGTATGTGGTCGAGACCGACGAGAATCGCTTGCTGAAATTCAGGGTCGGAGCCGACCGGTCGCTGTCGGAGCGGCGCATCGTGGTCAATCTCGATGATCTGGCGCACCACGCCGTGCACATCTGGCCTGACGGGGTCAAGCTCGACTCGCGCGGCCAGATCTATATCGGCCAGAGCGCGCGCGCATACCATGTGCCCTATGCCGGCGTCATTTTTGTTGTCGATGCCGCAGGCAAACTGCTGCGTCAGTTGACCCTGCCGTCACTGCAGGTGCCGAACTTCGCCTTCAGCCCGGATGAAAAGACCCTGTACGTGACAGCGCTGGATCAGTTCGACCAGCCTCCCTACCGCGGCAAGCTCTACTCGATACCCAATCGCTGACGCTCGGGCGCTAGCGCGCCAGCCAGCCGCCGTCGACGACGAGATTGGCACCCGTGATGTAGGTGGCCCGATCGCTGGCCAGGAATACAGCCGCATTGGCGATGTCCTGCGGGCGGCCCAGGCGCGGCCAGGGCGTGCGCCGCCGGGCGTTTTCCAGGCGTGCCGGATCGGACGCTGAGCCCGGCTGTCCGGTGACGATCTTGCCCGGCGAAATGCAGTTGCAGACGATCAGCTGCTGCGCATAGTCCACGGCGATCTGTTTGCTAAGGTAGATGGCCCCTGCCTTGCTCACTCCGTAAGGCGCATCGTGCGGCGCGGTCACGATGCCCTGCTGTGATCCCAGGTTGATGAGCCGCCCCCTCACCTCATTGCGTGGTTCCTGCGTCAGCATCTGCTGGATGGCGCGTTTGCAGCCGTGAAACATGCCGGTCAGATTGACCGACAGCACCTGCTCCCATTGCGCCAGCGTGGTCTCGAGCAGCGCTGTGCCCGAATAGGTGGCCGCATTGTTCACCATCACATCGAGGCGGCCGTGGCGCTGCACCGTCGCGCTGACCAGTCGATCGATATCGTCCCACTGGCCGACATCGACCTGCTCGAACGCCGCCGCCCCGCCGGAGTTGCGGATCAGCTCGAGCGTGGGTTCACCGCCTTCGAGCGGTTCGGCCACGATATCGGCAATGACCACGACCGCACCTTCGGCTGCGAAGCTGGCAGCGATCGCGCGGCCTATACCGGAACTTCCACCGGTGACGATCGCGACCTTCCCGGCAAGCAGACTGGACATCGCTTCGATTCCCCGTTTGAGCGAAGGTTACAATACGACAACGTCGCGCGGACCGAACCCATGCAACCTGATATTAAGCTGGCCGCAATGCTTTTCGATAGTCTCGACCGTGCCACCAGGCAAGGGCGCGGCATCGTGCGCGATAGTTTCGGGGACGGGGAACAGGCCGCGCACGATATCATGCGCTCGGCGGCCCAGGCCCTGGGCCTGGAAATTTCCGCCGATGCGATCGGCAATCTGATGATGACGCTGCCCGGCCGCGATCGGCAGCTGCCGCGCATCATCATTGGCTCGCATCTCGACAGTTCGCCGCAGAGCGGCAACTACGATGGCGCGGCCGGGGTGGTGGCGGGAATTTGCGTGGTCGCTGCGCTCAGGAGTGCCGGCCGACAGCCTGACTGCGATATCACGGTGATGGGCATTCGCGCCGAGGAATCCTCCTGGTTCAATATTTCCTATCTCGGCAGCGGCGCCGCCTTTGGGTTGCTCGATCCCGCCTGCCTCGCGGTCCCCCGCTCGGACAATGGCCGGAGCCTGGAGGCAACGCTGCTGGAGCGCGGCTTCGATCCGGGGCCCATCCGCGAGCGGCGGGCGCTGCTCGACCCCAGGCGCATCCGCGCCTACCTTGAGTTGCATATCGAACAGGGCCCGACGCTGGTCGCCGAGCGCCTGCCGGCCGCGGTTGTGACAGGGATCCGCGGCTGCAAGCGCTTCCGCAATGCCCGCTGCATCGGCCAGTACGCGCACTCAGGCGCCGTCAATCGGCCTCACCGACACGATGCGGTCGCCGCGACGGTGGCCCTGCTGCACCATCTGGAAACGCTCTGGCTGCACTTCGAACAACGCGGCGCCGACCTTACGATCACCTGTGGCGAGCTGTATACCGACTCCGCCTGCCATGCGCCCAGCAAGATTGCCGGCGAGACACGCTTCGTCATTGATATCCGCAGCGTATCGCAGGGGACCATGGATGAAGTCGCGCACGAGGCGCGCAGCGCCGCTGCCCGCATTGGCGCCGACTATCGCGTCGCCTTCGAGCTGGGCGCCAGAAGTGATTCGCCGCCGGCTGTCATGGACGAACGGTTGCGTGCCGGTTTGCGAGCGCAGCTGCAACAGCCGTACGAAATGCCCAGTGGCGCCGGCCATGACGCAGCGGTGTTTGCAACAATGGGCGTCCCAACGGGTATGATCTTCGTGCGCAATGAGAACGGCAGCCACAATCCCGATGAGGCCATGACGTTGGAAGACTTCGACACGGGAGCGCGCGCCTTGCTGGGCCTGTTGCTGGACTTTCCGCTGCCATGACCCTGCTGGTCACAGGCGCGACAGGCTTCGTCATGAGCGTGCTGGCGCGCCATTGGCTGGAGGCTGACCCCGACGAGCGCCTGGTGGTGCTCGATGCTGCTCCCCTGGACGCCGCGGCACAGCGTTACTTCGCTCCGTTCAAGGCGCGGATCAAGGTCGTGACCGCTGATGTTACCCGGCCTGAACAATGGCGTAATGCGCTGAGCGGCGAGGACATCCGTCATGTCGTCCACGGCGCGACCGTGACGCCGATATCGCGCGGCTCGGCGGCCGAAGCCCGCAGTGAACCCGAGGCGCAGCAGCCAGGTCGGATTATCGAAGTCAACGTCATGGGCACGGTGGCCATGCTCGACTGGACCCGGAGCCTCGAGCACCCGCCGAGGTTCATCTACGTCAGTTCCGGCGCGGTGTACAAACACCACGGGCCTGATCGCCCCGGAGAGCCCCTGCCGGAGGATGGCTATGTCATGCCGCGCCGCTTGTACGGCATCTCGAAGCTGGCATCCGAACTGATCACCGAACGCTATGGCGAGCTGTTCGGCCTGGCGACGACCTCGGTGCGTCTCTCCTCGGTGTACGGCACCATGGATCGCGTGACGGCCAGCCGCAATCATCGCCATGTCCCGAATCGCATCGCGCACCTGGCCGTGGAGGGTGTGAAGTGCGTGCGCGTGAACACGCTCAGCGCGGTCGGCGATTACATTCATGTCGAGGACGTGGCGCGCGGCATCGTCGCGCTGCTGCGCGCACCGGCGCTGCGCTACAGCGTCTACAACATTGCGCAGGGCTGCGCCACGACCACGGCCGAGCTGGTGGAATGGGCGGCGCAGCGGGCGCCGGGGTTCCACGCCGTCATCAGCGCGGATGCCGAGGCCGACATACTGCAGGACGCCAGCCTGCGCGACGGCATGTGGGGCGCTTACGATATTTCCCGCCTCACGGCAGAAACCGGCTGGCAGCCGCGGCCGGTGCGCGCGGCGCTGCATGCTTACATGCAATGGATTGAAGCCCAGCGACAGCCATGACTGATTCAGGCATCTATCCGCGCGATCTGCAGGGCTACGGCCCGCACCCGCCCGACCCGCGCTGGCCAGGGGACGCACGAATCGCCGTCTCTATCGTCCTGAACTACGAGGAAGGCGGCGAGTCGTGCATTCTGCACGGCGACACGCATTCTGAATCCGTGTTGACCGACGTCGGCGGCGATCCCCTGCCGAACGCACGCAATCTGAACGTCGAGTCGAATTTTGAATACGGCAGCCGCGTGGGGCTCTGGGAAATCATGCGAGTAATCGCTGAGCGCCGGGTCGAAGCTACCGTGTACGCCGTCGGCATGGCGCTGGAGCGCAATCCCGCTGCCGCCGCGGCCATCGCCGCGAGCGGGCTGGAAGTCGCCTGCCACGGACAACGATGGATCGACTATCAATTCGTCCCGGAAGCTGGGGAACGCGCCGACATCGCCCGCAACATCGAGACCATCACCCGACTCATCGGCCGCCGCCCGCTGGGCTGGTACACCGGCCGCCCCGGCCCGAATACCCGTCGGCTCATTGTCGAAGCTGGCGGCTTCCTGTACGACAGCGACGCCTACAACGACGATATCCCCTATTGGACCAGTGTCGACGGCCGCTCCCACCTGGTGATTCCTCACAGCTTCGACACCAATGACAGCCGGCTGCAGCGCGGCGGCGATTTCGCCACCGGCGAGGACTTCCTTGTCTATTGTCGCGATGCCTTCGACTGGCTGTATCGATCGGGATGCGAGGGTCGGCCGCGGATGATGACTGTCAGCCTGCACGGCCGCATCATCGGCCGCCCCGGGCGGATCGGTGCACTGGCGCGGCTGCTCGATCACATCCAGAAGCATGATGGCGTCTGGCTGTGCAACCGGATGAGCATCGCGCGCCACTGGATCGCGCATCATTCACTGCGATAGACCACGCCCGCATATGGCGCTTTGAACTGCTCGAAGGTGCCCGTGATGAAGACAGCTCCGGCCGGCCCGAACGCCAGATTCGTGACGAAGGGGGTCGCAACGTCGATCGAGCGAACGAGCTTGCGGTCTTCGCCGACGACCAGCACCCGGCCGGAGCCATTCTGCGCAACGTAGTAGTTGCCGTCGGGACCGAGTTTCAGGCCATCCGGGCCATTGTAGGCGTCCTCTGCAGGCATCGGCGGCGCAAGATCCCGCAGCCGGGCCCACACGCTTCTCTCGCCCAACTTACCGCCGCTGCCGATGGGAAAAGTCAGAATGCGCCCGGCGAGCATTTCCGCGACCAGCAGATGCCGGCCGTCCCGTGCCAGCGTGAGGCCATTCGGATAGTGAATGGTGTTGGCGACTTCGGTGATTGCCTTGCCGTCCGCGGCAATGTGCAGCAGCGCGCCGCTGATCGGTGCGTTCAGGTCGTACACGCCCGATGCGGAACAATAAATCCCGCCCTGTCCATCCGCGGCAAAATCATTCGGGCCCTTAAAAGGCCTGCCGCGGCTGTCCGCGCGACTCACGCGAACCTGCCTGGCGGCAGCGTCGATTTCCACGATTGAATTGTCGTCGTAGCAGGCGATTAGCCAGTGGCCGTGAAAGTCGGCCAGTCCGCTGGGGCCGCAGCCGTCACGGTGCCAGAAGATCGTCGTGCGCGTGCCATCCCAACGCTTGATATTGCCCGCGGAATACTCGACGTAATAGAGCTGCCCGTCGCGCCAGACAGGCCCCTCGGGGTAGCGGGCATCCGGATCGATGGCGCTGACCGGGCCCGCGAAGGCGCTATCAGCGAAGCAAAGCAAGATCAGCAGCACGATGGAATTCACGCTCATGGCCTGCTCCCTGGTCAAACAGTTCAGTCAGTGTATCGCGGCGCTGCGGATTGCCGCCCAACGGCGCAGCGCATTGGCCCGTGGACCTGTGCCAGAATGCAGGATCGTCACAAATTTTAAGCCTCACGGCGGAGCGGATCTCGCATGGAGTACATCCGGTTTGGGCAGACGGATCTCGAGGTGTCGCAACTCTGCCTCGGCACGATGTCGATGGGCAGCTCCGCCTGGAAGGCCTGGGTGCTCGACGAGGACGATTCGATTCCCATACTGCGGCGCGCTCTCGACCTCGGCATCAACTTCTTCGACATGGCCGACTGGTACTCCATCGGCCGCAACGAGCAGGTCGTCGGCAGGAACCTGCTCCGGATGAGCACCCGCGAGCGGCTGGTGCTCGCGAGCAAGGTCTACTACCCGATGAGCGAGGATCCGGGCGATCGTGGTCTGTCACGAGCGCACATTGCGAACTCCATCGATCGCTCGCTGGCGCGGATGGGCACCGACTACCTCGACCTGTACGTGATTCATGCTTTCGATGCGGTCACGCCCGTGGAGGAAACGATGGAGGCACTGCACGATACGGTTCGTGCCGGCAAGGTGCGTTACCTCGGCGCCTCCACGATGTATACGTGGCAGTTCGCAAAAATGAACCACGTGGCGGCACTGAACGGTTGGACGCCATTCGTCAACATGCAGTGCCAGTACAACCTGCTCTACCGGGAGGAAGAACGGGAAATGTTCCCCTATTGCCGTGACCAGGGTATCGCCGTCACGACCTTCAGTCCGCTCGCGCGCGGCTTTCTCGCGCGCGATGCAGGCACCGTACGCACGGCCCACGACCTCTACCAGGAATTCTACGGCGACGAAATCGACTGCGAGATCGCGCGCCGGGTACGCGCGGTGGCCGTGCGCCGCGGCGTGAGCCGGGCGCAAGTCGCGCTGGCCTGGGTCGCGGGCAACTCCAATCACAACATTCCAATCGTGGGTGCTGCAAAGACGGCCCACCTCGACGTCGCCGTGGAGGCGCTCGGGCTGCGGCTCGATGCCGCAGAGCGGGGCCTTCTTGAAGCGCCCTACCGGCCGCGCGACGAGATCAACGACCAGAACCCGGTGCGGCGTCCGCGCGCGCTGCAGCCAACTTAACCCACGGGCTGTCCTGGCGGACTTCGATCACGGTCGGACGATCCGCGAGCAGCGCAGCGCGCACCGATTGCGCCAGCTGTTCGGCGCTCGTGGCGCGAACCGCATGACAGCCAAAGCCCTCCGCCAGGCGCATGAAGTCCGGGCTGCTGGGCTCCACGCCGATGCGCGGAATCTGCTGCCGATCCATCTGATCCGCGATTTCCTTCAGGGCATCGTTGTTCCAGACAATGACCGGCAGCGCGAGACGCTCTTCCACGGCCGTGGCCAGCTCGTTGATCGTGAACATGATGCCGCCGTCGCCGGCGACGGCAATCACCGGCCGATGCGGCGCGCCGATCTTGGCGCCTATGGCCATCGGCAGGGCGACGCCCAGGGAACAATAGGTGCCGGAATAGTACCAGCAGCGCTCCATGTCCATCGGCATGGTAAAACTTCCGGAATACACAAGCTGCGAGGCGTCGCCCATCACGATTGCGTCACTGGGAAGAGCTGAACGCAATGTCTTCCAGACGTGCGCGTGCAGCTTTTCGACCTCGCTCAGCGCCGCGAGGTTGCGCGCGAGGATATCCCGGACCCGCTGCTCGCCTGCCGAGCGCTGCGCGACCGGCTGTCGGCTGGCGAGACCGGTCGCCAGGGCGAGCATCGCGACACGGGCATCGGCCTGAATGGGAACCGCAGCCGAATACATCGATGTCAGTTCAGTGGGATCGATGTCGATGCGGATGATGGCGCCTGGAATATCGAGGGCCGGCAGGAAGCTGTCGCCGGCGGAAACTTCCGAGCCGACCAGCAGCACCACGTCCGCATCGGCCAGAGCTTCCTGGCTCGGTTTGCGCACGATCGAGCAGCCCAGGGACAAGGGGTGGGATTCCGCGAGGATGCCCTTGCCGGCGTTGGTGGAAAGAACCGGAGCACCAATGCGCTCGGCGATGGCGGTCAGCGCCGGGCGCGTGCCGACCGCGCCGCCGCCGACCAGGATCAGCGGCCGCCTGGCCTGCGCGAGGCGATCCACGGCCTCCGCGATCGCCGCCGGATCGGGCATTGGCAGGGAAGGCGTGCGGCGGGGCCGCCAATGGTCGGCGACCGGTTCCGGGAGAACGTCCCGTGGGAGTGAAAGATGCACCGGGCGAGGCCGGCTGCTGCGGAATACCGCATAGGCACGAGCGATCAACTCCGGCAGCTCTTCCGGATAGCGGACCATGTGGCTGAATGCAGTGAACCCGGCCGTGACCGCAGCCTGGTCGGCGAGTTCGTGAATCGCTCCCCAGCCCTTGCCCTGCGTGCGCGTGGCGCATGCCCCCGACAGCACCAGCATCGGCTGTGAATCGCAGTAAGCCTGGGCGATGCCGGTCGCCGCGTTGGTAACACCAGGACCGGCGATGATCGTGCACACGCCGGGCTTGCCGGTCGCGCGCGCATAGCCGTCGGCCATCAGGCTCGCGCCCTGCTCGTTGCGACACTGCACGTGGCGGGTCCCGGCGAGCGCGATGCCGCGATACAGCTCCAGCGTCATCGTCCCTGCCATGCCGAACACCGTGTCGACCTCATAGGCCGAAAGCAAATTCATCACGGCTTCGCCGCAGTTCATGGCTTTCACGTGCGCTCCGGTATTGATGGTGGGCCCGGTAGGATTCGAACCTACAACCAAGGGATTATGAGTCCCCTGCACTAACCGTTGTGCTACAGGCCCGCAGGGATTTGCGGGCGCGATTCTAGCAGGCTGCCGGCCAGGAAAGCATCGCAACTGCCGCGCGCCGGGTCGCCAGCGGGAATCTTCACGCAGATCTGCTGCAGCCGCTCGCGCAGGCTGGCGAGCACAGGCTGGTGTGCAGCTCTGGTCGCCTGGTTCCAGTCACGCAACGAGGCGTCCAGCCGCTCGAGGCGCATGCGGGCGCGGCGGTAGATCCGATCGGGGCCGTCGAGCTCGCCGAGCACCTCACTGCCCACGCTGTGGATGCGTTCGGCATCATCGGGCTGCAGCCGCAGCAGGCTGCTGAGGTAGCGTACGCCCCACTGAAAGCGGGTGGCAGCGCCGCGCGATTCGGCGTAGCTCTCGGCGTACCATCTGAGCGCTTCGTTGCTTTTCCCCAGGCTTTCGGCGAGCTCGCCGAGGTCGGCTTTGTAGTAGTAGGGCGTCGCGGTCTTGCCCAGTTCGCCCTGCACCACGCGGTAGGCCACGTCGTTCTGACCCAGCACCTCGTAGATGGGCAGCGCGGCGTTGATGATTCCGGAGCGCAGATAGGGAATCTGCACGTCGGCCAGCGCCGAGTCGACACGCGCGCGTGCGGCGCGGGCCGCGCCGGCTGGCACAGCGCCCTTGATGATCCTGATCGCAGTGATCTTCGAGCCGATCGCACCGAGCTGATCCGCTTCGGGGTAGTCAGGGTCGACCGCAGCGGCATCCATGACTTGCGTGTAGCGCTTCAGCCACGCCTCGGGGTCGACACCGGCTTTGACCGCGCGGAAGAAATTGTCATCCAGGTATTGCAGGGCGTCGGCGATTGCTACCGCCTGGCGCTCGTTGGCAAGTACGGTGGCCACGGCAGCGATGTGCGCATTCAGCTCCTGGCCCAAAGCTTTGCCGAGCTTGAGATCCTGCGCTGCGGCCTGACCGGCATAGTTCGCGGCGATCACCTGCAGGCGAGCACGCTCGAGGCCTGCCGAGCCCGGGCAACGCAGCGCCGCTGCCGACAACTGCTGCGCGCGCGTGGCGAGCTCGGCATCACTCACTTCTTCAAGTACCCAGCCGTTAAAAGCCAGGCGGCGGCACTGACCAATGTCGAGCGCCTGGCCCGCGAGCGCAGCGCCTAGCAAAGTGCCGGTCGGCTGCAGGTCGGCGAGTGCACTATCGAGGGCACTCGCGTAGCGGCCCAGATCCATGCTGCCGGCAATGCGCATGAGTTCATGGCGATCGGCATCGAGCACCACCAGCGTGGGGTAACCGGTGACCTTGAACTGCTCGCCCCATTTCTGCGCACCGGGAAGGTCGCCGTCCAGATAGACCGGCACGAATTGACGGCTCCGGGCGATGAAATCCGGCCGCGAAAATACCGTCGATTTCAGCTGCTGGCACGGCGGGCACCAGTTGGCGCCCCAATACAGCAGGATGGGTTTGTCATCGCTTCTCGCGGCAGCGAAAGCCGCGGGCAGGTCGCCGGCAAACCAGGCAATGCCGCGAGAACTGGCGTGCTGCCCGCTGGCGGGCGCGGCCTGCGACGTGGCGGCGGCAAGCAGCAGCAGTGGCAACCACGGGAGCCTGTTTTTCATGTGCTTACGATAGCCCTTAGCGAGGTGCTTGCCAAACGGTGGCGAGCCGTTAGCATGTGCGCCCCATTTCCGTCGGAGCGCCCCATGAGACTCTATTACTCGCCTGGCGCCTGCTCGATGGCGGCACACATCGTGCTGGCCGAGAGCGGCCTGCCCTACTCGATTACCCGCGTAAACCTCAAAGACCATACCACCGAGAGTGGTGAGGACTACTACCGGATCAACCCGAAAGGCTATGTGCCCTGCGTGCATCTGGATAACGGCGCCATGATTGGCGAGAACACCGCCCTGCTCGGCTACCTCGGCGAACTCAAACCGGAAGCCAAGCTGATGCCGGCGGCCGGCACGCTGGAAAATTATCGGGTGCGCGAGTGGCTGGGATTTGTCAGCAGCGAAATGCACAAGAACTGCAGCCCGTTCTTTCGCCCGGGCACGCCGGAGGCCACGCTGCAGACGCAACGCGAGCTGCTGATCAAGCGCCTGGCCTACCTCGAGACTGAGTTGAACGGCAAGTCGTTTCTGAGCGGCGCGGAGTTCACCTCGGCAGACGCCTATCTGTTTGTGGTGCTCAACTGGTTCGGGAAAGTGGGCATCGACCTGGCCAATTATCCGAACGTCAAAGCCTTCCACGCACGAGTCGCGGCACGGCCAACGGTGCAGAAAGTCATGCAGGCAGAAGCTCTGCTCAAGGCGGCCTGAGCTCGTGGCGCGGCAGGCGGCGTCGCAAGTTTATTTGCGGCGCCGCGCGCCGCGCGATGGCGCAGCCGCGAGCGGATCATCCGGCCAGTGATGCCGCGGATAGCGGCCGCGCATTTCCTTGCGCACTTCGAGATAACTCGACCGCCAGAAACCGGCCAGATCGCGCGTGATCTGTACCGGGCGCCGCGCCGGTGACAATAACTTGAAGGTCACCGGCACGGCACCGCCACCGATGCGCGGCGTGGCGGCCAGGCCAAATACTTCCTGCAGGCGCACTTCGATACAGGGCGCATTGTCATCAACATAGTCGATGCGGATGCGCGAACCCGAAGGCACCGCCACTTCACGCGGCGCCAGTTCATCGAGCGCGCGGCGCTGCGCTGCGCTCAGGCGTGCCAACAGTGCATCCCTGAGGTTCAGGCGCGCAAGCTGTTCGCGGCGCGTGATGCCGGCGAGCCACTGCGGCAACCAATGCTCGAGATCTGCGCTCAGCGCCGCCGTGTCACTGGCGGGCCAGGGCGCGAGCTTGGCGTGTCCCTTTGACTCCAGCAGCACGCGCACGAACTCCAGCCGCGCCTGCAGGTTGTGGCTCTCGGCGTCCCAGGGCAGTGCCTCGACGCCCAGTTGCCGGACGCCATTGAGCATGGCCGCCGCGGCCAGATCAGCCGGGATCTGCGGCAAAGGATGATCTTCAAGCACCAGTGCGTCGAGGCGGCGCAGGCGACGCGAGAGCACCGCGGCGCTGCGCGCGTCCCAGCTGACCTGCTGGTCGCTGACGATCTGGTCAGCGAACTGCGCTTCGATCTCCGCGCGGCTGATCGGCGCGGCCAGGTCAATGCGCGCCTCGCGCTCACGATCATCCAGTTCTATGGCAACCAGAAATTCCTGCGCTGCAAGTGCGGCGCCAGCGCTAAACGCAGCACCACGCCCGTTGCTCAACAGGTAGCGGCCAGCGGATTCGCCGCGCCGCTGCGCAATGCGATCGGGAAAGGCCAGGGCCAGCAGCGAGCCTGGGCTGGCCTCGCTGGACCCGGCGCCGCTCAGGCGCTGCAGCTGAGTGGCCGTGCGGCGCACGCGCTCGAGCACCCCACGATCAATGCCATCACCAGCGCGTTCGCGATGCAGCAGTTCCAGGCGCGTGCGTATATCGGCATCGCGCGCACCGCCTGCGCCGCGCAGCAGATCGCGCTCGGAGAGCAATGCCGCGAGTTCGGCGGCCAGCGAGGCTCGCGGCGTCGCGCTCTGGTTGGCGTCGGGCGAGGCGTGGCGCGCGCCGCGCGCTGGTGCCGAAGCCAACAGCATGTGCGCCAGACGCGGATGCAGCGGCAGCGAAGCCATCGCGCGACCCATGGCCGTGATGGTGCCCTGTGCATTGAGTGCGCCAAGGCGCAGCAGCAGCTCGCGTGCCTGCTGCAGCTGCGGCGTGCCGGGCGCATCCAGCCAGCTCAAGCCCGCTGCTTCAGCGACACCCCAGTGCGCGAGCTCCAGCGCTAAAGGCGCGAGATCGGCTTCGAGAATCTCTGGCGGTGTGTGGGCCGCGAGACTGGCGTGCGCACCCTCGCTCCACAGCCGATAGCAGACGCCAGGCGCAGTGCGGCCAGCGCGGCCGGCGCGCTGCTCGGCCGAGGCGCGCGAGATGCGCGCGAGCTCGAGGCGGCTCATGCCGGTGGACGGATCGAAGCGCGCGCGGCGCGCCAGACCAGCATCGATGACTACCGTGACGCCGGGAATGGTGACGCTGGTTTCGGCAATGTTGGTGGCCAGCACAATGCGGCGCAGCCCGGCTTCATGACCGGCGAGCGCGGCGTCCTGATCCTGGGCGCCCAGCTCGCCGTACAGCGGCAGTATTTTCAAGGCTGCCGAGCGGAGATCGTTCAGCAATCCCTGCACACGACGGATCTCACCGGCACCCGGCAGGAACACCAGCAGATCGCCCTGCGTCTCGCCCAGCGCGCGGCGGACGATTTGCGCCGCAAGGCGCTCGGGCGATTCGCTGGCACTGGGCAACACCGGCAAGCCGCGCCCGGCGTAATGCACCTCGACCGGAAACTGCCGGCCTGGAACGTTGACGACCGGTGCAGCGTCGAGCAGCGCCGCAACGCGCGAGCCATCGAGCGTGGCCGACATCGCCAGAATGCGGAACTGCGCCTCGAGCTGGCGGCGCGCATCGATACACAGTGCCAGGCCGATGTCGGCCTGCAGGCTGCGCTCGTGAAATTCATCGAAGATCACGCAGCCGACGCCCGGCAATTCCGGATCGCCCTGCAGCATGCGGGTCAGCACGCCCTCGGTGATGACTTCAATGCGCGTGCGACTCGAAACGCGCGTGTCCATGCGCATGCGATAACCGACCGTGTCGCCCACCTGCTCAGCTAGCAGCCAGGCCATGCGCTGCGCCACGGCGCGTGCGGCGACGCGCCGTGGCTCGAGCAGCAGTAGCTTTCGCCCTCGCAGCCACGGCTCGTCGAGCAGCGCCAGCGGCACCAGCGTGCTCTTGCCGGCACCGGGTGGCGCCTGCAACACGGCGTCGCGATGCTCGCCCAGCGCGGCGCGCAGGGCCTGCGCCAGGGCGTGATCAGCAAAAGTGGCAGCGCTCACTGCGTAGCAGTCGTTCCGGGCGCGTTGATGCCACTGCCCTGCAATAGCGCGTCGGCCAGTTGCGCATAGGCGCCGCTGAAATGATGGCCGGTGCCGACCTCGAGCGCACGCAAGTTGCGGCCCGCCAGCGCGGCGCAGGGATCGTGCTGCTCACCGCCGCCGTAAAGACACAGCGCCTTGAGGCCCGTCATCCTTTCGATCTCCGGGCGCACCGGCAGTTCGCCGCTACTGGAGCCCGGCAACCAGCCAGTCACCTTGATTTCAAAACTGGTGTAGTCATCGAGCCCCAGCAGCCCGACACCGGCGATACGTGCCTGCAGTTCGGGCGGCAGGCGATTGACAATGAAGGGCAGGACATTCGCGCCAAACGAATAACCAATCAACAGCACACGTTGCCGCTTCCACAGCGCAAGATAGTGAGTGATCACGCGCGCGACGGCGCGCGCCGATTCCTCCGGCGTGCGCGCCTTCCAGTAGTACCTGAGCGTCGACAGTCCCACGACCGGCAGGCCGCGCGCACCCAGCTCTGCGGCCATGCCGCGATCGAGACCCGCCCAGCCGCCATCGCCCGTGAGCAGCAAGGCAATCGGCAGGTCGGCCGCGCCGTGCGTGGCGGGTTGTTCTATGAGCGGCAGATCATCGACGCTGGCCTGCGCACCGGGTTGCGCACCGGGTTGCGCACGCGGCGCCAGTGTGTCCACGGTCGCCACCAGCTGCGCCAGCCATCGGTCTTCAACGCCGAAGCCGTGGCCCACGCCTGCAAGTCGAATTACCGTGGAATGACCAACCTGCCGGGCAAATTCGTCGACCGCAGTGACCGGGCAGGTCTGATCATTCTGGCCCTGAAATGCAATCCAGCGATCGCCCAGCCGTGCCGCCGGATCGAACACGAATGAGCCCTTGGCTCCCGGGCGATAGCTCAGTTGCGCTCCGGGGCCAGGACACAGCGGCACGCCGCCAAATTTCTGGTCAGGGCAGAATCCCAGACTCACCGCACCACCAAAGGTGCCGGGTGGAGACTGCACCAGGATCGCATAGGCCACGGTTGCGCCTGAGGAGTAGCCGTACAACAGTGGTAACTGGTAATCATCCAGGTGCAGTTCGCGTTGTACGCGATGCGCCAGGGTTTCAAAGTCCGCGGCCATGTAGCGGCAGGGCCCGGGATGCGCGGCGATGTCGGCCAGGTAGTGGCGCACATCCAGGCCCGCGACGGCGACGCCGGCCGCAGTGAAGGCGCGCGCCATCCTGACGACGCCCAGATGCCAACCGCCATCGCCGGAAAGAAACAGCACCATGCTGCGCGGCTTGCCCTCCGGCATATAGAGCGCAATGCGGCCAAACGGCGGGCCATAGTCGAATTCACGTTCGGCGGCCGGCAGGCTGGTGCAGATTGTGGCGCATAGCAGCGCGAGCAGCAGTGAATATCTCATTTGCTGAAAATCTCCCGAACGCCGCCGGAAATCAACGCCGATACATCCAGCAACACCCGCGGCAACACCAGGCCGCCCGGCGATGCCAGGTACTTTGATTCCCAAACCGGGTTGAACTTCGCCTTGTAGCGACGCAAGCCATCGAAGTTATAGAAATGCTCGCCGTGCCGAAACACAAAATTGCCGACGCGATGCCAGACTGGCGCGAGCGGATGCTGTTCGAGCCCTGCCAGCGGCGCCATGCCAAGGTTGAGCCAGCGGTAACCCTGGCTGCGCGCCCAGAGCATGAGCTCGATGAACAGGAAATCCATGGCGCCGCGCGGCGCGTCGGGACCAAAGCGCATGAGATCGACGGCCAGCTCGCCGCCATCACCCGCCATCCACAAACTGGCGAAGGCCACCGGATCACCCTCGCAGCGCACCAGCGCCAGCGGAAAATTACTGAGATATCCGGGCGTGAACGCGCCGACCGAGAAACCCTTCTCGGCAGCCGCCTTGTCTTCGAGCCAGGCCGTGGAGATCTGTTGCAGCCGCGGCATCAGCGGCGTGAGCTGCGCGGCGGACAACACTTCGAAGGTGGCGCCGTCGCGTTCAGCGCGTCGGCGCTGGGTGCGCAGCTCCGCGCGCGCACTGCCTTCCAGTGAAAAATCGGCCAATGGCACGCGCGCCTCTTCACCCAGCTTCAGTGCTGCCAGGCCAAGATCAACATACAGCGGCAGGCGTTCACCACTGACCTGGTAGAACACAGTGCGGCCGCCGTGCCGGTCAGAAAGCGCACGAAACTGCCACACCAGTTCTTCGTGACTCTCGCGCCGCCCCACGGGATCGCCCAGGGCAATCCAGCTGCCGCCGCTGACCTGGTACATCAGGAAGGCGTCGCGCGCTTCACTGAACAGCACCCGCTTGTCGCCGGTCAGCACGGCGTTGGCCAGCGCCTGGTCGGAGTGCGCCAGCAAGGCGCGTGCGGCCTGCAGATCGCTGCTCGAAGCCGTGCCCGGCTCGGGCCGTGCAGGCCGCAGCAGATTCATCGCCAGGAATGCCGTCGCCAGCAACACCACCATCAGCGAGGCGCGCAACATGCGCGGCGCATCGCCTTCGAGCGCAAAGGTCCACCACAGGGAATGCGAATAGTCCACGTGCCGATGGGCGAAGAATCCCACCCACACCGCTGTCGAGATCACGATGACCAGGCTCATCACCCACAGCGGCGTAAAGCGCTCCGCCATCACGGCGGAGGGCCGGTAAAAGGCGCGCCGGCCAAGCCACAGGATGAGCAGCACCAATGACAGGACCAGCGCCTGCTCCACTTCCAGACCCTTGAGGAGTGAAGCGACTATGCCGGCCAGCAACAGCCAGAAGGTCATCTGATAGGCGGCTGCCACACGCCGGAACAGCGCACGTGCCAGCACCAGCAGGGCCAGGCCGATGACGCTGCCGGCCAGATGTGAAATTTCCACGACCGCCAGCGGCAGTGCGCGCCACAGCAGCGCCAGACGGGTATCGATGGCCGGCGTCGCCCCCGAGACCAGCAGCAGGAAGCCGGCAAGAAACACCAGTGCGCCGCTGACCTGCGGGACTATCGGCGTGATGTACACCGCCACCGCTTGTTCGAAGCGCGATAGCCTGGGTCGCAGCACCAGCACTTCCTGGGCTGCAAACAGCAGCGCCGCCACCAGCAGCGGCAGCAGGTAATAGACCGCGCGCCAGGCGAGCAGGGTGCCAACCAGCTGATCGGGGGCGATGCCCGGCAGGGCCAGCACCATTACTGATTCAAACACACCGAGACCGCCGGGCACGTGACTTACCACACCGGCCGTGATCGCCACCGCATAGATTCCCATGAACAGCGGCAACGATACTGCGGCACTTGCTGGCAATAATACCCACAGCACCGCAGCTGAAATTCCAAGATCAACAATCGCCAACACGATCTGCGGCAGGGCCACGCCGGGCAATGGTGCGCGCAGTGACCAACCCTGCAATTCGAGCGGCTCCGCACGCAGCAGCGACCAGGCGGCGTAGGCGCTGACACCACCCAGCAGCAGGCAGCCGAACAACAGCACCAACGGCGCACTCAAATGCAGCGCGGCCGCAGCTGCGGCTGGCGCCGCGACAAAGGCCAGGCCCGCCAGCAGCGCCAGGCCAATCGTGGTCGTGACACTGCAGAACACGGCGACGGCGGCGACGTCGGCGGCACTCAAACCCGAACTTGCATAGAGCCGATAGCGCACGGCAGCGCCGGTGAAACTCGCCACGCCCAGATTGTGACCAAAGGCATAGGCGACAAACGAGGTGAAGGCCGCGCGTGCGTAGCTCACCGTCTTGCCAATGTAGCGCAGCGCCAGCACGTCGTAGAAGCCGAGCAGCCAGTAGCTCAACGCGGTAAATACCACGGCGCGAACCACTGCCGCGCCAGGAATGGCGCGCAGGTGGGCGAGGATGCCCGTGAGTGGAAACTGGGCCAGCTCGCGCTGAATGACATGGATCACGCCGGCAAAGATGCCCACGGTCAACACCGGCACCAGCCAGCGTCGCCAGTATTCCTGCAGAGTGCGTAGTGCGATTGGGTTCATGTGTTACCCGCGTTATGCGCGCCGCCAGCGCGCCACAAGGCCCAGGCCGCGATACTCCAGCCGGCAATCAGGCACAGGCCGCCCACCGGTGTGAGCACGCCCAACCATCGCGGCGCGCCGCACAGCAGCAGATAAAGGCTGCCCGAAAAGAACACCACGCCGACCAGCAACAGGGCGATCGCCAGTCCCAGGCCGCGAACAGCGCGCTGCGCGGCAAACACACCCAGGATCAGTAATCCCAGGCCATGAATGAACTGATACAGCACCGCGGTCTGCAGCACTGTGAAGCGATCCGCGGCGAGTCGCGTCTTCAAAGCGTGTGCGGCAAACGCGCCGATGGCCGTCGCCAGCGCCAGCAATATGCTGCCGGCGATCAGTGCCCGTCGGGCGGTTGCGCTGTTCACGGACGGGGACGCCGCACTCCGCGTCCGCTGGGTTTGCTGCGCGGCGCCGCTGGCGTGCGCGGCAAGCCCGTGTGCTGCGTGCGCAGCGGCTGGCGGCGCTGCCCTTCACGCTGATCACCCGTGCCCTGTGGTTGCCAGGCCGGGATCAGTTGTTCGCGCCCCGGGCCGATCAGATCGGCCCGCCCCATGCGCCGCAACGCCTCACGCAGCAGCGGCCAGTTGTTGGCATCGTGATAGCGCAGGAACGCCTTGTGTAGCCGCCGCACCCTCAGGCCCTTGGGCACGCTGACGCCGGCGCTGCTGCGCGTGACCCGCTGCAAAGGATTCCTGCCGGTGTGATACATGGCCGTGGCGCTGGCCATCGGCGAGGGCAGAAAGGCCTGCACCTGATCAGCACGAAAGCCGTTGCGCTTGAGCCAGAGGGCGAGCTCGAGCATGTCGGCGTCGGTCGTGCCCGGGTGCGCGGCGATAAAATAGGGAATCAGGTACTGCTCTTTGCCAACCTCTTTCGAATATTTGTCGAACAATTCCTTGAAGCGATAATAGCTGCCGACACCGGGTTTCATCATTTTCGAGAGCGGCCCCTCGCTCACGTGTTCGGGCGCAATCTTCAAGTAGCCGCCGACGTGGTGCTGCACCAGCTCCTTGACGTATTCGGGTGATTCGATCGCCAGGTCGTAGCGCACACCCGAGGCGATCAGCACCTTCTTGACGCCCGGCAATTCACGCGCGCGCCGATAGAGCTGAATGAGCGCACTGTGATCGGTGTTGAGGTTGGGACAAATGCCGGGAAACACGCAGGACGGTCGCCGGCAGGCACTCTCGATCTCGGTGCTCTTGCAGGCGATGCGATACATATTGGCGGTCGGACCGCCGAGGTCCGAGATCACGCCGGTAAAGCCTGGCACCGTGTCGCGTATCTTTTCGATCTCGCGAATGACCGATTGTTCCGAGCGATTCTGGATAATGCGCCCTTCGTGCTCGGTGATCGAACAGAAGGTGCAGCCACCGAAACAGCCGCGCTGGATGGCCACCGAAAAGCGGATCATCTTGTAGGCGGGAATATTGGCCTTGCCGTAGGCGGGGTGTGGCTGGCGCTTGAAGGGCAGATCGTAGATCCAGTCCATCTCGTGCATGGCCAGCGGAATGGGCGGCGCATTGAGCCACAGATCCTTATCGCCGTGACGCTGCACCAGGGCACGGGCGTTACCGGGGTTGGATTCCAGGTGCAGGATGCGCGAGGCGTGCGCGTATAACACCGGGTCACGCTCAACCTGTTCGAACGAGGGCAGGCGGATCACGCTGCGCTCGCGATCCTGATTGCGAACGCCGCGCGCGAAGCGTACCGGCACGGCGGCGGGGGTCGCCGTTGCTGGCGCCACGGGCGCGGCTTCACCGGATGCTGGTTTCGCGCTCATGGCGTACGGATCGATGGGCGGATTCAGCGGCCCGGGCGCATCGAGGTGGGTTGAATCAATCTCGATGAACTCGTTGGGCCAGGTGCGGCGCACGAAGGCCGTGCCACGCAGATCATCGATGGCCTGGATGCGCTCGCCCGCATCCAGGCGGCGCGCGAGCTCCAGAATCTGCCGCTCGGCATTGCCAAACACCAGCAGGTCGGCCTTGGCATCGAGCAGCACCGAGCGACGCACGTTCTCCGACCAATAGTCGAAGTGCGCAATGCGGCGCAACGAGGCCTCGATACCACCGATGACAATGGGTACATCTTTATAAGCCTCACGGGCCCGCTGCGCGTAGACGATCACCGAGCGATCAGGTCGCTTGCCGCCCTCGCCGCCCGGCGTGTAGGCATCATCGCTGCGCACGCGCCGTTCGGCGGTGTAGCGATTGACCATGGAATCCATGTTGCCGGCGGTAATGCCGAAGAACAGTCGCGGCCGGCCCAGCGCGCGGAAAGCTTCCGCGCTATGCCAATCGGGCTGCGCGATGATGCCGACCCGCAGGCCCTGGGCTTCCAGCACCCTGCCGATCAGTGCCATGCCAAAACTGGGGTGATCCACATAGGCATCGCCACTGACCAGAATGACATCGCACTGCTCCCAGCCGAGCGCTGCCATCTCGGCGCCGGTCATCGGCAGGTAGGGCGCAGCCGGCCGCCGGGCGGCTGCGGGCAAAAAGCTCTGGAGTGCGGGGGCGGCTTGCATGGGCAGATTATAGTCGGCGCTGCTCTCCACCCGGTCAGAATACTCGGTTAAAGTTCCGCGCATGCCTGAGCACGCTAACGAGTGCATCCTGGTGCGGGGTGCGCGCCAGAATAATCTCAAGAACCTCGATCTTGACATCCCCTTGAACCAGCTGGTGGTGGTCACCGGCGTCTCCGGTTCCGGCAAGTCCTCGCTGGTCTTCGACACCCTGTATGCCGAGGGGCAGCGGCGTTATGTCGAGACCTTCTCCCCCTATGCGCGCCAGTTCCTGGATCGCTGCGACAAGCCACAGGTGACCCGCATCGAAGGCATTCCGCCGGCGATCGCCATCGATCAGGTCAACCCGGTGCGCACTTCGCGCTCCACGGTCGGCACCATGACCGAGATAAACGATCACCTGAAGCTGCTGTACGCGCGTGCCAGCACCCTGTACTGCCGTCGCTGCGGCCTGCCGGTGCGCCGCGACAGTGCGGCCAGCATAGCCTCGCAGGTGCGTGAACGAGCCGCCGCGCTCGACGATCCGCGCCTGGCGATCTGCTTCACGGTCAAGGTACCCGAGCGCATGAGCATTGCGGAAGTGCGTGCTGAGCTCGAACGCCAGGGCTACGCGCGCCTGCACAGCGAGTCGCCGCGGCTGCTGGAAGTCAGCCAGGATCGGCTACGGGCGGCCGACAACAGCACACGCTTGCTGGAAGCACTGGAAGCCGCGCTGCGCGCCGGACATGGACAGCTGGTGGTGCACGTGCTCGATCCGCCCGCGAGTGCCGCTGCGTCCGAACGGGCGTGGAGATTTTCCAGCGCCCTGCATTGTGCCGATTGCGATCTGTCCTACCAGGACGCACTGCCCGCATTGTTTTCATTCAATTCAGCCGTAGGCGCCTGCGAGCTGTGCCGTGGCTTCGGCCGCGTGATCGGTATCGACTATGCGCTGGTGATTCCCGACGAGCGCCGCACCCTGAAGGCGGGCGCCATCAAGCCCTGGCAGACACCCTCGTTCCGCGAATGCCAGGATGATCTGGAGCGCCACGCCAAACGCCGGGGCATCGCCCTCGATGTGCCATGGGCCGATCTGCCGGCCGCGGCGCGCGAGTGGGTCATCGAGGGCGAAGGTCCCTGGACAAAAAGGACCTGGTATGGCGTGCGACGCTACTTTGCCTGGCTCGAGACCCGCGTCTACAAGATGCACATCCGCGTGCTGCTCTCGAAGTACCGCAGCTACACCACCTGTGGCGCCTGCCATGGCGCCCGGCTCAAACCCGATGCCTTGTTGTGGCGCCTGGGTGCTGTGCCGTTGTTGCCCTCGGCAGCAGCGGGACTCGCGCTGCACGAACTGGTGGCACTACCGGTCTCGCAGTGCCGTGACTACATCGACCAGCTGCGGCTGCCGGCGCCCTTCGATGAAGCGGCCGACCTGGTGCTCGCCGAATTGCGCACCCGACTGCGCTATCTGTGCGAGGTGGGCCTGGGCTACCTGACGCTCGATCGACAATCGCGCACGCTCTCGGGCGGTGAAGTGCAGCGTATCAATCTGACCACGGCGCTGGGCACCTCGCTGGTCAATACGCTGTTCGTACTGGACGAGCCCTCGATCGGTCTGCACCCACGCGATATGGGCCGCGTCATTGCCGTGATGGAGCGCCTGCGCGATGCCGGCAATTCCCTGCTGGTGGTTGAACATGATCCACAGATTATTCGCGCCGCCGATCGATTGCTGGATATGGGACCGGGCGCCGGTGAACTGGGCGGTCAGATTGTCAGCTTCGGCACCCCGGCCGAGGTAGCGGCAGATGCAGGCTCCGTCACGGGGGCCTGGCTGTCCGGCCGCAAGCGCCTGCCGCCGCTGCGCTCAATGGGCGAAGCGCGCGGCGGAGTGACGGCGCGCGACACCGCGGCTGCGCCAGCCATCGAATTACTCGGCGTGCGCGCCCACAATCTAAAAGATATTGACGTGCGCATTCCCTTGCACCAGCTGGTGTGCCTGACCGGCGTTTCGGGCTCCGGAAAATCCACGCTGGTGCAGGAGGTACTCTACGCCGCGCTGCAAAAAGCCAAAGGCAAGGGCGG
>JAYTUZ010000143.1:0-4537 GCA_043744295.1 Gammaproteobacteria bacterium | reverse complement strand
GATCCAGAACCGGATCACGATCGTCGGCTCCTTCCATCCTTTCTTCTCGAAGTGATGGTGGAGCGGCGCCATCATGAACACGCGCTTGCCGGTCAGCTTGAACGACGCGACCTGCAGGATGACCGAGGCGGTTTCGAGCACGAACACGCCGCCCATCAGCAGCGTGACGATTTCCTGGCGCACGATGAAACCGACGCAGCCGAGCGCGGCGCCCAGCGCCAGCGCGCCGATGTCGCCCATGAAGACCTGTGCCGGATAAGCGTTGAACCACAGAAAGCCAAGGCCAGCACCGGACAGAGCGCCGCAGAAGATCAGCAATTCGCCGGCGCCCTTGATCACCGGCAACTGCAGGTACTCGGCAAATACCACGTTGCCGCTGGCATAGGCGAACAGGCCCAGCGCACCTGCAACCAGCACCGCCGGCATGATGGCCAGGCCATCCAGGCCGTCAGTCAGATTGACGGCATTGCTCATGCCGACAATCATCAGATAGCTGAGTACGATGAAGCCGACCGCACCAAACTGCAGTTTTACGTGCTTGAAGAACGGTACGAGGTAGGCCGTTTCGGCCGGGCTGGCGGCGTGACGCCACAGGAACCAGGCTGCGCCGATGCCGATCAGCGACTGCCAGAAATATTTCCAGCGTGCCGCCAGGCCGCGCGCATTGCGCACCACCAGCTTCAGATAATCGTCATAGAAGCCCACCAGTCCGCAACCGACCAGCACGGCCAGCGCCAGCCACACGAAGCGGTTGGCGAGGTCAGCCCACAGCAGCGTGGCAATCACGATCGCGACGATGATGAGCGCGCCGCCCATGGTGGGCGTGCCGGCCTTGGGCAGATGCGACTGCGGCCCATCGGTGCGTACCACCTGCCCGATCTGGTAGCGCGACAGGCGCGCGATCATGTAGGGCCCGACCAGCAGCGCGATCGCCAGCGCCGACATCGCCGAAAGTATCGAGCGCAGTGTCAGATAGGTGAAGGCGTTGAAGGCCGAGAGATGCACGGCAAGCTGCTTGGCGGCCCAGTACAGCATTCAGCCCACCCGTCGCGCTGGCGGCGCGTCCGTGAGTTTCGCCACCAGGCGCTCGAGCCGGTTGACGCGTGAACCCTTGATCAGCAGGCGCACGTCGGCCTGCAAAGCGGCGTCGACGGCCGCAGCCAGCTGGTCGAAATCGGTATGGCGTTCAGCGCCGGCGCCAAAAGTGTCGGCCGCCAGTGCGGCATCGGCCCCAAAGGTATAAAGGCGCTCGACGCCGGCAGCGCGCGCCAGCGTGCCCATCTCGCGATGACTGTCGGCCGTGTGCTCGCCAAGCTCGGCCATAACGCCCAGCACCAGCCAACGTCGGCCTGGCAGCTCGGCGAGCACCTGCAGCGCCGCACGCACCGAGCTGGGATTGGCGTTGTAGGAATCATCGATCAGCCAGGCGCCATGGCGCGTGCTGCGAAACTGCAGCCGGCCCGGCACGGCGCGCATCGACGCCAGCCCGACAGCCACCTGCGCGAGCGTGGCACCGGCGGCCACGGCGGCGGCGGCGGCGGCCAGTGCGTTGTAGACGTTGTGACGTCCGGCCAGCGCCAGTTCGACCGGCACGTTGCCGGTGGCGCTGCACAGAGTGAAGCGGGTCACGAAGCCGCGCTCATCGGAGTTGAGCTCGAGCCCGATTGCACGCACGTCGGCGTGGGCGCTCAGGCCAAAGCTCAGCACCCGCGCGCGCGTCATGCCGCGCCACAGCGGCGCGTAGAGATCATCGTCGTTGATGATGGCCACGCCTTCGGGTTTCAGCGCCGCCACCAGCTCGCCTTCGGCGCGCGCCACGCCTTCCAGGCTGCCAAAGCCTTCGAGATGCTCGGCGCCGGCGTTGGTGATCAAGCCGATGCCGGGCGCCGCAATCAGCGCCAGTTCGGCGACCTCCCCGGCGCGATTGGCGCCGATCTCGATGACGGCGCTGTGGTGCTGAGGCGTCAGGCGCAACAGGGTGAGGGGCACGCCGAGCTGATTGTTGAGATTGCCGAGTGTCGCCAGGCAGGCACCGTGCTGGCTGAGGATGGCGGCCAGCATTTCCTTGGTGGTGGTCTTGCCATTGCTGCCGGCTACGCCGATCACCGGACCGTGAAATTCGCCGCGCCAGGCACGCGCCGCCTGCGCCAGGGCGCCGGGCACATCGGCAACCAGGATCTGCGCCAGCGTCGCAGATGCGCTCGGCGGCCCCATGCGACTGACCAGTGCGGCCGCCGCGCCGGCCGCCGCCGCCTGGGCGATGAATTCGTGGCCGTCGGTACGCGTACCCGGCAGCGCACAGAAGATATCGCCGGCACCAATGCGGCGCGAGTCGATCAGCACCTGGGCAAAGTCACGATCGGCGCCGCGCAGTTCGCCACCGCAGCAGGCCGCAAAATTCGCCAGGGTGCGTTTCATGCCGCGCTCCGGGCAGCCAGATTTCCCTGCACCTGGGCCAGATCGCTGAAGGCGCGCCGCTCGGCGCCGACCAGCTGATAGTCCTCATGGCCCTTGCCGGCAATCAACACGACATCGCCGGCCCCGGCCGCAGCCAGGGCGGCGCTGATGGCCGCGGCGCGATCGTGCTGCACCAGCGCGCGCTGCGGCGCACTGAGGCCGGCGAGGATCTGCGCAACGATTGCCGCCGGATCTTCGCCGCGCGGATTATCATCGGTGAGGTAGAGCGTGTCGGCCAGCAGCTCGGCCACACGACCCATCGGTGCGCGCTTGCCGCGATCGCGTTCGCCGCCGCAACCGAACACACACAGCAGCCGGCCGCTACAGTGCGCGCGCGCGGCGCGCAGCGCCTTTTCCAGTGCATCGGGCGTATGCGCATAGTCGACGATCGCCAGCGGCAGACCACCGCCCCCCGCCAACTGCATGCGCCCGGGCGGCGCCCGGCACTTACTCAGTGCTGCACAGGCCTCGCCCAATTCCAGACCCGACGCCAACAGCATCCCGAGCACGGTGAGCAGATTGTCGATGTTGAATTCACCGATCAGCTCGCTCTGCAGCCGCGCCTCGCCCCAGCTGCTGCGCAGCTCGAGGCACTGGCCGCGCGCGCCGGGCACGCTGCGCAGCGCCTGCACGAAGCGGCTACCGGGCACCAGGCTGCCGGGGTCACGCTGGCGAGCGGTACAGATCAGCGTGGCGGCAGCGCGCGTGCGCGTGGCCAGCGTTGCGCCCAGTTCATCATCGACGTTGATCACCGTGGCGGCCAGCGTCGGCCAGTCAAACAGCGCGCTCTTGGCTTTGGCGTAGGCCTGCATGTCGCCGTGATAGTCCAGATGCTCGCGACTGAGATTGGTGAAGGCCGCGATCTGGAAGCGCACGCCGGCACAACGCTGCTGGTCGAGCGCGTGCGAAGACACTTCCATCGCCACGGCAGTGGCGCCGGCGGCGCGCAGCTGCGCCAGCTGCCGTTGCAGGGTCACGGCATCGGGCGTGGTGTGCGAACCGGGCAGGATCTGTCCCGGCAGGCCGTAGCCCAGTGTGCCCAGATACGCGCAGCGACGACCCGCGGCGCTGAGTGCGGCGCCCAGCAGCCAGGCACAGGTGGTCTTGCCGTTGGTGCCGGTAATTCCGGTCACGGCGAGCCGCGCCGAGGGGGCGTCGAAAAAGCGATCGGCAATGAAGCCCGCCTGGGTACTCAGGTCGGGCACCGCGACTACCAGTACTTCAGGAGCGAGCTGTGGTGCGCTGATGCCCGGCGCCGGCTCCCACAGCACTGCACGCGCACCGGCGGCAACGGCTGCAGGCGCGTACTGCACGCCATGCGCGCTGCGGCCGCGGCAGGCGAGAAAGGCCGCGCCCGCTGTGACGCTGCGCGAGTCCATCGTCAGGTCGGCAATCTCGAATTGCGCGGGCACATCAATGCCGCCGCCAAGCAGAGCCCTGAGCGGTCGCCACGGGCCGCCAGTGCCAGCGCCGCTACCGGCCGCTGCGGCCGCCGTGTCGATGCTCGCTGCATTCATCGGCGCGCAACCTGGGTGCCGGCGAGCACGGCATCCTTGCCCGCTGCCGGCAGATCATCGGGCGCCACGCCCATGAGCCGCAGCGCGCCGCCGAGCACGGCGGAGAACACCGGCGCGGCAACGTCCCCGCCGTGATATTTCCCGGCACTCGGCTCATCGATGACGATCACCGCGGCGAGGCGCGGGTTGCTCAGCGGCGCCACGCCGCCGAATACGGAAACATAGCGGTTCTGCGAATACCCGCCACCCTCGGCCTTCCACGCCGTGCCAGTCTTGCCGGCGACGTGATAACCGGGAATCGCAGCCAGCGCGCCGGTGGCGCCGGACATCGTGATTACCGATTCGAGCAGGTGCAGCAGGCTGTAGCAGACTTTGCCGTCGAGCACTTGCTGGCCTGGCACCGGTCCATCGACGCGCAGCAGCGATATCGGCCGTCGCAACCCGTAAGCGCCCAGGGTGGCGTAGCCCTGCGCCAGCTGGAGCGGCGTCACCGACAGGCCGTAGCCGTGCGACATGGTCGCGATGCTCAGCGTGCGCCAGTGGGAATAGTTCGACAGCAGCCC
>JAYTUZ010000142.1:0-4540 GCA_043744295.1 Gammaproteobacteria bacterium | reverse complement strand
CCATCGCAATGGTGCGCACCACACCGTCGCCCAGCTGCTGCTGCACTTCGAGCGTCAGTTCGACATCGGCGAGCCGCAACGCCTCGTAGACTTTCGGCACCGATTCACGTGGAAACTCCACGTCGATGACCGCGCCGATGATTTGTGTAATCTTGCCAGTTGCCATGTAGGTTTCCTTTAAACCGCCGCCGCGCCGCCGACAATCTCGGCCAGCTCCTTGGTGATCGCCGCCTGCCGCGCCTTGTTGTAGACCAGCTGCAGATCGCCGATCAGAGTGCCGGCGTTGTCCGAAGCGCTCTTCATCGCCACCATGCGCGCCGCCATTTCGCAGGCCACGTTCTCGACCGCGCCCTGATAGACCTGCGATTCGATGTAGCGCATCAGCAGGCCGTCGAGTATGTGCGCGGCGTCGGGCTCGTACAGGTAGTCCCAGTGCTGCGGCAGGCTGGCATCCCTGGTCGGCTGCGCCGGCAACAGCTGCTGCACCAGCGGCTTCTGCGTCATGGTGTTGACGAACTGCGCGTTGACCAGGAACAAGCGGTCGATCTTGCCGTCGCGATAGGCATCGAGCATCACCTTGACCGCACCGATCAGATCCCTGACGTGCGGGTGGTCGCCCATGCCGGTGGTGCTGGCCAGGATCGGCAGGCTGAGCCGCCGGAAGAACGCCAGCCCCTTGGTGCCCATCACACACAGATTGACGTTCGCGCCCTTGCCCTGCCACTCGCGCAGCAACAGCAGCACATTCTTGAACAGGTTGGTATTCAACCCGCCGCACAAACCACGATCAGTGGAGATCAGAATGATGCCCACCGACTTCACTTCGCGCTCGATCAGGAACGGATGCCGGTAATCGGGGTTGGCCTCATTCAGGTTGCCGATCACCGCGCGCATCTTGGCTGCATAGGGCCGCGCGAGGCGCATGCGCTCCTGCGCACGCCGCATCTTGCTCGCCGCAACCATTTCCATGGCTTTCGTGATCTTCTGCGTGCTCTTGACGCTGGCGATCTTGGTGCGGATTTCCTTTGTGCCGGGCATGGTGGTTAACCTTGGGGGCGCGTGGTGGCACGCGGCGCGATCACGAATGGGTGGCCGCCGTCGCTCCACGATATTCGCTTTGGGCGGCCACCCATTCGCGCTCGTCCACGTGCCACCACGCTCGCGCACGAGTTGACGCCATGACCGGGAACAACGTGAGCTGCGTCCACGAGCGCGTGAGCCATGCCCCCGACGACGTCGCGCAAGGCCGCGACAACGCGGGGCGAGTGAGCGGCGGGTGCGGGGCGGATGGTACGCATGGATGTGCGCCCAAAGCGAATATCGTGGAGCGACGGCGCGCATTCATGCGTGCCAGCCGCCCCGTGCCCCCCGCTCGCGCGGTCAGGGTGCTCTACTGCTTTGTGTGCCCTTCTCGTCATATCTCAATACGTTCCCGTCTTGAGAAACTCTTCGCATATCTTCTTGAGCGTCGCCTCATGCGCCTTGAGCTCCGGTTTCGCATTGATGGCCGCAATCTCGGCCTTGAATGACGAGCTGGCGAACCCCTGGAGCGCCGCCTCGAAGTCGACGATCTTGTTGCGCGGCACTTTGTCCATGTAACCGTTGTTGACGGCGTAGATGGAGAGCGCCATTTCCGCCACCGACATCGGCGCGTACTGCTTCTGCTTCATCACCTCGGTGGTGCGCTGGCCGCGCTCAAGCTGCCTGCGGGTGGCTTCGTCCAGATCGGAGGCGAACTGCGAGAAGGCAGCGAGTTCGCGGTATTGCGCCAGCGCCAGACGGATGCCGCCGCCGAGTTTCTTGATGATGTCGGTCTGTGCGGCGCCACCGACGCGTGACACCGAGATGCCGGCGTTCATGGCCGGACGGATGCCGGAGTTGAACAGATCGGTTTCAAGGAAAATCTGGCCGTCGGTGATCGAGATCACGTTGGTGGGTACGAAGGCGGTGACGTCGCCGGCCTGCGTCTCGATGATCGGCAGGCCGGTGAGCGAGCCAGTCTTGCCCTTGACGCGGCCCTTGCTGACCATCTCGACGTACTGTTCGTTGACGCGCGCGCTGCGCTCGAGCAGGCGGCTGTGCAAATAGAATACGTCGCCGGGGAAGGCTTCGCGGCCCGGCGGGCGACGCAAGAGCAGCGAGATCTGCCGGTAGGCCACGGCCTGCTTGGACAGATCGTCATAGATAATGAGCGCGTCTTCGCCGTTATCCATGAAATACTCGCCCATCGTCACGCCCGAGTACGCCGAGAGGTACTGCATGGCGGCGGGCATCGAGGCCGAGGCCGCGACAATGATGGTGTGCCCCATGGCGCCGTGCTCTTCGAACTTGCGCACCACGTTGGCGATCGAACTCTGCTTCTGGCCGATGGCGACGTAGACGCACTTGATGCCGGAAGACTTCTGGTTGATGATGGTGTCGATGGCCAGCGCCGTCTTGCCGGTCTGGCGATCGCCGATGATCAGCTCGCGCTGGCCGCGGCCGATCGGCACCATCGCGTCGACGGCCTTGTAACCGGTCTGCACCGGCTGGCTGACACTCTTGCGATAGATGACGCCCGGCGCCACCCGCTCGATGGGCGCCGTGGCCTTGGTATTGAGCGGTCCCTTGCCATCGATGGGTTTGCCCAGCGCATCGACCACGCGGCCGAGCAGCTCCGGGCCCACCGGCACTTCGAGAATGCGCCCGGTGGTCTTGACCGTGTCGCCTTCGCTGATGCTCTTGTAATCGCCCAGCACCACCGAGCCGACCGAATCCTGCTCCAGGTTCAGCGCCAGGCCGAACAGGTTGCCGGGAAACTCGATCATCTCGCCGTAACAGACATCGGCCAGGCCGTGGATGCGGCAGATGCCATCAGTCACCGACACCACGGTGCCGACATTGCGCGCCTCGCTGGCGGAGCTGAATTTCTCGATGCGCTGACGGATCAGATCGCTGATTTCAGAGGCTTTGATCGACATGAAATATCCTCGTTATTGCTTTAACTGGCCGCGACGGCAGCCAGCTGTGTCAGGCTTGCACGCACACTGCCATCGATCACCAGATCATCGGCGCGTATCACGGCACCGCCGAGCAGCGCCGGATCAATCTCACAATGCAGGCGCACTTCGCGATCGAGGCGCTTGCGCATGGCAGTGGCGAACCGCTCACGTTGTGCATCGCTAAGCGCGACGGCTGAAGTAACCGTGACATCGAGCGTGCGCTCGGCATCGGCGCGCAGCTGCTCGAAGTGCGCGGCGATCTCGGGCAGGAAACCCAGCCGCCGGTAGTGCGCGAGCGTAGCAATGAAATTGCGCGCCTGCGTCTGCAGCACAGCATCAGCGGCGCCGCTCCATGCAATGCCAGCGACGAGCTCGGTGAGTTGCCCGGGCGTCGCGTGCGGGCTGCCCAGCAGTGGCGCGACGCGCTCATCGAGCACCGTGGCAGCTGCCCTTTGCAGGATGGTCGACCACTCGGGCAACCGTTTCTGCTCGCGCGCAAGCCTGAACACCGCCTTGGCATAGGGTCGCGCGATCGTGATGCGTTCGGCCATGTTGTGCTGCAGCCTGTGCCTTACATGCCAGCGGCGAGCTTGTCGAGCAGCTGCGCGTGCGTGCCGGCATCGATCTCGCGGCCGATGATCTGCTCGGCGCCACTCACGGCGAGCGCGCCTACCTGGCGACGCAGCTCGTCGCGCGCCTTCTGGGTCTCGAGCAGCACCTGTGAGTGGGCGCTGGCAATCAGCCGCTGGCCTTCGCTGACTGCCGTCTGCTTCGCAGCTTCGACAATCTCGTTGGCGCGCACGTGCGCCTGCTGCTCGATCGCCAGGGCGCGATCGCGCGCCGCCTTGACGATCTCGGCCACGCGGGTCTCGGCGGCCGCCAGTTCCTTGCGGCCGCTCTCGCCAGCGGCCAGCCCCTCGGCAATACGCTGCGCCCGGGCCTGTATCGAACCGGTAATCTCAGGCCACAGGAACTTCATCGCGACCCAGATCACCAGGGCAAAGATGAACATCTGCGCCAGGATCGTTGCATTCAGATTCACGCTGCGTACCTCGGATGTGCGGGCTTGATTTCAGTTCAACCGATGCCCTTGGTAAAGGGGCTGGCGAAAGTGAAGAACAGACCGATACCCACGCCGATCATGGTCACTGCGTCCAACAGACCCGCGACGATGAACATCTTGATCTGCAGCATCGGCACCAGTTCCGGCTGGCGGGCTGCGCCCTCCAGGAACTTGCCACCCAACAGACCAAAGCCGATTGCTGTACCCAGTGCGCCCATGCCGATCAGGATTGCCACCGCCACCGCGGTCATGCCCTGGACTTGCGCCAAACTCGCTACGTTACCCATGTCAACTCCTTAAAACGAAAACCAAATGCCTGAACTCCGGACAAACTCAATGATCGCTGTGCTCATGTGCCATCGACAGATAGACGATGGTCAGCATCATGAATATGAAGGCCTGCAGCAGCACGATAATCACGTGGAAGGCTCCCCATAGCAGACCCAGCACGAACTGCAGCACCCACAGGGCGATCGCAGTGGGATGAGTGGGCCAT
>JAYTUZ010000141.1:0-4551 GCA_043744295.1 Gammaproteobacteria bacterium | reverse complement strand
ACGCGCTCGAAGGACCCATGGCCCTGATCGAGTGCGCTACCCATAGCCACCAGTGCAGCATTGAGAGTACCTGCGGCGTGGGCCGCGCGTGGCAGCGGGTCAACCTCGCGATCCACCGCTCGCTGCAGCAGATCACGCTGGTCGAACTGGCGGGCCTGGGCGGCGAACCGGTGCGCTTCGCAGCACTCGAGCGCGCGCTGCGCGGCGGCCGTGCGGAGCGCGCATGAGTGGCAATTCCGAACTGTCGGCACTGTTCGACCGCGGCTACGAGCATGGATTCGTAACCGACATTGAGTCCGACACCATCGCAGCAGGCCTCGATGAGTCCGTGGTGCGGATAATCTCGGCCCGGAAACGCGAGCCGAAATTTCTGCTCGACTGGCGGTTGCGCGCCTTCGCGCACTGGCAGCAGATGCGCGAGCCGCACTGGGCTCACCTGCACTACCCGCCCATCGACTACCAGGCCATCTCGTATTTCTCAGCGCCGAAGCCCAAGGGCGACGCGCCCAGGAGCCTGGCGGACGTCGACCCCAAGCTCCTCGAGACCTACGCCAAGCTGGGCGTGCCGCTGCACGAGCGTGCGCGGCTCGCCGGCGTCGCGGTCGACGCGGTCTTCGACAGCGTCTCGGTCGCCACCACCTTCAAGAGCCGGCTCGCCGAGGCCGGCGTAATCTTCTGCCCGTTCTCTGAAGCCGTGCATTCGCACCCGGAGCTGCTCGAGCAGTACCTGGGGAGCGTGGTGCCCTATACCGACAATTTCTACGCCACGCTCAACTGCGCGGTGTTCTCCGACGGCTCCTTCGTCTACGTGCCGCCCGGGGTGCGGTGCCCCATGGGGCTGTCCACCTATTTCCGCATCAATGCGGCCAACACCGGGCAGTTCGAGCGCACGCTGATCATCGCCGACGCGGGCAGCCACGTAAGCTATCTCGAAGGCTGCACGGCGCCGATGCGCGACGAGAACCAGCTGCACGCCGCGGTCGTCGAGCTGGTGGCGCTCGATGATGCGCAGATCAAGTATTCCACCGTGCAAAACTGGTATCCCGGGGATGCCGAGGGGCGCGGCGGCATCTTCAACTTCGTCACCAAGCGCGGCGAGTGCCGCGGCCGCAATTCGCGCATCTCCTGGACCCAGGTCGAGACCGGCTCGGCCATCACCTGGAAATACCCCAGCTGCGTGCTGCGCGGGGAAAATTCGGTCGGTGAATTCTATTCGGTCGCGACTGCCAACAACTACCAGCAGGCCGACACCGGCACCAAGATGATTCACATCGGCGCCAATAGCCGCAGCACCATCGTCTCCAAAGGCATCTCGGCCGGTCATGGCCAGAACGCCTATCGCGGACTGGTGAAGATCATGGCCTCGGCACGCGGCGCCCGCAATCACACGCAGTGCGACTCGCTGCTGCTGGGTGCGCATTGCGGGGCACACACCTACCCCTATATCGAGAGCCGCAATCCGCTGGCCACGGTGGAGCACGAGGCCAGCACCTCGCGCATCAGCGAAGATCAGCTGTTCTACTGCCAGCAACGCGGCCTGGGCACCGAAGATGCCGTCAACATGATTGTCAGCGGCTTTTGCCGCGAAGTTTTCAAGGAACTGCCCATGGAGTTCGCCGTCGAGGCACAAAATCTCCTGGCGGTCACGCTGGAAGGAGCTGTCGGATGAGCACCCCCGTGTTGCAGGTCGATGATCTGCGCGTCAGCGTCGCCGGCACCGCGGTATTGCATGGCGTGAGCCTGATAGTGCCAGCGGGCGAAGTGCACGCCATCATGGGTCCGAACGGTTCGGGCAAGAGCACGCTGGCGCATGTGCTGGCCGGCCGCCCGGGATACCAGGTCACCGGTGGCAGCGCGCGCTTCGATGGCGCCGATCTGCTCGCGATGGCGCCCGAGGAGCGCGCCCGTGCCGGCCTGTTCCTGGGCTTCCAGTACCCGGTGGAGATTCCCGGGGTCAATAATGCCTATCTGCTCAAGGCCGCTCTCAATGCCCGCCGCCGCCATCGCGGCGAGCCCGACATCGACGCTTTTGATTTCCTGAACGCGGTGCGCGCCCAGATGCGCACCATGCAGATGGATGAAAACCTGCTCGCGCGTGGCGTCAACGAGGGTTTTTCAGGCGGCGAGAAGAAACGCAATGAAGTGCTGCAGATGCTGGTGATGGAACCGCGCCTGGCACTGCTCGACGAGACCGATTCCGGGCTCGACATCGATGCCCTGAAGATCGTAGGGCGCGGCATCAATTCACTGCGCTCGCCCGAGCGCTCGGTGGTATTGGTCACCCACTATCAGCGCCTGCTCGATTACGTCATTCCCGATCGCGTGCACGTGCTGGCGCGCGGACGCATCCTGCGCAGCGGCGATCGCGAACTGGCGCTCGAGCTGGAGCGGCGCGGCTACGACTGGTTGCTGGCAGAGCAGTCGGCCGCATGAGCGCACTGCAGCGCATGCTCGAGGAGTTTGCCAGCCTGGGTGCTGGCGTTGGCGCCACGCGCCAGGCTGCTGCCCGCAGCCTGCTAAGTCGCGGCCTGCCGGGTCGTGCCGAGGAAAACTGGCGCCACGCCAATCTGCGCGCGCTCGACAGGATCCCGAGCTTCCTGCCGCCCGGCGCGAGCGCCACTGCCGCGGCGGGGCCCGTGCCTGCTGCCAGCGCGCTCACTGCGGTCGACCTGCCCGCACCCTTGCCAGGCTTCGTGCGCCTGGTGCTCGTCGACGGCCGGGTGCGTGATGATCTGGCCATTGCCCCCGGCACACTGCAACAACTGAGCGCTGGTGACGCCGAACAGCAGCGTGCCGAGCTCGCCGAGACTGCCGTGAGCGCGGCGTCAAGCGACGAGCGCCTGGGCCTCATTGCCACCCTGTTTGCGCCGACACCGCTGCGGCTTCAGATCAGCGCGCCGCTGTCACTGGAAATCATCAGTCTCACCACGCCAGCCGCCGGCGCCAACTATCTGGACCTGGCACTGAGTGTCGGACCGGGCGTCAGCTGCCAGCTGGTCGAGCGTCACCTCGGCGGCGGCGCGGCCACGAGCTTCGCTTGCCTGCGTCTCGATCTGGCGCTCGCCACGAACGCTACGCTGGTTCACCGGCGCCTGCTGGCGGTGGATTCGCAGATGGTGCTGCTCGACAACCTGCAGGCGCGCCTGCAGGAGCGCGCCAGTTACCGCTTGCAGCAGATTGCCGTGGGCGGCGCCACCTCACGCTCGACCGCCGCAGTGCAGCTGCAAGGTCGTGGCGCCGCGCTGGATTGGCGGGCACTCGCCGCCGCCAGCGAACGCCAGGTCAACGACACCATGCTCACGGTCCTGCACCAGGCCGCGGGCACGCGCAGCGAGCAGCTGTTTCGCGCCATTGCCAGCGGGCAGGCGCGCATCGCCTGCAATGCCGACACCCGGGTCAGCGCCGAGGCGCGGGGCGCGAAAGTGGCGCAGTCGCTGCGCGGCCTGGTCGATGGCGTGGGCGCCGAGGTCGATCTGCGACCGCAACTGACCATCAACACCGACGACATCCAGGCCCGCCACGGCGCCACGACCGGCAGGCTTGACGATGATCTGCTGTTCTACCTGTTGTCGCGCGGGCTGGGCACTGATGAAGCGCGGGCGTTGCTGCATTGGGCTTTTCTGGGCGAGGTGTTCAAGTCCCTGGAGCCTGCAGCGCTGCGCCGCGAAGCGCAGCGGCTGGCGGCCGCGCGCCTGAGCACTGCGCCCGCACCGGAGCTGCTGCAGTGACCGCCCCGCAGGCGCTCGCGAGCAATGACTACCTGGACCGCCAGGGCGCGTTGATCGCGGAGCGCGTGCGCGCTGATTTTCCGATCCTGGCGCGCGAGCTGAACGGCCGGCCGCTGGTGTACCTCGACAGTGCCGCCTCGGCGCAGCAACCACGTGCGGTGCTCGAGGCGATCAATAACTACGCCACCACCACACATGCCAACGTGCACCGCGGCGTGCACGGCCTCAGCCAGGCAGCCACAGCCGCCTTTGAAGGTGCACGTGAAACCGTGCGCCGCTTCATCAATGCGAACTCGATCCGCGAAATCATTTTTACGCGCGGTACCACCGAGGCCATCAACCTGGTGGCGCAGTCCTGGGGTCATGCAAATCTTGGCGCCGGCGACGAAGTGCTGATCACCCATCTCGAGCACCACGCCAACATCGTGCCCTGGCAGATGGCCTGCGCGGCGCGCGGCGCACGGCTGGTGGCCGCGCCCCTCACCCCGGCTGGCGAGCTGGATTTGCCCGGATTCGCAGCCTTGCTCAATGAACGGACGCGAATGGTTGCCGTCGCGCAGGTCTCCAATGCGCTGGGCACGGTGCTGCCGCTGGCCGAGATCGTGGCGCTGGCGCACAAGCGTGGCATAGCGGTGCTGGTCGACGGGGCGCAGGCCATCGCGCACCAGGGCGTCGATGTGCGTGCGCTGGACTGCGACTTCTACACCTTCTCCGGCCACAAGGTCTACGGCCCCACCGGCATCGGCGTGCTCTATGGGCGTGAATCACTGCTTGCGGCCATGCCGCCCTGGCAGGGTGGCGGCGACATGATCCTGACCGTGGC
>JAYTUZ010000140.1:0-16582 GCA_043744295.1 Gammaproteobacteria bacterium | reverse complement strand
CGCAGCGGCACGGCCTGATGGCGACCTTCATGGCCAAGTGGTCGAACAAGTACCCGGGCCAGAGCGGACATCTGCACCTCTCGCTGCAGAAGCGCGATGGCGGAAGCGTATTTCACGATCCTGCCAAGCCGCACGACATGTCCGACGCCATGCGCTGGTTCGTCGGCGGGCAGCAGGCGCTGATGCCGGAGCTGCTCGCCATGGTCGCCTCGACGGTCAACAGCTATTCGCGGCTGGTCCCAGGATTCTGGGCGCCGACCTCGGCGACCTGGGGCGTCGAGAATCGCACCACGGCGCTGCGCGTGATTCGCGGTGGCCCGTCGAGCCAGCGCGTCGAGTACCGCATCGCTGCGGCCGACATCAATCCCTACCTGGCGCTGGCGGCGGCGATTGCCTCCGGGTTGTGGGGCATCGAGCATCGTATTGAGCCCGATGCACCGATCGCGGCGAATGCCTATGATCGCGAGCACGCGCCGGAGCGGCGGCTGCCGGGCACACTCCAGGAAGCCGCCGAGCGCTTTGCCGCTTCGAAGGCGGCGCGGGAGCTGTTTGGCGACCAGTTCGTCGAACACCACGCCGCGACGCGCCAGTGGGAGGAACGCGAGTTCCGCAAGGCGATCACCGACTGGGAACTGGCGCGCTACTTCGAAATCATCTGACGAGGTCCCATGCCGTTAATGCAACAGACGATGAGTCCCGTGGATGGCCGCGTATACGTTGAGCGGCCGTTCGACGACGCCGCGGCGATCGAGCGGGCGCTCGAGCGCGCGCGCGTGGCGCAGCGCGACTGGGCGCAACGACCATTGGCTGAGCGCTGTGCCTTGCTGGGCCGCGCGGTTGACGCTTTTGTCGCCAAGGGCGCGGAAGTCGCCCCGGAGATCAGCTGGCAGATGGGCCGGCCGGTGCGGCACGCACCCGGGGAAGTGCGGGGCTTCGAGGAGCGTGCGCGCTACATGCTCTCGATTGCGGCGGCAGTCCTGGCGCCAGTGGATCCGGGCGAGAAGGTCGGCTTTGCCAGACAGATCAAGCGCGTGCCGCTTGGCGTGGTCGCCGTCGTCGCACCGTGGAACTTCCCGTACCTGACGGCCGTCAACGCGATCTGGCCGGCGCTGATCGCTGGCAACGCCGTCGTGCTCAAGCATTCGCACCAGACGCCGCTGTGCGCCGAGCGCTTTGCCGAGGCGCTCAGCGCCGCCGGCATGCCGGCCCACGTGTTCCAGTATCTGTGTCTCACGCACGCCGATACCTCGCGACTGATGGCCGATGCGCGGATTGCCAATGTCTGCTTTACCGGGTCGGTCGCTGGCGGGCACGCGGTGCTCGAGGCGATCGGCCGTGGTTTTGCGACCGCGGGACTCGAGCTTGGCGGCAAGGATCCGGCCTACGTCCGGGCTGATGCCAATCTGGCGCACGCGATCGACTCGCTCACCGATGGCGCATTCTTCAACGCCGGCCAGTCCTGCTGCGGCATCAAGCGCATCTACGTGGCCGCGCCCGTGTACCAGGCTTTTGTCGATGGCGTGGTCGAGCTCACTCATCGCTATCAGCTCGGATCGCCGCTCGATCCTGAGACCACTCTCGGACCCGTCGTGCGCACGTCTGCCGCGGAGGCCGTGCGTGGCCAGGTGCGCGATGCGCTCGCTCGCGGGGCTCGTCAGCTGATCGACGAGCGCCGCTTCCCCGCCAGCCGCAGCGGCACACCCTATCTCGCGCCACAGGTACTCATCGATGTCGATCATTCAATGCCGATCATGCGTGAGGAGAGTTTTGGCCCGGCCGTCGGCATCGTCCGCGTGGGCTCGGACGCGGAGGCCGTGCGCCTGATGAACGACAGCGATTACGGCTTGACCGCCGCCATATTCTCCGCGGATGCGGTGGTTGCCGAAGCGCTCGGCGATCAGATCGAGACCGGCACGGTGTTTCTCAATCGCTGCGACTACCTCGATCCGGCACTCGCCTGGACCGGCGTCAAGAATTCGGGCCGAGGCTGCACCCTCTCGCGGGTGGGTTTCGAGCAGCTCACCCGGCCCAAGTCCTATCACTTCAGGATCAAGACATGAGCGTCGTACTCAAGGGCAACTGGAATTTCCCGACGACCATCTGGGCAGGGCCCGGGCGCATCGCGGAATTGCCGGCCGCCTGCCAGCGTGCAGGCATCGAAAGACCGCTCCTCGTTACCGACCAGGGGCTCATCAACAGTCCCATGGTCCGCGACGCCAGTGCGGCAGTAGGCGGCGCGCCAGTATTTGGTGGCGTGCAGGGCAACCCGACCGCCGCGCACGTCGAGGCAGGGCTGGCCGCCTACCGCGCAGGCGAGCACGATGGCGTGGTCGCGATGGGCGGCGGCGCAGCGCTCGACACCGGCAAGGTGGTCGCGTTCATGTCCGGGCAGACGCGGCCGCTGTGGGATTTCGAGGACATCGGTGACTGGTGGACGCGCGCGGACGCCGCTGGCATCGCCCCGGTGGTCGCCATTCCGACTACGGCCGGCACGGGCTCCGAGGTCGGGCGTGCCGGGGTCATCCTCAACGAAACTACGCACCAGAAGAAAATCATTTTTCACCCGCTGATGATGCCGAAGGTCGTCATTTCTGATCCGGAACTGACCGTGGGGTTGCCGCGCTGGGTGAGCGCCGCGACCGGCATGGATGCCTTCGTGCACTGCTTCGAAGCCTACTGCGCGCCCGGGTTTCACCCGCTCGCGGACGGCATTGCCCTCGAGGGCATGCGCCTGGTCGCGAGCTACCTGCCGCGCGCCTGCGCGAACGGCGCGGATATCGAAGCGCGCGCCTACATGCTGGCCGCGGCCTCGATGGGCGCGACGGCGTTCCAGAAGGGACTCGGCGGCGTGCATGCCATCGCGCATCCAGTCGGATCTTTCTTCAACACCCACCATGGGCTGACCAACGCCGTCGTGCTCCCTTACGTCATGCAATTCAATCGCGCGGCGATTGCCGCCAGGTGCGAGATCATCGCCCGCGTTCTCGACCTGCCGGGGCGCGGTTATGAGGGTGTCTATGCATGGTTGCTGGCGTTGCGGCGTGAACTGGGGATCGCGCATACGCTCGCCGAGATCGGCGTGAATGTCGGAAATGCGGCGGTCATTGGCGCCGAGGCGGCCATCGATCCGTCTGCCTCCGGTAATCCGGTTCCCGTCACGGCGGCCGATCTGGAGCGCATCTTTCGTGCCGCGGTCTCAGGTCAACCAGTCGTCGGGACTTGAGCCGTGGCCGCGCCGCGCATTCTAATCGTCGATGGCAATGTCGCTGAGATTCGCGCCCGACAGAGCGCTGCGCTCGGCTACGACTCGGGCAGCGGCTATGCGCGCATTCTCAAGCGCCTGATGCCCGATCTGGTGTGCGACATCATCCGGCCCGCGGATGCGGCTCCCGCGCTGCCCATGGGTGCCAGCCTGGCGAGCTATGATGGCGTCACGATCACCGGTTCGGCGCTCAACATCTACAACGGTGGTGACGCGATCGAGCGCCAGATTGAAGTTGCCAGGGCGGTCTTTGCAACTGGCGTGCCGTTCTTCGGCAGTTGCTGGGGGCTGCAGATCGCGGTGACCGCGGCCGGCGGCGTGGTGCGCAAAAATCCGCGCGGCCGCGAATTTGGCTTTGCGCGCCGCATCCTGTTGAGCGAGGCCGGTCGCGCGCACCCGCTGTTTGCCGGCAAGCCCACGGTGTTCGAGGCGCCGACCATCCATCGCGATGACATCGAATCGTTGCCGCCAGGAGCAGTGATGCTCGCCAGCAACGACATGGGACTGCAGGCAGCCGCCTTCAGGCACGGCCGCACGACCTTCTGGGGCGTGCAGTATCACCCCGAATACGACTACATCGATATTGCCGCCGCGGCCGAGCGCTACGGCAGGACGCTCGTCGACGAGGGCCTGTTTCGCGACCAGGCGGCGCTACGCGATTTCGCGGTGGAGTTGCGTCAGCTGCAAAGCCAGCCCGCGGACACGACGCTGCTCTGGAAGCACGGGCTCGGCCCCGCGATGGCCAGCGAAGCCGTGCGGCTCCTGGAAATCCGCAACTGGCTGGAGCAGCAGGTCATACCACGGTGCCAACATCATGACTGAGAACAAGCCCGGACTCGCGCGCACGCTCAGCGGCCTGCATCTGTGGGGCATCGCCGTCGGGCTGGTGATCTCAGGTGAGTACTTTGGCTGGAGCTACGGTTGGGCTCAGGCGGGCACGCTCGGCTTTCTGGTCACCACGGTGTTCATCGCGCTGATGTACACCACCTTCATCTTCAGCTACACCGAACTGACCACCGCCATACCGCACGCCGGCGGCCCCTTTGCCTACAGCTATCGCGCGTTCGGTTCGCTCGGCGGCTACGTCGCGGGCTTTGCGACACTGGTCGAGTTCGTGTTCGCCCCGCCGGCCATCGCGCTGGCGATCGGCGCCTACCTGAACGTGCAGTTTCCGGCGCTGTCGGCGCGTGGCGCCGCGGTCGCAGCCTACTTTGTGTTCATGGCGCTCAACATCGTCGGGGTCACGATCGCTGCAACCTTCGAACTCGTGGTGACGATCCTGGCGATCGCCGAGTTGCTGGTGTTCATGGGCGTCGTGGCCGGTGGCTTCGCCTGGTCCAATTTCACGGCGGGCGGCTGGGGCGGGCATGACACGCCCTCGCTCGCGACAGTCGGTGGGATGTTTGCTGCGATACCCTTTGCGATCTGGTTTTTTCTGGCGATCGAAGGCGCCGCGATGGCCGCCGAGGAGGCGAAGGACCCGAAGCGCACCATCCCGCGCGCCTACATTGCCGGCATCCTGACCCTGGTCGCACTCGCGTTCGGTACGATGATCTTCGCCGGCGCGGTCGGCGACTGGCAGCGTCTTGCCAACATCAACGATCCGCTGCCGCAGGCGATGAAGATCGTGGTGGGTGCGAAGAGTGGCTGGCTGCATCTGCTGGTGTGGATCGGGCTGCTCGGGCTGATCGCATCCTTTCACGGCATCATCATGGGCTACTCGCGCCAGATTTTTGCGCTGGCGCGGGCCGGATTCCTGCCGCGCGGGCTGGCGGCCATCCACCCGCGCTTCCGAACCCCATATGTGGCCACCCTGGCCGGTGGCGTGGTTGGCATCGCGGCCATCTATTCCGACCAGCTCATCACGATCTCCGGACAACCCTTGACCGCGAGCATCGTCACGATGTCCGTGCTCGGCGCGATCGTCATGTACATTCTGAGTCTGGCGAGCCTGTTCCGGCTGCGGCGCATCGAGCCGCACCTGGAGCGGCCATTTCTGACACCCGCCTACCCGCTGTTCCCGATCGTGGCACTGCTGCTGGCGCTCGTTTCTCTGGTCGCAATCGTCTATTACAACCCGGTGATCACGGCAATATTCCTGGTCGCCGGCATCGCCGGCGGCATCGTGTCCCAGTGGCGTGCGCGCCGCGGGCTACTTGGCAACGAAGACGCGATGCTGGTGCGTCCAAAGGCGGGATGATATGAGTGTTCAAAGCCGAGGCACTGCTGGCATCGTGGTCTTCATCGCGGGTCTCGCAGCATGCACAACCACTACCGTACACTCGCCGTTGTCGAACGCGACAGCGCGAGTCGCGATCGCCGATCCTGTGCCTGCCGCGCAAGTCTGTGAGCGGGCCCGGCTCAGGGTCAGGCAGCCGCCCACGTATCCGAACGCGGACCTCAATGCCATCGCGTGGACGCAGACCTCGGTCGAATACCGGGCCAATGCCACCAGCGTCTTTCGCGCCGCGGTAGCCCGGCTTGATCGGATCTTTGCCAGCCCCCGGCACAGCCCGCCGTTGGCGGCGATGGAACAGCCGGTCGCGCCTGCGGCCGGAACGCCTTATGCGGTGCTGATGGATATCGACGAGACGGTGCTCGACAACTCCCCGAATCAGGCACTGCTGAATCTGGAGAACGCCGAAGACGACAACGACGACGTCTGGGACTGCTGGTCATCGCTGGAGCAGGCGGCACTGGTGCCAGGTGCGCAGGATATGTTTGCCAGGCTCGGTGAGCTGCGCCAGCGTGGCATCAATATCCGTGCTGAATTCATCACTAACCGGGAGTGCAACCCGCGTGGTGCAGATCGCTGTCCGCAGCGGCGCGAGACGGTCAACAACATCAATCGACTCATCGCGGACACGGGTTATCAGGTCGGGCTTGACGATGTGTTGATGAAGAGCGATCCCGACCCGCTCACTCATACGCGGCGTTGGGCTGAAAGCGAGAAGCACGCGCGCCGGCTGGAGCTGGCCAGGCATTATCACGTTGTGATGGTGCTCGGAGATGACCTCGGTGATTTCTATCCGGATATAAGAGCGTTACCGATGGCAGATCGGTGTGCGGCGACGGGCGCTGCGCAAGCTCAGTCACGCTGGGGCGACACCTGGTTCATGCTGCCCAATCCCATGTACGGCTCCTGGACGGGAGCAATCAAGACCGCTACGGGGCCGATCAGGCGCAATGAGGCGATTGCCGGGTTTGACTATCCCGGCCAGGCTGTCACGCCGCAGCGGCCGGCATGCTGGACCCCGTAGGCCAGGGCTTTACATGCGCATCCGCAGCCCCTCGGGATCGAACAGGGGTTGTTCGATGATGGTAGCTGCCCGTCGCTCACCCAGGATTTCAATTTCGAAGCCATGCTCTGAGGCTTCGCGGCTCAGCGCGACCGGCACATAGCCCTGCGCCAGCGAGCGATCCACGTAGTGACCATAGCCGCCCGAGGTCACCCAGCCGATGACCTTGCCGTCGTGCCAGATCGGCTCATCGCCCAGCACGTCGGCATCGGCCGCTGCCACCACGAAGCTGACCCGCCGCAGTGTGCCGCCGCTCTGCTGCTCGCGCAGTGCCGCGGCACGCCCGATGAACTCGGGCTTCTTGAAGTCGACGAAACGCTCGAGCCCCGCCTCGATGACGCCGTAGATCGGGCGCAGCTCGCGATACCAGGTCGGAAAGTTCTTCTCGAGCCGCAGGCCGAGCAGCGCGCGCATCCCGAAGTTGACGATGCCGAGGTTCTTACCCGCGGCCATGATCGACAGATACAGGCGGCGCTGGTATTCGGGCGCGACCCAGATCTCGTAGCCCAGATCGCCGGTGTAGGTCACGCGGTTGATCATTGCCGGGACGTTGGCGATATCCATGGAGCGATGGTCCATGAACCGGAACGCAGCGCCACTCACGTCCTCGTCGCACAGCAGCGCGAGCAGCTCGCGCGAGCGCGGACCGGCGATGGACAATCCGACCAGCCCCATGTCGTAGCGGCGAATGCGCACCGAACCATCCTGCGGCAGCTGTGCCTCGAACCAGCGCAGGTGATAGATCTGCGCCTGTGACGAACCCCACATCAGGAAGCGTTCCGGGCCGGCCCTGGCAATGGTGAAATCGCCGATCAGCTTGCCGGCCTCATTGAGCATCGGCGTCAGGATCAGCCGTCCTGCTTTCGGCATGCGATTGGTCATCAGCCGCGCCAGGTAGGCTTCGCTCCCCGCACCCGTGAATTCGTACTTGGCGAAGTTGGCGATTTCAGTGACGCCGACGCCGTTGCGCACGCCGAGGCACTCTGCCTTGACGTGCGGGAAATCGTTGGACCGGTGGAAGGAGACTTTATCGACCGCCGCAACGCCGCGCGGCGCGAACCAGAGCGGTGTCTCCAGGCCCCAGCTGTCGCCCATGACGGCCCCCTGCGCGAGCATGACGTCGTAGAGCGCCGTGGTCTGCTGCGGGCGCGCGGCCGGCAGCTCCTCGTTCGGAAAGCGTATCGAGAAGCGGCGCGAATAGTTCTCGCGCACTTTCTCATTGGTGTAGCGGCGCGTCGCCCACTCGCCGAAGCGCGCGACATCCATCGCCCAGACGTCGAAGCCCGGGTCGCCGTTGACCATCCATTGCGATAGCGCCAGCCCGACGCCGCCGCCCTGGCTGAAACCGGCCATCACGGCGCAGGCGCACCAGAACCCCGGTACGCCCTGCACCGGACCCACCAGCGGATTGCCATCGGGTGAAAAGGTAAAGGGCCCGTTGACCACGCGCTTGATGCCGGCGCGCTCCATCGCCGGAAAGTGCTGGTAACCCATCTCCAACGACGGGGCGATGCGATCGAGATCGGGCGGCAGCAGCTCGGTGCCGAAATCCCACGGGGTCTCGCGTGGTTGCCAGGGTACGCAGGCCTGCTCGTAGGTGCCCAGCACCAGGCCATTGCGCTCCTGGCGCATGTAGATCTCGGCCTTGAAGTCGATGGCGTGCGGGAGTTCGCGGCCGTGCGTGCGGTTGTAGGCCACCACTTCCGGAATCTCGTCGGTTACCAGGTACATGTGTTCCATCGCCAGTACCGGTAGTTCAATGCCGACCATGCGACCGACTTCGCGCGCCCACAGGCCGCCCGCGTTGACGACGTGCTCGGCGTTGATCGTGCCTTGGTTGGTAACGACATCCCAGGTCCCGTCACTGCGCCGCGTGAGCGCAGTCACCCGCGTCTGTATGTAGATTTCCGCGCCGCCGAGCTTGGCCGACTTCGCGTAGGCATGAGTGGTGCCGTAGGGATCGAGGTTGCCGTCAGCGGCATCCAGCATCGCGCCGACAAAATACTTCTCTTCGATCAGCGGCAGCAGCTCCTTGGCCTCGCGCGCTGTCAGCAGTGAGGTCTCGAGTCCGAGATAACGGGCGCGGGCGTGCGCCATCTTGAGCCATTCCATGCGCTCCGGCGTGTCGGCGAGCAGCAGGCCGCCAGAACGGTGCAGGCCGCAGGACTGACCCGAGATCTTTTCAAGCTCATCGTAGAGCGAGATCGTGTAGCCCTGCAGCTTGGCGACGTTTGGATCGCCGTTGAGCGTATGAAAACCACCGGCCGCGTGCCAGGTTGAGCCGGACGTCAGCTGGTCGCGTTCCAGCAGCACGACGTCTTTCCAGCCGGCCTTGGTCAGATGGTAGAGCACGCTGCAGCCAACGACGCCGCCGCCGATGATGGCAACCCGGGTGTGTGATTTCATGCTGAAAATACCTCGTATCCGTAGGGCAGGGCGGCATCGATCAACCAGTCCCAGCTCGATGCCGCGTAAGTGCGTAATGCGAAAAGTTCAAAGTGCTCTGGCCCGAGCCGTTCGAGCAGCACGCCGACATGGTGCAGACCGGTCTGCGCGAAGCTCCCGACCGGAAAGGCCCGCGGCCGCAGATCCACCGACACGACTTTGCCGAGCAGCGCGGTCGCGGCGGGTCCCTCTATGGAGATGCGCACGCGCGCGTCGGAAAGGCGCGTGACGCTGCCGGCAGTGGCTGGTACAGCCTCGCTGAGTTTAGCCCACAGCGCCGCATCCGGCGTAACGATCCAGTACTGGTCGGCGGCGATGCGATACAGCCGGCGCGCGCCGGCGCGTTGCACTAGTGAATTCGAGGTCGGCAGCGGGGTGCCGAGCACGCTGCCGAGCGCCGCGTCGAGTGGCGCAGTGGCTCGCCCGAAGGCGCCGATCTGCACGAGCTGCCAGTCGTGGAGCACGCCGAGGCGCAAGGCCCTGCCGCCCGCGCTCCCGGTGCGACCGCCAGCTGCAATGGGCTCATCCAGTGGCGAGTGACGCTCAAACACGCAGCCGCACTCCTTCAGGATCGAGGAACAGTGGTGCGGCGATCCGCGCACGCACTGTTTCTCCCTTGAGTGGGTAGGCGCATACGACCGTCTCGCCCAGGTGGCGCAGACCGCCCTGGTAGAGGCCCAGGGCGATGTACTGCTCTCGTTCGGTGGACCAGGTCACTGAGGTGATATAGCCGCGGCCGTGGCCCGCCAGTGGTTCGTCGTTGGCGAACAGGATCGCGCCGCCGCGCAGTCGCGCGGCCGGCTCGAGGCATTCGAGGCCGACCAGACTCCAGCGATCGGGCGCCTGTAGCCCGGAGCGCGCGCGCAGTTCACGCCCTACGTAGGCCTTGTCGCGCCCGGCCATCTTGCCAAGCCCGAGATCGTCGAGCGTATTGCGATGATCGAGCTCCAGACCGGCAACGTGGCCTTTCTCGATCCGCAGGCTCGCGAGTGCTTCGAGGCCGTAGGGCTTCATGCCGAGCGGTGCCGCGCGTGCCAGCAGTTGTTCCCACAGTGCCACGCCATGGCTGGCTGGTACATACAGTTCATAGGCCAGCTCGCCCGAGAAGCTCAGGCGCAGCAGCCGCAGCGGCACACCTTCGTAGTCCAGTTCGCGCACTCCCATGTGCGGGAGTGCCGCGTCGCAGAGATCAATACCCGGGAGAGCGAGTTCGAGCGCTGCGCGGGCACGCGGTCCGGCCACGGACATGCCGGCCCACTCATCTGTCACCGAGACGATCTGCACATTCAGGTCAGTCCACGCGGTCTGCAGCAGGAACTCGAGCCACGACATCACTTCGCCAGCCTGTGCCGTGGTGGTGGTCATGAAGTAGCGTGTCTCGCCGAAGCGAGCGGTCGTGCCATCATCGAGCACGCTCGCGTCGTCATTCAGCATCACGCCGTAACGCGCCTTGCCGATGGCCAGCTTGGCAAAGCCATTGACGTAGATGCGGTTGAGGAATTCCGCCGCATCCGGCCCTTGTATATCGATCTTGCCGAGCGTAGAGACATCCGAGATGCCGACCGCCGCGCGCACCAGGCGCATCTCCTCGACATAGGCTGCAGCCGGCGTGTCGCCAGCCCAGCGGTAATACCAGGCGCGCAGCCAAGGGCCCGCCTCGATCAGGACCGCGCCATTTGCCAGGTGCCACGGGTGCAGCGGCGAGTGCCGGGTCGGCCGGAAGTGCCGGCCGATAGCACGCCCCGCGAGTGCACCAACGGAGACCGGCACAAAAGGCGGGCGAAAGGTGGTCGTCTCGCGACCGGCGATCGAGCCTGCGGTCGGTTCGCGCGTGGTGGGTTCGCGCAGCAGCGACATCTGCCGGATCGCGTTGTGATTGCTGGTCTTGCCCTGATCGGTACCCATGCCCAATGTCGTGTAGCGCTTCAGGTGTTCGACCGACTGATAGCCCTCGTCGTGGGCGTCAGCGAGATCCCGCGTGGTCACGTCGTTCTGGAAGTCCACGAATGCTTTGCCTGGAATCGGCACTGCAGGCGCCAGCGCTGGCTCGAAACCGCAGGGCTGCTCTGGAACCGGCAGCACCCATGGCGCAGCAGCCGCTACAGGACAGGCAACCCAGGCAGCGGCCTTGCGCCCGGCGTCTTCTGCTTCGAGCAGCGTGCCTGAATGGGAGTAGGTGCCGGTGACTGCTCCGGCGCCGTAGTGGCCGGACGCATAGCTGCCAGGCACGAAGGCATCGATATCGTCACGATGCACGAGCTTGCGGCCGGTGTGTGAAGTCAGATGGGCGGCCGGCGCCCAGCCACCCGACATGCAGAGCAGGTCGCACGCAACACGCTCGACGCGCGCCCCGCCGTCGAGCGAGGCCTGCACGCCCGAGACCGAGCGTCCACCGAGCGCACGCACGCATCGCGCCCGCAGGTGCAGGTCGATACCGGCACGCAGTGCAATCTGCATCAGGCCGGCGTCGACCGCAGCGCGCTGATCGAGGATCGTCACCCCTACGCCAGCAGCGGCCAGATCAACGGCCGTCTGCCAGGCGCTATCGTTGTTGGTCGCGACTACGGCCCGGCGCCCCGGCGCGATAGCGTAGCGGTTCAGATAAGTTCGGGCCGCCCCAGCCAGCATTACGCCCGGTCGGTCGTTGTCGCCGAACAGCAGCGGTTGTTCGATGGCTCCCGTGGCATAGATGATTGCGCGGGCACGCAGGGTCACTATGACTTCACGCGCTGCGCCGCGTCCCGGGTCGGGCGCGGCATGGTCGTGGCGCTCGAGCAGGGCGACCGTGTTGCCGTCGTAAACGCCCAGCGCCGTGGTACGCAGCAGCACCTCGACCGTGGACTGTGCTTGCAGTTTCGCTGCCAGATCCTGCCGCCACAGTTCGTACGGGCTGGCGAGCGGTGTCGCCAGGAGCGATCCACCGAGGGCGCAATCCTGCTCGACCAGCACGACATGCGCGCCGCCGCCCGCCGCCGTGGCCGCGGCCGCAAGTCCGGCTGGGCCGCCGCCAATCACGAGCACATCCGCGTAGGCATGACGCGTTTCATAGCGGTCCGGGTCGCGCTCGTGCCGCGCGCGGCCGAGTCCGGCTGCGCGGCGGATAAACGGTTCGTACCACATCCACGAGCCGCGCCGCGGGCCCATGAAGGTCTTGTAGTAGAAGCCAGCGCCCAGCAGTGGGGCGAACCAGCCAAGGGCAGCCTTCACATCGAAGCCGGCCGAAGGCCAGGCATTCTGGCGTCGTGCGATCAGTCCCTCGCGCAGCTCCGTGACGGTCGCTGGCACATTCGGCGTGGTACGGCCGCCATGGCCGAGCGTCATCAGAGCGTTGGGCTCTTCGGCGCCGGCGCTCAGGAAACCGCGGGGCCGGTGGTACTTGAAGCTGCGCCCGGCCAGCGTGATGCCATTCGCGAGCAGCGCGGCGGCCAGCGTGTCGCCACGGAAACCAACCAGCCCGCGTCCTTCAAACTCGAAATCCAGCGGCGCACCGCGCTCTATCCGGCCGCCAACGGGCAATCGATACGGGCCGCGGCTCACGGCGCTTCTCCATCACCTGCCAGGCGCGTACGCCCGGCTTCGTTGGTTGCCGTATTGCGCTCGGCCACCAGCCACTGGCGACAACCCTGCACGTGCTGCCAGTACTCGCGATGCGCGCCCTTCGGGTTGTCGAACAGGAATACATAATCGTGCCAGCTGCGAAGATCGCCGCTGCCGTGCGCAGGACGGCGCTTGCTCGCGTCGCCGCCGTAGCGGAACTCGGTGTAGTCGCGAGCGCCGCAGTGCGGGCAGTGGATGATCAGCATGGCGTCACTGCTTGTAGGTCCAGTTGCCATGGCCATACTCGTCGTGGCCGTTGCCCTGCAGGAAGCGATCGAGCGACAGGTGGCGCACGAGCGGATGCTCCTCGCCGTGCGCCACGGTGTGCGCCATGCACCAGCCCGCGGCCGGCGTGGCCTTGAAACCCTGGTAGCACCAGCCGCCATTGAGGTACAGGTTGGCAAGTGGCGTGCGGCCCATGAAGGGGCTGCCGTCCGGCGTCATGTCCTGGATGCCGGCCCAGTGGCGCAGCAGGCGCAGGCGCGAGATCGAGGGAATGAGCGCCACGGCGCACTCGGCCACGTTCTGCACCTTGGCGAACTGGCCGCGTTGGGTGTAGGAATTGAAGCCGTCGATATGTCCACCGAATACCAGACCACCCTTGTCCGACTGCGATATATAGAAGAGTTCCGCCCCGAAAGAGATCACGTGATCGACAAAAGGTTTGATCGGCTCGGTGACAAAGGCCTGCAGGAGATGGCTTTCGACCGGCAGGCGCAGCCCCGCCAGCGCTGCCACCTGCGAGGAGTGTCCGGCCACCGAGATCACGCTGCTGCCGGCCCCGATCGTGCCTCGGCTGGTGACCACACCGCTGATGCGATCATGCTCGCGCACGAAGCCCGTGACCTCGCAGTTCTCGATGATGTCGACCCCGCAGTCGTCGGCAGCGCGCGCGTAGCCCCATGCGACCGCATCGTGGCGCACGGTGCCGGCGCGGCGCTGCAGCAGGCCGCCATAGATCGGAAAGCGGGTGTCGGCGGAATAATCGAGGTAGGGCAGCAGGCGGATGAGATCGCCGCGCTCGAGCAGCTCGGCATCGATGCCATTGAGCCGCATGATGTTGCCGCGGCGCGCGAGCACATCGAATTGCGACGGACCGTGCGCGAGCACGACCTGGCCGCGCTGCGACACCATCACATTGAAATTGAGTTCGTGCGATAGCCCTTCCCACAGCTTGAGCGAATGCTCGAAGAACTGGGTGTTGCCGGCCATCAGGTAATTCGAGCGGATCAAGGTCGTGTTGCGACCCACGTTGCCGGAACCGATATAGGCACGCTCGAGCACGGCGACCCGCCTGATGCCATGGTTGGCCGCCAGGTAGTACGCCGTTGCCAGCCCATGACCGCCGCCGCCAATGATGACCACGTCGTAGTCGGGCCGGGGCGCCGCAGCTCGCCAGGCGCGGTGCCAGCGCCGCCCGGTCAGCGCGTGCCGCGCGAGCGCAAGTGCGGAGTAACGGTTCTTCATGGGACCAACTATGCCGCGGCGCCTGGCTGCGCTGCCAGCGAACTGGAGGTGTCGATTGCAAACCAGGCGAGTGCCGCAAGCAGCGCACAAATGAAGCCGATCAGGAACGCCGCATCCCAGGCGCCATGACCGGAGAGGAAGGCGACCACCGGAATACCGAGTACCCCACCGAAATTGCCGCCGGTATTAAGAACGCCGGTCGCTGCCATCGTGTCAGCCCTGGCAATCTGCATGGTTCCTGCCCAGTAGGCGCCTTCAGTGATTTCCACCGCAGCAAAGGCGAGCGTCAGAGCCGCGACCGCGGCGTAGGCGCTCGAGATGTAAACGGCGACCAGCAGCAGCAACCCGGCTGTCGGCAGCGCCACCAGTGGAGCCAGGCGATACCCCCATTTCGTACCAAAGCGCCGGGCCAGGGCATCGGTGATGATTCCGCCGCTGCCGGCACCGATTGCCGCGCCGATCGGCGGCAGGCTGGCAAGCCAGCCACCCTCCAGCGCCGTGAAATGGCGTTGCTGGATCAGGTAGAGGAATGACCAGCTCGCCAGCAGATAAAAAACGTAGTTCATGCAGATATAGGAACCGGTGAGCAACAGGATGCCGCGATTCCCGAGGATGTGGCGGATCCGCTCGAGGCTGACGCCACTGTCGCTGGTCGGCATGACGGGTGTCCCGAGCTCGACAAGTTCAGGTGCCGACACTGCCGGGTGTTCGGCAGCTGTGTTGCGCGCGTACCAGAACCAGACCGCGATCAATGCCAGCGGCGGCAGGGCGGCCCAGAACAACGCACGCTGCCAGCCAAATGCCTGCATCAGCATGACCAGTATGGGTGGCGCCAGGGCCGCGCCGATCTGCAGGCCGCAGGTGTGTATGCCCTGCGCGAGCGCCCAGCGGCGCGAGGGCAACCAGGCCGCCATGACGCCGGCACAGACCGGCATGAACGGCGCGTGCGCAATCCCGAGCAGGAACTGGGTGCCTAGCAGCACTGCGAACAGCGCCGTGCCCGTGAACAGCGTGGGCGCGAGCGGCACCAGGGCGGTGGCAAAAACCGCCACCAGCAGGATCGAGGTGAGTGCTCGACGCGCGCCGATGCGCTGGCCAAACACGCCACCCGGAAACTGCAACATCCCGTAGGTGAACACGAACGCCCACTGCAGCCAGCCGATCTGCATCTGGGTCAGCGACAGCTCAGGCATGATCCTTTCAGCCGCAATCGACACACTGCGCTGCTGAAAGTAGACGATCATCGCGAACCCAACGATCAGCGAGAATATTCGCCAGCGGACGCGGACGCCGCGGATCTCTGCAGGTGCTTGCCTCAAAACTTCCCCCGTCGCGCTGGCCCGTAGGTCTATGCTACATTTTCGCCTTGGACACGTCGCCACTATGTTAGCGAAGCGCAGCCCCGGAATCGCTGCGCTCCTCGTCAGCGCCACGCTGGCTGGCGTCGCATTGGCGCATGACCCGGCGCATCATGCCAGCGAGAGCGTGAACGGCGGCCTGGGCATCAGCCACTTTTCGACCTCGGGGTCCCCAAAGGCGCAAGCGCATTTCCTGCGCGGGCTGTTGCTGTTGCATAGCTTCGAGTACGCCGCGGCACGCAATGCCTTCCAGGCGGCCGAGCGTGCCGAGCCCGGGTTCGCCATGGCCGTCTGGGGCGAGGCACTTAGCTATAACCACACCCTGTGGAATGAGCAGGATACCGCTGCCGCGCGTGCCGCCCTGGCCAGGCTGGGCGCGACGCCCGAACAGCGGCTGTCCAGGGCGCCTAGCGCGCGCGAACGCGAGTACCTGGCCTCAGTGGAGCAGCTGTATGGCGACGGGGACAAGCCGCGGCGCGACGCAAATTACAGCAGTGCGCTTGAAGCACTCGCGCGCCGCTACCCCAATGACCTGGACGCGCGCTCGCTCTACGCACTCTCCATAATCGGGCTCTCAGGCAGCACGCGCAATGTGGCCAACTACATGCGCGCGGCAGCCGAGGCCGAGGCGGTCTATGAGATCGACAGGCACCATCCGGGCGCACTGCACTACCTCATCCACGCCTACGACGATCCCGTTCACGCACCGCTCGGCCTCAGGGCGGCGCGCCTCTATTCCAGGGTGGCGCCGCAGGCTGAGCACGCGCAACACATGCCGTCGCACATTTTCTTCGCGCTGGGCATGTGGGACGACGCCATCGAGGCAAACAGCGCATCGCTGAAAACCTCGCGCGCCGAAGGGGAAGGGGGCTACCACGCGCTGCTCTGGCTTGAATACGCCTATCTTCAGAAGAATATGCGTCCGCAGGCCGAAGCGCTGGTCAGGTCCGTGGCGCACGATGTCAGCGCCAGCCCCACGAAGGAGAATCGCCTGCGGCTGGCGTTCGCGCGCGCCACCTGGCTGGTTGAGACAGGCGCTGCGCCCGGACCCGACGCAAATCTTGCGGTTGACAGCTCGGGAATCACTTCATTCGGGTACTTTGCGGTGCACGACTTTGCCCGCGGCATCAGCGCCGCGGCGGCCGGCGATTCGG
>JAYTUZ010000139.1:0-16585 GCA_043744295.1 Gammaproteobacteria bacterium | reverse complement strand
ACCAGCCCGGCGTCCCAAAGTGCCACCAGGTCGGCCGGGCCGCAGCCCTGCACCACGGCCAGCCAGCCCTCGGCACTTCGGCTGGCGTCGATGATCAGCAGCAGGTTGCGCGCCGACCGCGACAGCGGCAACGCGCGGCCGCGGATCTCGGCGCGGCCGGCATCGCTCTTGACATAGCGCCCGGCCAAACCGGCGCCGGGCAGCGTGCCCGGGCTGCCGGTGGCGGGCGTGTCGGTCACCGGTGCGCCTCGCGAAGCTCTCGCCGCAAGATCTTGCCCACCGTGGTCTTGGGCAGGTCGGTGCGAAATTCAACCAGTTTGGGCCGCTTGTAGCCGGTGAGGTTGGCCTCGCAGTAGGCGCGCACCTCGGCCTCGGTCAGCGAGGCGTCTTTCTTGACGATCACCACTTTCACCGCCTCGCCGGCCTTGGCGTCGGGGATGCCCACAGCGGCGCATTCCAGCACGCCGGGCAGTTGCGACAGCACATCCTCGATCTCGTTGGGGTACACGTTGAAGCCCGAAACCAGGATCATGTCCTTCTTGCGGTCGACGATCTTCACGTAGCCGCGCTCGTCCATGACGCCGATGTCGCCGGTCTTGAAGGCGCCGTCCTTCGCCATCACCTTGGCGGTTTCCTCCGGCCGCTGCCAGTAGCCCTTCATTACCTGCGGGCCGGCGATGCAGATCTCGCCCACTTGGCCCACCGGCAGGATCTTCTCGTCGTCGTCGCGGATGGTGATGATGGTGCTCGGCACCGGCAGGCCGATGGTGCCGCTGAATTCGGTCTGGTCGACCGGGTTGGTGGTCGCCACCGGCGAGGTCTCGGTGAGGCCCCAGCCCTGCGTGACTGTGCAGCCAGTAACCTGCTGCCAGCGTTCGGCGACGGCGCGTTGCACCGCCATGCCGCCGCCGACCGTGGCGACGAGTCTGGAAAAATCCAGCGCGCTGAAGCCGGGCGTATTCATCAGCGCATTGAAGAGCGTGTTGACGCCAACGAAAAACATCGGTGGGTTGCGGGCCAGCTCCTTGACGAAGCCGGGGAAGTCGCGCGGGTTGGTGATCAGCAGTCCCTTGCCGCCGATAGCGGTGAACAGCAGGCAGTTCGCGGTCAATGAAAAGATGTGATACAGCGGCAAGGCGCACACATAGGTCGTATTTTCGAGGCGCACCTGCTGAAACCAGGCGCGGCATTGCAGGATATTGGCGATCAGATTGCCGTGCGTAAGCATGGCACCCTTGGCTACGCCGGTTGTGCCACCGGTGTATTGCAGGAAGGCAATGTCTTCATGACTCAGCTCCACTGGTTCAGGTTTGTCTGGGGCGGTTCTCAGCAGCGAGGCGAGTGCATAGGCGCCAGGAATATGCCAGGCGGGCACCTTGCGTCGTACATAGCGCAGCACGAAATTCACCAGCGTGCCTTTGGGAAAGCTCAGCAGGTCGCCGACGCCGGTGACGATGATGTGTCGCACCGAGGTGCCAGGGATGGCGAGCTGGGCGACCGCGGCAAAATTCTCCAGTACCACCAACGCGGCGGCGCCGGAGTCGCGCAGCTGGTGTTCAAGTTCAGCAGCGGTGTAGAGCGGATTGGTGCTGACCAGCGTGAGGCCGGCGCGCAGCGCGCCGAACATCACCACCGGGTACTGCAGAATATTGGGCAGCATGATGGCGATGCGATCGCCCTTGCGCAGGCCGCGCCGTTGCAACCAGGCGGCGAAGCGCGCCGAGAGTTGATCAAGCTCGGCATAGCTGAGCCCTTGCCCCATCTGCAGGTAGGCCGTGCGTGCCGCAAATTGCTCGCAGCTCTTTTCGATAAGCACTTTGAGCGACGGGAATTCGCTGCTATCAATCTCGGTCGGTGTGCCAGGCGGATATTGTTTGATCCAGATCTTATCCATTCGGCTAGCCTCCTTTGGCCCGCAGGAGCGGTTGCAGGCCAGCCCAGACATTATCCAGCAGGAGCGGTTGTGCCCGCTCATTTGGATGCAAGCCATCGGCCTGGATGAACTGCGGATTACCGGCCGCGCCCTCGAGAAAGAATGGTAGCAGCGTGACGCGCCGGCGGCGCGCGGCGCTCGCAAAGGCAGTGGCAAACCCGGCCGTATAGCGCTCGCCATAGTTGGGCGGCATGCGCATGCCCAGCAGCAATACGCGGCGCGGTGCGCGGGCGGCGATCGCCAGCATGGCATCGAGATTCTTGCGGGTGGTGCTCAGCGGCAGGCCGCGCAGGCCGTCATTGGCACCGAGTTCGAGTATCACAATGGCCGGGCGGTGCGCGTCGAGGGCGCGTTGCAGGCGTGCGAGTCCACCGGTCGTGGTCTCTCCGCTCACGCTGGCGTTCACTACCTGGAAACCGTACCCTTCCTTGCGCAGCCGGTTGGCGAGCAGGTTGACCCAACCCTGCTCCACCGGCAGGCCATAGCCGGCGCTGAGGCTGTCGCCAAACACCAGGATGACTTTGGCAGCCGCGGGTGACGCGGGCGGCGCGAGCAGTAAACACAACAGGATTCCTATGACGCGCGACATGGTTCTCCAGGCCGATCGATTGACCCGTCAGGTTAGCAGTCCCGAGGGGCCGTTGACCATCGTACGTGAGGTCACATTCGCGATCCGTGCGTGTGAGAGCGTGGCAATTGTGGGCCCGTCGGGCGCCGGCAAGTCGAGCTTGCTGGCCTTGCTGGCGGGGCTTGATACGCCCACTTCCGGAAAAGTATGGTTGGCGGGCGAAGATCTGACGGCGCTCGATGAGGACGGGCGCGCGGCATTGCGGGCGGAGCGCGTGGGTTTCGTGTTCCAGTCGTTCCATCTGGTGCCCTCGCTCACGGCACTGGAAAACGTGATGTTGCCGCTCGAGCTGAGCGGACGGCGCGATGCGGGAGCAGCGGCCCAATCCATGCTGGCACGCGTGGGCCTGGCTGCGCGGGCGGGGCACTATCCAAAGCAGCTTTCTGGCGGCGAACAGCAGCGCGTGGCCATGGCACGCGCCTCGGTTGGCGCGCCCGTAGTGCTGTTTGCCGACGAGCCGACGGGCAATCTCGATGCCGTCACGGGCGAACGCATCATCCAGCTGCTGTTTGACCTGAATAAGGACGCCGACACCACGCTGGTGTTGGTGACGCATGATCGCGCGCTCGCCGATCGCTGCCAGCGTGTGCTGAGCATGGACAGTGGCGCGTTGCTGGATAGTGGCGCGCACAGCTGATCATGCACATGCTGCTCATGGCTTTGCGGGCGTTGCGGCGCGAGTGGCGATCGGGCGAGCTGGCGGTGTTGCTGGTGTCACTGAGCGTGGCGGTGGCGGCGCTCACGGGCGTGGGTTTTCTGGTTGACCGCATCGGGCGCGCGGTGCAGGCGCAGGCCAGCGAAGTACTGGCAGCCGACGCGCGGGTGGAATCGCCGCAGGCGCTGGCGCCGCAACTGGCGCAGCAGGCACGGGCGCTGGGCCTGCAGAGCGCACAACTGACAACACTGTTATCGGTGGTGTTTCACGGCGACGTCAGCCAGCTCGCCAACATTCGCGCCGCCAGTGCCGGCTACCCGTTGCGCGGTGCGCTGCAGGTGGCCGCGCAGCCCTTCGCTCGCGGCGCGATTACCCATGATATCCCGGCCGCTGGCGAATGCTGGCCGGATTCGCGCCTGGCTGCCGCGCTCGGCGCCAGTGTGGGCACGATGCTCAACGTCGGCGCGCAAGCGTTGCGGGTGAGTCGAATTCTGATCTCGCGCCCCGATCAGGGTTCGACCTTTGTGGACTTTGCGCCCGCGTTGCTTATCAACAGTACGGATCTGGCGGCCACCAGGCTGCTGCAACCTGCCAGTCGGGTGGAATTTGCGCTGCTGCTCGCGGGCGAGCGGAGCGCCTTGGCTGGCTTTCGCGGCAGCTTTCAATTGCAGCAACGCTCCGGCGAGCGCTGGGCTGAAGTAAGCGACGCGAGCCCGCAGATTGGCGATGCCGCACAGCGCGCGGGACGTTTCCTCTCGCTTGCCAGCCTGGTGGCGGTGCTGCTGTGCGCCGTGGCCGTGGCGCTGAGCGCGCGCAGTTACGTGGCGCGGCATCTGGATGTGGTGGCGCTGCTGAAGACCCTGGGCGCGCGCCGGCGTCTGGTACTGGGTGTGACGGTAGTGCAGCTGTTGTTGCTGGCGGTGGCGGCCACGCTGGTCGGCGCGGCGTTCGGTTGGCTGACACAACTCTGGTTGCTGCGTGCGCTGGCCGGCTTCCTGCGCACCGATCTGCCGCCGGCCGGCTGGGCGCCGGTGCTCACTGGCCTGGTCGTGGCGATAGCGATGTTGGCGGGCTTCGCCTTGCCGGCGCTGCTGCAGCTGACCCGCGTGCCAGCGCTGCGCGTATTGCGCCGTGACGTTGGTCCACCGCCGGCCGCATTCTGGCTCGCGCTGTTGCCGGCTTTGGCGGCAGTCAGCGCGGTTGTCTACGGCACGCTTGGTGAGTGGATGCTGAGCCTGTGGTTCGTGGCAGGGACGTTAGCCATGATTGCGTTTCTGGGCCTGGGCGGCGCCCTGCTGGTGCAGCTGACTGCTCGAGCGCGGCGCAGCGCCAACCTGGCGTTGCGCCACGGCCTTGCGAATCTCGCCCGTCGCCGTAGTGGCAGCATCGCGCAGATTATCGCCTTTGGGATGGGCGTCATGCTGCTGCTGATATTGGCCATTCTGCGGCGCGATCTGGTGACTGACTGGCGCACCAGTCTGCCGCAGGGTGTGCCGAACTATTTTTTCGTGAATATTCCTGCCGACCAGCACCAGGAGTTTCGCGGTGCACTGCTTGCCCAGGGCGCCCGACCCGAGCGCATGCTGCCGATGGTACGCGCTCGCCTGATCGCGATAAACGGCGAGGTTCTGCAGCGCAGCGACAGTGCCGTGCGGCCGGCCAAGGGGCGGCGCTTCGCTGGGCGCGGGGGAAATCTCGCCGATCGTGAACAGAACCTCACCTGGTCGGATGAACTGGGCGACGACAATCGCATTATCGCCGGACGCTGGTGGAGCCTCGAGGATGCGGGTAAGCCGTTAGTCTCGCTCGCCAGCGAGTTTCAGGAATCACTGGGACTCAAACTCGGTGATCGACTGCGGTTTGACGTCGCCGGAGAATCGCTGGAAGTGAGCGTGGCCAGCTTTCGCAAAGTAAAGTGGGATAGCTTCCGTCCCAATTTCTTCATCGTCTTTCCGCCTGGCCTGCTGGATGGCGCGGCGGGCAGCTACATGACCAGTGCGCGCTATCAGCCACGCACGGCGGGTGAGCTGGCTGCGCTGGTGCAGCGTTTCCCCAGCGTTTCGATTTTCAATATCGGCGATCTGCTGACCCAGGTACGTGCGGTCATCGACAAGGCGGTGACGGCGGTGCAGAGCGTGTTTGTATTTACGCTGCTGGCCGGCCTGACGGTGCTGCTCGCGGCCGTGCAGGCCAGTCGCGATGAGCGTCGTTATGAGACCGCAATCATGCGGGTACTGGGCGCCAGTCGCGCCATGCTGATGCGCAGTGCGTTGAGCGAGTTTGCCGCGATTGGTTTGCTCGCGGGGCTGCTCGCGGCCAGTGGCGCCGCGCTCGGGGGCTATTTTCTGGCTCGCCAGCTCGATCTGCACTACCGGTTCAACGTGCCAATCTGGCTGGCGGGGGTGATTGGCACGCTGGTGGTTGTCAGCATCAGTGGCTATCTGGCGACGCGGCCGGTGCTCAATCAGCCGCCGCGCTCAGTGCTGAACTGATCTCAGTGTACGATCCCGACGGTAATCCACGCCTGTGCGATCGCGTCACCGTGCAGGGTCATGCCCTCGATCGCCAGCTGGTAGCTGCCTGGGCCAAAGGCCGTACTGTTGAGCGCCAGGCGCAGATCGCCATTGGAATCGCGCAGCATGTTGTGCAGCACCGCGACGCGGCCCTGATCCACGCGATCGATGGTGACGCGGAAGGCCGTGAATTTCGACCAGGATACGTCAATCTTCAGATCATTCATCTGCGCGCTGCCGCCCAGCACGACGCTGTTGTGACGTGAGGGCGCGGTGCGGCTCGGGATCAGACGCAGATTGCGGGTGCTGGTGGCCGCATCGAGCGGTTGCTCAATGATGCGCTTCTGCAGGCTGGCGATGGTGGCCTCACGTGCGCCCAGGCGCGAGGATTCGGCGAGGGCGGCGATCAGGGCACCGATTGCCAAGGCTGCGACCGCGATCAGGACCGGCAGCTTTTCCCACCACTGGCGCGGCTTCTCTTCCCATGGCAGCGCCTGACCGCCGGCTTCGAGCAACCGCAGGCCAGCGTGCACGCGGGCGGGCATGCCCAGCTCATCCATGAGGTCAGGGTGCTCGTGGCAGTAGCGTTCGAAATCCTGGGCGCCCTTGAGCGGCAGGCGGCCGGATATGTAGCGCTCGGCAATCTGATTGCGGAGAATGAACTCACGATCCATAGGCAGGGCCGGCGGCGCACCGGGCAGGCCAACGGCTACCGGCGGTACGACAGCGCCAGACTTGTTTGGGGGCGGTGGAATCAGCGGTGCGGTACGCATGTCGCGGAGTATGCCAATCGGCCGGTACTAAGGGTATCGTGCGCCCACGGGGCAGCGCGTGCATGGGTGCTGGCTCACAATTTCAGCCCGACGGGTACGGAGCGCGAACCAGTTCGCACTTTTCAGCCTCGATGCAGTCTACTGAGCGTTCATGGCATTGAGTCCAATCGGTTTAGTCTACGCAGGAATTGACGCATGAAACCAGGGAATGAGTGGTATTTCACAGTGCCGGTGGTGGCGATCGGCCTGTTATTAACGGCGGCAACCACGGTGGCGGCTGCATCCCGGAAGGATGCCGAAACGGCCCTGACCATCTACAGCTCGCAGCAACCAGGGGCGATCTCCGCCGACTTCTATCGGCCGGTGCCCGGCGGCTCAGTGCCGGCGGCGGCCTCGGTGCCCGGCTACGCCATGATCCGCCAGGATCGTGATGTCGAATTGAGCGCCGGTCGTTCGACGCTGCGATTCAGCGATGTCGCCGGCCTGATCGATCCGACCACGGTTACTTTCACGGTGCCGGCAAACCCGGCGGTGCGCGTACTGGAGCAGAATTTTCAGTTTGATCTGGTGAGCACCGCCAAGCTCATGCTGCGCTATATCGACAGGCCCATCACCGTGGAACGCAGTGTGGGCAATGAAACCTCGAGCATCAGTGGCACGCTGTTGTCGGCCAGTGACGGGCTGATACTGCGCGGTAGCGACGGCAGCGTGCACGCGCTCAACGGCTATTCAGCGGTGAAGTTCCCGGAGCTGCCGGGCGGCCTGATCACGCAGCCAACGCTGGTCTGGGACCTGAATTCGCCGCTGAGCGGCACGCAGCGCGCGCGCGTGACCTACCAGACTGGCGGCATCACCTGGTGGGCTGATTACAATGTGGTCTTCAACGAGGGACGCAATGCCAATAGCGGCCTGCTCGATCTCTCGGCCTGGGTGAGCGTCATCAATCAATCGGGCGCGAGCTATCACGACGCGCGCCTCAAACTGGTGGCCGGCGATGTGAACCGGGTGCAGGCGCCGCAGCCACGCGCGCAGTTTGCGCCCATGGTGAAAGCGATGACGGCCGAGGCCGACGCGGGCTTTGCCGAGAAGGCCTTCGACGAATTTCATCTCTACACGCTGGGACGCACCACGACGCTGCCCAATAATTCCACCAAGCAGATCGAGCTTTTCGACCAGGCGAAGCAGATTCCGGCCCGGCGCCTGCTGGTCTACGACGCGCTGGGTTCACCGGGTTTTGGCGAGCCCTACACCGAGCGCGACCCCGGCATCAATACCAGCACTAAAGTCGAAAGCTACGTGGAGTTTCGCAATGACGCGGCCTCCGGCCTGGGTGTGCCGCTGCCCGCCGGGCGCGTGCGGGTCTCACGCCTCGATGCGGGCGACGGCAGCCTGGAATTCATTGGCGAGGATGCCATCGGCCACACTCCCAAGGATGAAACCCTGCGCCTCAAGCTCGGCAGCGCTTTCGACGTCGTGGGCGAGCGCCGCCAGGTCGACTACAAGGTCGATACGCGCGCGCGCTGGGTCGAGGAGGAAATCGAGGTCAGGATTCGCAATCACAAGTCAGAGGCCGTCGAAGTGGTGATCAAGGAGCCAATGTACCGCTGGAGCAACTGGAAAGTGCTGAGTCAGTCGCAGGATTTCCACAAAGACAGCGCGCAACTCATACACTTCACCGTTACCGTGCCCAAGGATGGTGAGAGCATCGTGCGCTATCGGGTGCGTTACAGCTGGTAAGCGCGTGGGCAGCAAAGACGACAAACCACAACCAGGCCCGGGCTGTCAAAGTCTGATCGGCCAACGGGGTATAACCCCTACGGCGGTGCGGCGGGCAGAAGGGCGGGTGGCGCCGGCGCACGGCCTGGCGCCGCAGTGAATACTGGTCCGGCTAGGAAACCTGCCGCAAAAACGGCGAGTCGCCCTTCGTTCTGGCGACGTCTGTTTCGGAACAACTGAGCGGGTCGATGTAATCGATGCCGGCGTTCGTCAGCCAGTTCCTGGCGGTGGCGGTGACGACGCGCTTGGCGACGCAGTGTATGCCCAGCACCCGCGCGATCTGCACGCAGGCGGACAGTATGGCCCGCGGATAGCGGTTTTCCATCGCCTCGGTGGTGAGCTCGGCATTCAGTTTGAGCATGCGCACCGCCTTGCTGCGCAGCAGGTCGAGCGAGGTCTCGTTGAGCACAAAATCATCGAGCATGACGTGACAGCGGATGCGCTCGCAGGTTGCCAGCAACAGCTTTACGCGCTCGGGTTGCTGCTGCCAGGCTGCTGCCGGCAGCAGCAGCAACACCAGGCCCTCGTCGATCTCATTGCGGGTCAGGCACTGTTCCAGTCGCGCCGCAAACTGCGCATCGGTGGCGGCAGTGGCCGAGATGGCGATGGCAAAGGTCGAGGGTTTGGCGATGTAGCGCTGGCGATGCTGGGTCAGCCACTCGACCACCCGTTCGACCACACTGGCATCGTGATTGCTGTTAGCCGGCGTCACCGAAATCTCGTAACGGCGCGTGCCGCCACCCTGTTGCAGTCGCGTATAGCAGCGCGCATGAATCGGCGCACCATCGGGCAGGGCGTTGGCTTCGGCAGGCTCGTTGACCGGTGCCAGCGTTGGATTGCGCTTGTCCACTGGCGGTGCCAGCAGCATGCTCAGGCGTTGCAGCAGCGCGCGCAGCGGCGCTGTAACCAGGCGTCGCTCATCGACCACCGCGCCTTCGATGACGGCGAACACCAGGCCGCTGCAACCACCGAGCGGATCGCGCGCAGCGAGGAACAGGCCTCGCCGACCGTCTTCGAGCTTGCGGTGTATGCAGACGCGCTGCGGCTCGAGCGCAAAGACGTCAAGAGCCGCCAGCACCGCACTGTGCTCGTCCGGACCGAACGATCCCTCACTCAACCAAAGTGTTTCACCGGCAGAATCGTGCAGTGAGAGCGCGGGTATGCGCCAGGCATTCAGGGCCTGCGAAAACAGGCGGCCCAATTCCGTGGCGAGGTCGCGTCGCGGCGGGCTGGAGTCTGCGTTCACCGACAGCTGGGACATGGTGCCTATAATGAATAGTTGTGGTATCTGTCGCCGTGACGGCATTCCCGTTCCACGGCCAAAGCCGGATTTCAGTAGACTTGTCATAATTGTAACGGGGTAGCTGCCCGAGGTTTTCAAAGATGTACCGTGCGCCGATCGCCGACCAACGCTTTGTGCTCGATTTTCTCCTGAATGCCGGGCAGTTAGCGCAATTACCGCGTTTTCCGGATTTTTCCGCCGAGCTGTCCGAGGCTGTGCTCAGTGAGGCTGGGCGCTTTGCCAGCGAGGTGCTGGCGCCGATCAACCAGAGCGGCGATCGCAGTGGCGCCCGCTGGAGCGAGGCCGGCGTGGCGACCCCGGAGGGCTTCAGGCAGGCCTACCGGCAATATGTCGAAGGCGGCTGGCCGCAGCTGGCCATCGACAGGAATCACGGCGGCCAGGGCGCGCCATCAGTGCTGGCTACGGCGGTTGAGGAAATCTGGTGCGGCGCGAACATGGCCTTCATGCTCTGCCCGCTGCTCTCGCACGGCGCGATCGAGGCCCTGCTGATGGCCGGCACGCCGGCGCTGCAGGCGCTCTACCTGCCCAAAATGGTCACCGGCGACTGGACCGGCACGATGAACCTTACGGAACCACAGGCCGGTTCAGACCTGGCCGCGATCCGCACCCGCGCCGCGGCAGTGGGCAGCGAATATCAGCTTGCGGGCCAGAAGATATTCATCACTTACGGTGATCACGATCTGGCGGAGAACATCGTGCACCTGGTGCTGGCGCGCATCGACGGTGCGCCCTCTGGCGTCAAGGGCCTGTCGCTGTTTGTGGTGCCAAAATTCATTCCGAACAGCGATGGCACGCCTGGCAAGCGCAACGACGTGCGCTGCGTCTCGATCGAACACAAGCTGGGGATACACGGCAGCCCGACTTGCGTGCTGGCCTATGGCGATAACGGCGGCGCGAGTGCCTGGCTGGTGGGCGAGGCGAACCGTGGTCTCGAGTACATGTTCGTCATGATGAATGCGGCGCGACTCTCGGTCGGTGTGCAGGGCATCGGCCTGGCCGAGAGCGCCTTGCAGCGCGCGCTCAGCTGGGCGCGCACGCGCGTGCAGGGTCGCGCGGTGGGCGTGAAGAGCGAGGGCGCGGTGGCCATCATTCACCACGCTGACGTGCGTCGCATGCTGCTGACGCTGCGTTCCGGCGTCGAAGCGATGCGTGCCCTGGCGCTGTACGCGGCGCTGCAGCTTGATCTGGCGCGGGCGCTGCCCGAGGCGGCGGGCCGTAGCGCCGCACAGGCGCGCGGTGAATTGCTGATTCCGATCGTCAAGGGCTGGAGCACGGAATTTGGCGCCGAACTGGTCTCACTGAGCGTGCAGGTGCACGGCGGCATGGGCTTCATCGAAGAGACCGGCATTGCGCAGCTGTATCGCGATGTGCGCATCACCGCGATCTACGAAGGCACCACGGCGATCCAGGCCAATGATCTGCTGGGCCGCAAGGTGAAGCTGGATGGTGGCGCTGCGCTGCGCGCGCTGCTCGATGAGGCTGACCAGGAACTGGCCGGCTATGCTGCCGCTGCCGTGCCGAGCGCCGCGCCGCAGGCGGCGGCGCTCGCCGAGACACTCGCCAATGCGCGCGAGGCGCTCACCGGGCTGCGCGCCGCCAGTGAGGCGCTGAGCCTGCAGCTGCGCAGTGCACCCGAGGCCGCCTATGGCGTGAGCGTGCCGTACCTGCGGCTGTGCGGCGTCGTGCTGGGTGGCTGGCTCATGGCGCGCGCTGCGCACATCGCGGCCACGCAGCTGGCGGGCAGCGCTGACGATCGGAAGTTCCTGCTGGGCAAACTGCAGAGCGCGCGTTTCTATGCAGCCCAGACCCTGCCGCAGGCATTGGCGCTGGTGCGCACCATCCAGAGCGGCGGTGCGAGTGTGGCGGCGGCTGATGTGGAGCTGATATGAATATGACGCAGATCCCCAAACCCGTACCGACCTCATACACCCCTACCGCCGTCAGGCTGCACTGGTTGATCACCGGCCTGATCGGCGTGGGCCTGGTCATGGGTTGGGTAATGACTGACATGAGCATCACGCCGCTGAGGCTCAAGGTCTACAACTGGCACAAGTGGGTGGGCATCACCATACTGTGGCTCGCGGCGCTGCGCATCCTGTGGCGCGTGACTCACCGGCCGCCGGCCATGGTGAGCATGCCGGCCTGGCAGCGCATCGCGGCCCATGGCCTGCACGGCGTGCTCTATGTGCTGATGCTGGCCTTGCCGTTTTCGGGCTGGGTATACAGCAATGCTGCCGGTGTCCCGATCGTGTATCTGAGCCTGCTGCCGCTGCCGGATCTGGTGATGAAAAACAAGGCGCTGGCCGACAGCTGGCGTGACGTGCATGAGACGCTCGGTTGGGTGCTGGTGGCGGTGCTGGTGGTGCACCTGCTTGCGGCGCTCAAACATCACTTCATCGACAAGGACGATACGCTGCGTCGCATGCTGCCGGGGCTGCCGGCCAGGAAAAGTTGAGGTTTTCGATGCGACGAAACAATTCTGGAACGCGCCGGCTGCACAGTGTAGGCCTTGCCGTTACCTGGCTGGCGGCCGCGTTGGCGCTGGCGGCCGATGCCGGGCTTGATGTCAGCAAGAGCAGCCTTGTCGCCACGTTCAGGCAGGAGAGCGTACCCGTTGATGCCCCGTTCAGGAAATTCAGCGGGCGCATCGTCTACGATGCCAGCCAGCCCCGCGCCGCGAGCGCCAATGTCGACGTGGAAACCGGGAGCCTGGATATCGGCGATCCGGCCTACAATGCCGAAATACGCAAGCAGGCCTGGTTTGACAGCGCCAGTTTTCCGCTGGCAACCTTTCGTTCCACGGCGATCAAGGCGATTTCCGCGACCCGATTCGAGGCCACCGGCGCACTGAGCATCAAGGGCAGGGTGCTGACCATTACCGTGCCGGTGACGGTGAGCGCCGCTGCAGCCGGCACGGCCTTCGATGGCACGCTGCCCGTGTCGCGCCAGGCTTTTGGCATTGGCGATCCATCCTGGAACGATGTCATTGAAGATCAGGTGAACGTGCGCTTTCACCTGGTCAACGCGAATCACTGAAACCGAGGTATCACCCGCATGAAGACCACGCTATTCACACTGTTGGCACTGGCTGCTGGCAGCGCACTGGCGGCGCCTGCTTTATACAAGATCGATCCGAGTCACACCTATCCGAGCTTTGAGGCCGATCACATGGGCGGCATGTCGGTGTGGCGCGGCAAGTTCAGGAACACCGCCGGCACGATACAGCTCGATGCCGCGGCGCGCAGCGGCGCGCTCGACATCACGGTCGATACCACTTCGATCGATTTCGGTTACGACAAACTGAATGTGCACGTCAAAAGTGCCGACATGTTCGACGTCGAGAAATTTCCGACCGCCACCTACAAGGGCACTTTCTCGAGGTTTAAGGGCAAGGTGCCCACGGAAGTAGCCGGCGAGCTCACGCTGCATGGCGTCACCAAGCCGGTGAAGCTGGTCATCGGCAGCTTCATGTGCAAGCCCCATCCGACCACCAGGATTGAAACCTGCGGGGCGGATGCCAGCGCGGTGCTCGATCGCGCTGAGTTCGGGATCGACTATGGCAAGGCCTATGGCTTCAGCATGAAGGTGAAGCTCGCCATCCAGGTGGAAGCTGCCAGGGTCGGCTGACGCTCGACGCTTCAGGCCTTGCCGAGCACCGGCACCATGTTGGCGCTGAAGAAGCCTATCAGCGCCTTGACGGCGCCAAGGCCGGCACGGCGCAGATCGGTGACGGCATAGAGCTCGAGCAGGTCGGCGACCTGCCAGTCGGGCAACACGCGCGTCAGCTTTCCCATCGCCAGGCCCTGGCGGCAGAGGAATTCGGGCAGCACGCCAATGCCGGCGCCGGCAGCCGTGGCGGCGTGGACCACCGACGGGTCGGTCACGATCAGACGCGGCGTGAGCGGCACCTGGGCCTGCTGGCGGCCGCGATGGAGGCGCAGCTGGGTGACGGACTGCCCCGGCACCAGCACGGCGTGCTGCGCCAGTTCGGCGGGCTGCCCAGGCGCCGGGTGCGCCTTCAGGTAGGCCGGTGTCGCGCACAGAATCACCGGTGGCCGACCCAGGGCCGTGCCCACCAGGTGCTCGCGGCGCGGCGGACCATTCTGGACCAGCACATCCCACTGCTCGCCGGGCTCGTCGGGCAGGACGCCGACCATCTCGACTTCCAGCGGGATGTCCGGGTAGCTCTCGAGGAAGCGCGGCAGGAGCGGCGAGAGCAGCAGGCGGCCATAGGCGGGATCCGCCAGCACCCGCAGTCCCGCGCGATGCTCGGTCAGCGGCGTGACCAGCTGGCGCGCATTATCGGCGGCCTGGGCGATGCGCGAAGCACAGGGCAGCAGGGCGCGGCCCGCATCAGTGAGCGCCAGACGGCGCGTGGTACGCGTCAGCAGCCGGGTACCGACGCGTGCTTCCAGGCTTTGCACTGCGCGGCTGACCGCCACCTTGGGAACACCCAGGCTGCGCGCGGCGGCGGTAAAAGAACCCAGCTCAACCACCTGGGCAAAGGCTGCGAGCTCGGAGGGTAGCCACATGGCTGTAACATATACGAATCAATAACCGTTAATCAAGCAGCTATTGCTGCGGTAGTGCGCCGCGTAACCCCTCGAGGGACATCTGTACAGCCACCGCCACCAGCAGCAATCCCATCAACCGTTCGAGCGCCAGCAGGCCGCGTGGCCCGAGAAATCTGCTGAGCTTATGGCCGAGCACCAGGATAGTCGCGCTCAAAGCCCAAGCGCAGGTGAGCGCCAGCAACCACTCAGGCCAGCGCTGTGGTTCGCGGCTCATCAACAGCAGGAGCGTTGCCAGCGCAGACGGGCCGGCGACGTAGGGAATGGCCAGCGGCACCAGGAAGGGCTCGCCTTCGACGTGCTCGGCGAGCGAGTTATCGGTAGACGGAAAAACCATGCGCAGCGAGATCAGGAACAACACCAGCCCGCCTGCGATGGTCAGCGCCGGGCCGGAAATGCTCAAGGCCTTGAGCAGGTGCTCGCCGGTGAACAGGAACACGACCATGACGGCGTAGGCGATGAGCAGCTCGCGCGCCACCACCCGTGCCCGGCGGGCCGCTGGTACGCCCTTAAGCGCGGCGATAAAAAACAGGATGTTCCCCAGCGGGTCCATCACTAGGAACAGCAGAATGGCCGCTGAGACCAGAGTCATGGTCCGGCCGCTCCTTGAAAACGGTGGGCGAACGGCAGAGTATCACCGTCGGACCGCGCGCTCTTCAAGTCAGGGGAATTCTCGTGAATAATAAAATGCTCCGGGCAAATGCCACACCACTGGTCGCCACAGCACTGTTACTCGGAGCGTTGCTCGCGGGCAGCAGTGGGGCGCTGGCTGAAGATTCGAAATCGGACGGCCCTTACGCGCCTGACCGGGCCGGACCTTACCCCATTGGCCATACCACGGTCATTATCACCGATAGCGCTCGCAATCCTGACGGCTCCACGCCGGCGACCACTTCGGGCCGGCCTCTGTATCTGGACCTCTGGTATCCGACCACCGTCAAGACCTCGCAACACATCCGGTACACATGGAATAACCCGGTCTACAACCAGAATCCGGGTGGCGTGGTCTACCCAGGCCTGCCTGATCTGCCCGCGCTCACGGCTCTCGGCAGTCTTTCTTTCAACCCGGTAGCCGAGGGGGCAGCGCTGGCGAAAGCGCGCTTCCCACTGCTGGTGGCTTCCCACGGCAATCTGGTTGCGTCGGCAAAAAACATGCCGGATACGCTGGAAACTCTGGCAAGTCATGGCTACATCATTGCCTCGGTTGAACACACCGGCAATGACGACGCCTGGTACCAGGCGTTTTTCCTCTCCAACTACCTCGGTTTGCCGTTGGGCCCAAATCCGCAGGCGAGTGCCGGAGGCCTGATTTTCCAGCGCTCCAGGGATGTCAGGTTCGTGATAGACGCCATCCTGCAGGGCGTCATGGATCAAAAGACCGGCCTGGCTTTTTCCAGGCATATCGATGCTGAAAGTATCGGTGTCCTCGGCTACTCGCTGGGCGGTCAAACCAGCCTGGCTACCGTCACAGGTATCAGTTCGGCGGGACTCCCGGCCGACACTCGTGTCAAAGCCGCTTTCATGGGTGCCGGAACCAACTATGGCCTGCTGCTCAACTCGGCCGACTATGCCAATGCCAAGGTTCCGCTGATGTTTTTCGGCAATGACATCGGCATGGCCTATAACAACTTCAACCTGTTTACGAACAGCCGCCCCAAGTATCTGGTCGACGTCGCCGGCCTGAGCCACCACACCGCCGGCTATCAGACCAGCTGGTGCCAGGATTTCCACAATTCCATGGTGGCGGTGAATCCCGCGGTATTTCCGGCGGTTTTTGGCAATCCGGCGCTGTTCAGCGGCAGCGATATCGCCAACTACGTGTTCGATGCCACCTTCTATTTCAGCTATTCGGGGCCGCGGGAATCGGGTGTCTACGATTACTGCGATGCCTCGGTGTTCAACGGCATCAGCGATGCGCAACTGGTGGCGGTGTTGTTTGGTGATCCGCGGATCATTCCGGTCAGGAATGAACTGCAGGGTTCGATGCCGCTGCGACCGGAAGTCTCGATTGCCGAAACCACGCGCGTGACCAACTGGTATGCCGTTTCATTCTTCAATAAAACGCTGAAGCACAATGACGACTACAGCCGCTACCTGGGCAATTCGAGTGCCAATCGACGCAGTAACCCGTTGGTCAAGCTGGTTGCCAATTGCGAGAGAGTGAAGGCACATCCCATCGATCTGCGGCCCGGCGACCGGATCACGTTCATGCCGCTGGGCAACACGGGCTACAACGTGAGTGTCAGCTCGGGAGCGACGCTGCTCGATCAGGGAACGACCAGGCTCGGGGTGGGCGGCGATGGCAGTGTCTGGCTGAGTTATCCCGGCTTTTCGTTCCCGGTTCCTGGCCTGCCCGACCCGATCAGCACGCTGATCGCCTATGAAAATGGTGTCATCACTGCCAGAACCTCGCAGGACATCGGTGGGCTCGAT
>JAYTUZ010000138.1:0-4582 GCA_043744295.1 Gammaproteobacteria bacterium | reverse complement strand
CGCAGATCGAGAAGCAGTTCGGCAAGGGCTCGATCATGAGGATGGACGATGCGGCGATCAGGGACATCGACATCGTGTCCACCGGGTCGCTCGGCCTGGACCTGGCACTCGGGGTGGGTGGGCTGCCTCGCGGCCGGGTGGTCGAGATCTACGGCCCGGAATCCTCGGGCAAGACCACGCTGACCCTCCAGGTCATCGCCGAGATGCAGAAAATCGGCGGCACCGCCGCTTTCATCGACGCGGAGAACGCCCTGGACCCGCAGTACGCCCAAAAGCTGGGCGTGAACATCGACGAGCTGCTGATTTCCCAGCCGGACACCGGCGAGCAGGCCCTGGAGATCGCCGATATGCTCGTGCGCTCCGGCGCGGTCGACGTGATCGTGATCGACTCGGTCGCCGCGCTTACGCCCAAGGCCGAGATCGAAGGCGAGATGGGCGAGCCGCAGATGGGCCTGCAGGCGCGCCTCATGAGCCAGGCGCTGAGGAAGCTCACCGCCAACATCAAGCGCACCAACACGCTGGTGATCTTCATCAACCAGATCCGCATGAAGATCGGCGTCATGTTCGGCAGCCCGGAAACCACCACCGGTGGCAATGCCCTCAAGTTCTACGCCTCGGTGCGCCTTGACATCCGCCGCATCGGCGCCATCAAGAATGGCGAAGAGGTGGTGGGCAATCAGACGCGCGTCAAAGTGGTCAAGAACAAGGTCGCGCCGCCGTTTCGCGAGGCCGAGTTCGAGATCATGTACGGCGCCGGCATCTCGCACCTGGGCGAGCTGATCGAAATCGGCTCGAACAACGGCATCATCGAGAAGTCGGGCGCCTGGTACAGCTACAAAGGCGAGCGCATCGGCCAGGGCAAGGACAACACCCGCGAGTTCCTCAAGGGCCGCAAAGACCTGGCCGACGAAATCGAGGCGCAGATCCGCGCCAAGCTGTTGCCCGTCAAGCCGCGTGTCGAGCTTCAGGAAAAGAGCGCCTAAAGGGCGCCGCACAGTCTCGCAACCCGACGACGTCGCGGCCGCGGAACTCGCGGCGGTGACGCTGTTGGCGCGCCGCGATTTTGGCAGTGCCGAGCTGGCCGGGCGCCTGCGCGAGCGCGGCTACGACGAGCCTACGGTCTCAGCGCTCATCGCCTCCCTGCTCGAACGCCGGGCGCTCGATGACGCGCGCTTCGCCGTGCACTTCGTGGCCTACCGCGCCGGGCGCGGCCAGGGCCCGGCGCGTATCCGGCGCGAGCTGGGCGATCTGGGCGTGGACGCTACGCTGATCGAGGAAGCCATTGCCGCCGGCCCCGACTGGCTGGCCCTGGCGCGCGACGTGCGTCGGCGGCGCTTTGGCCCCGAGGCACCCGAAGACTGGGCCGAGAAAGGCCGCCAGGCCAGATTTTTGCAATACCGGGGCTTTTCCAACGATCATATCCGCACCGCCATCGGCCCCGACCTGGACCTCGATTCATGAAAGCAGACCAGGTACGCCGCGCCTTCCTCGAGTTTTTCCGTGAACGCGGCCACACCATCGTGCCCTCATCCTCACTGGTGCCGGGGAACGACCCCACCTTGCTGTTCACCAATGCCGGCATGGTGCAGTTCAAGGATCTGTTTCTGGGCAAGGAAAAGCGCGCCTACCACCGTGCGGTCACCAGCCAGCGCTGCGTGCGCGCCGGCGGCAAGCACAACGATCTCGAGAACGTGGGCTACACCACCCGCCATCACACCTTCTTCGAGATGCTCGGCAATTTCTCCTTCGGCGATTATTTCAAGCGCGAGGCGATACGCTACGCTTGGGAATTCGTCACCAGCACGCTGCATCTCGATCCGGCGCGCCTGTATGTCACGGTGTACAAGGACGATGACGAGGCGGCGGCGTTGTGGGTGAGCGAAGCAGGTGTAGACCCCAGTCGCATCACGCGCCTGGGCGAGAAATCCAATTTCTGGGCGATGGGCGACACCGGCCCCTGTGGCCCCTGCAGCGAAATTTTCTACGATCACGGCCCCGAGATTGCCGGCGGCCCACCCGGTTCGCCCGATGAAGACGGCGATCGCTATGTCGAGATCTGGAATCTGGTGTTCATGCAGTATGAACGCTCCGGCGACGGCAAACTCACACCGCTCCCCAAACCTTCGGTCGACACCGGCGCGGGCCTCGAACGCCTGGCCGCGGTCATGCAGGGCGTGCATTCCAACTACGACATCGATCTGTTCCGCGATCTGATCGGTGCTGCCGCCAAAGTGACCGGCGCGCAGGATCTGGCCTCGCCCTCGTTGCGCGTGATCGCCGATCACATCCGCGCCTGCGCCTTCCTGGTGAGCGATGGCGTGGTGCCTTCCAACGAAGGCCGCGGCTATGTGCTGCGCCGGATCGTGCGCCGCGCGATCCGTCATGGCTACCAGCTCGGGCAGGAGCAGGCGTTCTTCTACAAGCTGGTGCCGGTGCTGGCGCGCGTGATGGGTGGGGCCTATCCCGAACTGGTCGAACGCGTGGCGCAGATCGAGCGCGTGCTCAAGGCCGAAGAGGCGCAGTTTTCACTGACACTCGCCAAGGGCATGGCGCTGCTGGAGACGGAGTTTGGCACCGAGCGCAAGCGACTCTCGGGTGAGGTGGTGTTCAAGCTGCATGACACCTACGGTTTTCCGCCCGATCTCACTGCCGACGTCGCCCGCGAGCGCGGCTTTCAGGTCGACATGGCCGGCTACGAGCAGGCGATGGAATTGCAACGCGCGCGCGCGCGTGGCGCCAGCAAATTCAGTGTCGATCAGCGCGCTACGGCGGGCATCGATGCGCGCACCGAGTTCGTGGGCTACCAGACGCTGGAATGCGAGAGCACGGTGGTGGCACTGCTGCGCGACGGGATTGCCGTGCCGGCGCTGCACGCGGGCGAGAGTGGCGAGGTGGTGTTGGCGCGCACGCCCTTCTATGCCGAATCCGGCGGCCAAGTCGGTGATAGCGGAGTGTTGTCGGTCGCCGCCAGCAGTACTGCCGGAGTCGGTGCCGCACGCTTCCTGGTCAGCGATACGCAAAAGAGCGGCCAGGCCTTTGTGCATCGTGGCCAGCTGGCGAGTGGCACGCTGAGGGTCGAGGACGCGCTGCACGCCCAGGTCGATGGCGCACGCCGCGCTGCGATCCGGCTCAATCACTCGGCGACGCACCTGTTGCACACCGCGCTGCGCAAGGTGCTGGGCACCCATGTCACGCAAAAGGGCTCGCTGGTCGCACCCGACCGGCTGCGTTTCGACTTTGCGCATTTTCAGGCCGTGAGCAATGCAGAGCTCGCCAGCATAGAGCGACTGGTCAATGCCGAGATTCGCGCCAACGCTGAAGCCCAAACACGCCTGATGGCCTACGACGCTGCGGTGGCCGCCGGCGCCATGGCGCTGTTCGGCGAAAAATACGAGAGCGAAGTGCGGGTGCTTTCCTTCGGTGATTTTTCGGTCGAGTTGTGCGGTGGCACGCATGTCAGCCGCGCTGGCGACATTGGCCTGTTGCGCATTGTGAGCGAATCCGGCGTGGCCGCCGGCGTGCGCCGCATTGAGGCGGTGACCGGCGAGGGCGCACTCGACTACGTTGCGCGCAGCGAAGCACTGCTGCGCGATGTCGCAAGTCTCGTGCGTGGCTCGCGCGATGATGTGGCCGACAAGGTGCGCGAATCGCTCGAGCGCATTCGCGCTCAGGAGCGCGAGATCCGTGCGCTCAAGGACAAGCTCGCCTCGGGCCAGGGCACTGATCTGGCCGCCGGCGCGGTGGATGTGCAGGGCACCAAGGTCATTGCCGCGCGCGTCGAGGGCGCCGACAGCAACTCCCTGCGCACGGCGGTCGATCAGCTCAAGAGCCGCCTCGGCTCCGCGATCATTGTCCTGGCCGCGGTCGAATCGCCAGACAAGGTGCTGCTGGTCGCGGGCGTCACGCCAGATCGCGTCGCGCTCATCAAGGCCGGGGAACTTGTCGGCGCGATTGCAACCTTAGTGGGTGGCAAGGGCGGCGGCCGTCCGGATTTTGCGCAGGCCGGCGGCAACAATCCCGCGGCGCTTGAAGCGGCGCTGGCGACGGTGTTGCCGCGGGTGCGTGGCAAACTAGCCGGTTGATTGTGCGTGGCGTAACTTCGATGCGATGACTGACGGTTTGGGGTGATCCGCAGTCCGGAGGTTGGAGCGATGTTGATTCTCACCCGTCGAGTGGGCGAATCCGTGCGCATCGGTGAGGATGTCACCATCACGGTGCTGCGTGTCAAAGGCACTCAGGTGCGCCTGGGCGTGACGGCCCCGCGCACAGTAACCGTACAACGTGAAGAAATACCCGGAAGCATCAAGCCGGAAGAGCCGGGCACAGGCGCAAGCCCCATAGGGGTCGCTTCCTGAGCGTGCCGTGCCGGCGAGTGTGTCGACGCCGCGCCTTTACCTTCCTCCGGCCCGCCAGTATCATGGCGCCCCTGCCCGCACCGCAGGGTATATGACGCTGTAAAATATTGATTTATCTAGTTTTTTAGGTAAAGACGGAGAGATGGCCGAGTGGTCGAAGGCGCGCCCCTGCTAAGGGCGTAAGGGTCAAAAGCCCTTCGAGGGTTCGAATCCCTCTCTCTCCGCCA
>JAYTUZ010000137.1:0-16930 GCA_043744295.1 Gammaproteobacteria bacterium | reverse complement strand
CTGAATTTGCCGTGCTGTTCCTGCCTGGCGATCAGTTCCTGAGCGCTGCGCTGGCCGAACGACCGGAGCTGCTGGAAAACGCGATGCGCCAAAGCATCGTGATCGCGACACCCTCTACGCTGATGGCCCTGTTCAAGGCGGTCTCGTACGGCTGGCGCCAGGCCGTGGTCGCGGAACATGCCGCCAGGATTCTGGAGCTGGGTCAGGATCTGCACCGCCGCCTGGCTACCTTTGCCGGACATCTGGATCGCACCGGGCAGCGCCTCGGCGCTGCGGTCGACGCCTATAACAGCGCCGTCGGCTCGCTGGAACGCCAGGTGCTCCCGCAAGCGCGGCGCTTCACTGAACTGGGCGCCGTCAGTGGCGAGTCGCTGGCATCACCGGAACCGATCGAGCGCCTGGTGCGCAGCGCCGTGCTTCACAAGGACGATCAGCTGCCGGAAGCAACCCCGGAATCACCTGCCGAGCCACCGCATGTTCCATCCTGAAGAAGCGCGCCAGTACCAGGCTCCCGCCGATATCCTGCGGGGCCGCGTGATCGCCATTACCGGCGCTGGCGCTGGCATTGGCCGCGCCGTGGCGCTGAGCGCCGCACTGCACGGCGCGCAGGTAGTGCTGATCGGACGCACCGTGAAGCGACTCGAAGCGGTGCATGCCGAGATTCGTGCCCAGGAGGGCCCTGAGGCCAGCATCGCGCCGCTTGATCTGGAGCGCGCCCTGGCGGGCGACTACGACGCGGTGGCTGCGGCCATTGCCGAGCGCTATGGGCGACTGGACGGCCTGCTGCACAACGCCGCGCAGCTGGGTACGCTCGCGCCGCTCGAGCATACGCAGATGGCCAGCTGGTGCCGCGTATTGCACGTGAATCTGACAGCCGCCTTCGCGCTCACCCAGGTGCTGCTGCCGGCGCTGCGCGCCGCGCCCGAAGCTTCGGTGATCTTCACCAGCAGCAGCGTCGGGCGTCGCGGCCGTGCCAACTGGGGCGCTTACGCGGTCTCGAAATTCGGCGTCGAAGGTTTGAGCCAGGTGCTGGCCGACGAACTGTGCGGCACCAGCGCCATACGCGTGAATGCGATCAATCCGGGCGCGACGCGCACCAGCATGCGCCGCCAGGCTTTTCCCGGCGAGCATGCCGAGACGCTGCCCGAGCCGGCCACACTCATGAATGCCTACCTGTGGCTGCTCGGCCCAGCCAGCCGCGGCATCAGTGGTCAGAGCCTCGATTGCCAGGCGGCGCGCTAGCAACTGCCATCGTCAAGCCGGTCGATGTTGCGGGCGTCCGGGTCGGATTCAGCAAGGCCGCAATTTCTTCGGCACTCAGTTCGCGCCAGCGGCCGCGCGGCAGGGTACGTTCCAGTTGCAGGGCGCCAAGATGCGTGCGCAACAAGCGGCTCGATGATACGCCCTGCCGTTCCAGCAGCTGACGCAGGTCATTACCGCTGACACCCTGTGCGATCAGCTGGTACCAGCGGTTGCTCGCCTCGCCGCCACCCGCCACCAGGCTGCGGATCGGCAGGGCGATGCCGCGATCAAGCTGGCCGGCGAGGATGCCCGCCAGCTGCGCCGGCCCGAGTTCGCCGCGTACGCGCAGGCTGAATTCCACCGGCTGCGAGCGCACCGCGCGCTGCAGCCGACCGGCGAGCGCGCCATCGGCACACAGCAGTTCCAGGCCGCCGTCAATCTGCGGCAGCGGGCTGATACTCATGAAGCGCTTGCCGGCGCTGGCCGGCAGATGCGAGGCCAGCGATTCGGCGCCATCCGCCACCGGCAACAGGGGCACTCCAGGTGAGCGGTGGCAAAGCAATACCGGCCACTGGCGCGCTGGCGCTTGGCGGATCAGGCGCCCATCGAGCCGCAGCTGATCACTGCCACTGACCCGGTCGCCAATGGCGGCTGCGTGGCCGTTGATCGTCAACCGACCGGCACGTATCCATTGCTCGGCCTCGCGCCGTGAGGCCACGCCCAGGCGCGACAAGACTTTTTGCAGGCGCTCCGGATCCTGCCCAATGCTCATGCGCGCGAGTTCATGCGCACTACTGATGCGGATCTGGGCCCGAGGCCACCATGCCGGAAGCCGCGGGCACTTCCGGCGCCGCCCCGCTCTCATCGTCGGCGTCATCCTCGCCGGCATCGTCAGCGCTATCGGCCTGGTAATCGCTGCCGGCCTGATGGCCCGCGCCGGCTTCAACCACTGTCGGTGTGGCGCTCTCATCGGCTGATTCTTCCGCCAGGCCCACGGGCAGGCTCAACTGCGGGGCAATTTCCTCGAGGCCACGCAGCTCGGCCAGCGGCGGCAGCTCGCTCAGGGTGCGCAGTCCAAAGTAATCGAGGAACTCGCGGGTGGTGCCCAGCAGCTCGGGCCGCCCAGGCACTTCGCGATGGCCCACGACGCGCACCCAGTTGCGTTCGAGCAGCGTGCGCACGATATTCGGATTGACCGCCACACCACGCACCGCTTCGATCTCGGCACGGGTAATCGGCTGGCGATAGGCGATCAGGGACAGCGTTTCAAGCAGCGCGCGCGAATAGCGTTGCGGCCGCTCCGGCCACAAGCGCGACACTTCGGTGGCAAATTCCCGGCGCACCTGCACGCGCACGCCACTGGCGGTCTCACGCAGCTCAATGGCGCGGCCGCTGTAATCCTGCTCGAGTGCCAGCAGTGCAGCGCGGATCGCGGTGCTGGGCGGGCGTTCGCCATCGCTGAACAACTGCGCCAACTCATCCAGCCCCAGCGAGCGGCCGGCGGCCAGCAAGCCGGCTTCCACGACGCTCTTGATGTATTGCTCGCTCATGGCACTGACTCTTGCGGCTCAGACGGATCGCTCTCGGGCACCAGATGCAGTGTACGGACCGGGCCGGCGCGGCGCACGTGCAACGGCGCCATGGGTTCGGTCTGCACGATATCGATCAGGGCTTCACGCATCAGTTCCAGGATCGCGACGAAGGTCACCGTGACGCCCATGCGCCCCTCGGCGGGGCGAAACAGCTGTACAAAATCGACAAACTCGCCCGCCTCGAGCGCCGCGAGCACATCGCTCATGCGCTCGCGCACCGACAGGGGCTCGCGCTGCACATGATGGCGCGCGAACATCTGCGAACGCGTGGCCACGTCGCGAAACGCCAATAGCATCTCGCGTAGTGTCACCTGTGGCAAGACCCGCGCCACCGGCCGATCGCGCAGCTCGGCACTGGCCTGCCAGACGTCGCGCTCCAGGCGCACCAGCTGATCGACATCGAGCGCCGCCCGCTTGAAACGTTCGTATTCCTGCAGCCGGCGCACCAGCTCGGCGCGCGGATCTTCCTCTTCGCCCTCGGCGAGGGCAGGGCGCGGCAGCAGCATGCGTGATTTGATCTCGGCCAGGGTCGCGGCCATGAGCAGGTATTCACCGGCCAGCTCGAGCTGCAGGTCCTGCATGAGCTCGATATAACGCATGTACTGCCGGGTGATCTCGGCGATCGGAATATCGAGCACGTCGAGATTCTGGCGGCGGATCAGATAAAGCAGCAGATCGAGTGGCCCTTCGAAAGCCTCGAGGAACACTTCCAGCGCCTGCGGCGGGATGTACAGGTCGCGCGGCAGATTGGTCATGGCCTCGCCGTTGACGATGGCAAAGGGCATCTCGCCCTGCTGCGGTGGCGACGCCAGCAGCGGCGCTTCGGGCGGCGGGTTGGAGATGACGACCTTGAGATCCGGTTTCATGAAGGCATTACTCCGCACGCAGGTGCATCGCACGACGCACGTCATCGAGTGTTTCGCGGGCCGATTCCCGGGCTTTCTCGGCGCCTTCAGCCAGCAGGTTCTTCACCAGCTCGGGGTTGTCCTGGTATTCGCGGGCCCGCTCGCGCGTGCCGGTCACTTCGGCCACGATTTTCTCAATCAGTGGTTTTTTGCACTCGAGACAGCCGATGCCGGCGCTCCGGCAACCGCTGCTGGCCCAGCTGCGCGTGGCCTCGTCCGAATAGATGCGATGCAGATCGAACACCGGGCATTTTTCCGGATCGCCCGGGTCGGTACGGCGCGCGCGCGCCGGATCGGTCTGCATGGCTTTCAGCTTGCGCGCCACGCTGTCCGGATCTTCGCGCAGGCCAATGGTATTGCCGTAGGACTTGGACATCTTGCGCCCATCGAGCCCCGGCACCCTGGGAGTCGCGGTCAGCAACACCTGTGGCTCGGGCAGTATGCTCACGCCACTGCCTTCCAGGTAACCGAGCAGGCGTTCGCGATCCGCAACGGTTATGCGGGTATTGCCGCTCACCAGGGCGCGCGCCCGTTCCAGCGCCGCCTGGTCGCCGCTCTCCTGGAACTGCTTGCGCAGTTGCCGGTAGAGCGTGATGTTGCGGCCGCCCAGTTCCTTGACGGCGCGCTCGGCCTTGGTCTCGAAGTCCGCTTCGCGGCCATAGAGATGATTGAAGCGCCGCGCCACCTCGCGGGTGAATTCCACGTGCGCCACCTGGTCTTCGCCCACCGGTACAAAGGCCGCGCGATACATCAGGATGTCGGCACTCTGCAGCAGCGGATAGCCCAGGAATCCGTAGGTGGTCAGGTCTTTCTCGCGCAGCTGTTCCTGCTGATCCTTGTAGCTGGGCACGCGCTCCAGCCAGCCCAGCGGCGTGATCATCGACAGCAGCAGATGCAGCTCGGCATGCTCCGGCACCTGCGATTGCACAAACAGGGTGGCAACTCCAGGGTTCAGGCCGGCGCTCAACCAGTCGATGATCATCTCGTGGATGGCGTGCTGCAGAGCGGAGGTGTCATCGTAGCCAGTCGTGAGCGCATGCCAGTCGGCAACGAAGAAGTAGCACTCGTACTGGTATTGCAGGTCGACCCAGTTGCGCAGTGCCCCGTGGTAGTTACCCAGATGCAGCTGGCCGGTCGGGCGCATGCCGGAAAGCACACGCCTGGCTTGCGGAGCAGAGCTCATCTGACAGGAGGATTCCGTCTGTGCCAGCCGATCTTGGCTTGAGCGGCCATTATACGGGCGCCCGCGCCTGCCGTCTCATCCTACGCCCGGCAAGCGCCCCCGCCCCTGACGCAGGATGACGGGCGGCGATACCGACAGGTCCACCACGGTGCTGGGCTCCAGGCCGCAGTGACCCGAGTCCAGGACGGCATCGATCTGGTGCTCGAGCCGGGTACGGATCTCACGGCCGTCGTTCAAGGGCATTGCCTCACCCGGCAACAGCAGGGTGGAGCTCATGATCGGCTCGCCCAGCTCGGCCAGCAGCAGGCGCGGCACGATGTGGTCCGGAATACGTACCCCAATGGTACGGCGTTGCGGATGCTGCAGGCGGCGCGGGGTCTCGCGCGTGGCCGGCAGCAGAAAGGTAAACGGGCCAGGGGTGGCCGATTTCATCAGCCGGAATTGCCAGTTTTCGACTCGCGCGAAACGGGCCACCTCGGCCAGATCACGGCATACCAGCGTGAAATTGTGGTGGCGATCGGCCTCCCGCAGAAGGCGGATGCGCTCGAGCGCCGCGGCATCGCCGATGTGGCAGCCCAGCGCGTAGCAGCTGTCGGTGGGATAGGCGATCAGGCCACCGCTACGCAGGATCTGCACCGCCTGGCGCAGCAGCCGGACTTGCGGGTTCTCGGGGTGTAATTCGAAATATTGGCTCAAGCGGCTAATATACGCGACCCGCTGGCCAGGTCCTTCCGTATGCACGCCGCCCTGAATCTGATGCCTTTGGCCGCTTTTGCGCTGGCTTACCACTACGGCGGCATCTATGTCGCCACAGCGGTGTTGATGGGCGCGATGGTCCTGCTGGTAGCAATCGACTATCTGCAACAGGGCCGCGTGGCCCCGCTCCATGCGTTCACTGCTGCGCTGGTGCTGCTGTTTGGCACCCTGACGCTGGTGCTGCATGACCCGCGCTTCCTGAAACTGAAGCCCACCATCCTGCTGTGGTCGATGGCGGCGGCGTTTCTCGGCAGTCAGTGGATCGGGCGCATGCCGCTGGCGCAGCGCATGCTCGAGCCCGCCTTGCCCGCGCACCTGCCGGTGAGCGCCAGCCGCTGGACGCGCGTCAATCTGTTCTGGGTGCTGGTCTACGTGCTGCTGGGCGCGCTCAACCTGATGGTCGCTCGCCAGGCGAGCGAGCAATCCTGGGTGCATTTCAAGGTTTACGGGCTGACGCTGATCCTGGCCGCGGTCGCCGTCGGGCAGGCGCTGTGGCTGCAGCGCGGGAGCAGCGAGTCGTGAGCGCTGCCGACAGCGCCGTCGCGGCGGCACGGGTTGAACGTATCCGCACACTCGTGCAGGATCGCTTCCAGCCGCTACGTCTGGAAATACGGGACGATAGCGCAGCCCACGCCGGACACGCGGGTGGCGGCGGCAAAGGGCATTTTCGCCTGTTGATCGTCGCCTCCTGCTTTTCGGGCCGGACTCTGGTGCAGCGTCACCGCCTGGTGCACGATGCGCTCGCCGAACTCCTGGTGGAGGAGATACATGCTTTGGCGCTGGTCACGAAGGCGCCTGAGGAAATGATTTAGCTTTAAGTTGTAACTATATGAGAGTAAACATGAATATATCCAGAATCGGACTCATTGCTGCCCTACTGCTGACGGCTGCATGCAACCAGCAGGGCGATAAGACCGCTGCTACGCCCGCGGCCAAGCCGGTGGCCACGGTCAACGGCGCGGCCTTATCGCGTGAGTTATTTGAATTTTTCGTCAAGAGCGGTTCGGGCAAGGCCTCGGCTGACTTGAGCGCCGCACAGCGCGAACAGGCGCTCGATACACTGGTGCGCGCCGAGCTCGTGGCCCAGCAGGCCACCAAGGACAACGTTGACAAGCAGGGCGATACGCCCGCGCAGCTGGCGCTGATGCGGCTGCAGTTGCTCGAACAGGCCGCCGCCGCCAACTATCTGAAAGACCGCAAGGCCACCGAGGCCGAGCTCAAGACCGAGTACGACACGGTGACCGCGGCCATGCCCAAGTCGGAGTTTCATGCCCATCACATCCTGCTCAAGAGCAAGGAAGAAGCTGAGGCCGTGCTCGCCAGCCTGAAGAAGGGCGCCAAGTTTGAGGCACTGGCCAGCGCGCAGTCGACCGATCCGGGTTCCAAGGCCAGCGGTGGCGACCTGGGCTGGTTCAGCCCCGCGGGCATGGTCAAGGAATTCAGCGCTGCCTTGATGACACTGAAGAAGGGCCAGACCACGAGCGCGCCAGTGCAGAGTCAATTTGGCTGGCACGTGATCCGGCTGGATGACACGCGCGCCACTGCGCCCCCGGGCTTCGACTCGGTCAAGGATCGCCTGGCGCAGCGCGTCGACGCCAAGAAGTTCAAGAGCTATGAAGAAGAACTGATGAAAGCCGCCAAGATCGAGAAGACGCTCTAGGCCTCGGCAATGCTGTCAGCCGGCCGCTCGCCGCGCAACAACTGTTCGAGCCCGGCAGCATCCAACACCTTCACTCCAAGCTCGCGTGCGCGCGCGAGCTTGGAGCCCGCTTCGGCACCGGCGACGACGTAGCTGGTGCGTTTCGAAACCGTTCCACTCACGCGTGCGCCCAGCTGTTGCAGCGCTGCGGTGGCGGCTTCGCGGCTCAGCCCCGCGAGGCTGCCGGTCAATACGATGCTCAAGCCGTCGAGGGGCCTGGGGCTGGGGGCGCGCGGTGCTGCCTCGGGCCAATGCAGTCCCGCCGCCTGCAGCCGCTGCAGCTGCTCACGATTGGCTCTGGAACTGAAGAAGGCGTAAATGCTCGCGGCGCTCACCGGCCCGACATCGGGCACTTCCAGCAGCTGTTCCGGCGTGGCGTCCTGCAGCGCGGCCAGGCTGCCAAAATGCGCGCCCAGCGCCACCGCCGTGGCCTCACCCACGTCGCGAATACCCAGCGCATGCAGCAGGCGCGGCAAGGTAGTGTTGCGACTGCGTTCCAGCGCCGCCTGCAAGCGTGCGGCCGACTTTTCGCCCATGCGCTCGAGTGCCACCAGGTCCCCGGTCCGGAGCGCATACAGATCAGCGGGCGTACGCACCAGGCCCCGATCGACGAGTTGATCGACCAGCCTGTCGCCCAGGCCTTCAATGTCCAGCGCGCGCCGACTGGCAAAGTGCAGCAGCGCCTCTTTGAGCTGCGCGGCGCAGCTAAACCCGTTGGTACAACGGGCCGCCGATTCTCCCGCGAGGCGCTGCACTGGCGCACCACAGACCGGGCACTGGGTGGGCAGCTGCACGCTGCGGGCACCGGGCGGGCGGCGCTCCAGCACCACGCGTACCACCTCGGGAATGACATCACCCGCGCGCCGGATGACGACGGTGTCGCCGCAGCGCACGTCCTTGCGCTCGATCTCATCCATGTTATGAAGCGTGGCGTTGCTCACCGAGGCGCCGCCGACCAGCACCGGCTCGAGCCGCGCCACGGGCGTCAGCACGCCGGTGCGCCCGACCTGGAACTCGACCTCGCGCAGCACCGTGAGCGCTTCATCGGCTGGAAACTTATGGGCGATGGCCCAGCGCGGCGCCCGCGCTACCTGGCCCAGCGCGAGCTGGTCGGCAAGCGCATTGATCTTGTACACGACGCCGTCGATCTGGTAGCCGAGTGTGGCGCGCCGCGCCGCCAATTGCCGATAGTAAGCCAGGCAGGCCGCGGTGCCGCGGACCAGGCGCACTTCGGGATTGGTGCGCAGGCCCCAGCCTCGCAGCTGCGCCAGCAGTGCCTGCTGGCTTGGCGGCTGCGGCGTGCCTTGCCACAGGCCGAGACCGTAAAAAAATGCCGCCAGTGGGCGGCTGGCCGTAACGCACGCATCGAGCTGGCGCAGACTCCCGGCGGCCGCGTTGCGCGGATTGACGAACAACCGCTCGCCCCTGGCCGCCGCCGCCGCGTTGAGCCGCTCGAAGCCGGCAAAGGGCAGATAGACTTCGCCGCGTACTTCGACCACGGTCGGCGCCTGGCCCTGCAGGCGCAGCGGTACCGAGCGAATGGTGCGCAGATTGGCTGTGATATCCTCGCCGCTCGCTCCATCGCCGCGCGTTGCCGCCTGAGTGAGCAGACCCGCTTCGTAACGGACCGAGACCGCCAGTCCATCCAGCTTGGGCTCAGCGCAATACTCGAATTCAGCGTTGCGCTCCAGTCGTTCGTGCGCGCGTCGATCGAAAGCAATGAAGTCTTCGTCACTGAAGGCGTTGTCGAGCGAGAGCATCGGCAGGCCGTGCGTCACGGCGCTGAATCCGGCCCCGACCGCGCCGGCCACGCGCTGGCTGGGCGAATCGAGTGTGATCAGCTCAGGAAGCGCCGCCTCAAGCGAGCGCAGTTCCTGGAACAGGCGGTCGTACTCCGCGTCCGCAACCTCAGGATCATCGAGTACGTAGTAACGATAGTCGTGCAGTGCCAATTGCGCGCGCAGCGTCTCAGCACGAGCGGCCGCTTCGCTCACGCGAGCGCTGGCGCGGCTCAATCGGCCTGCCCCGCCTGCGTGCCGAGGGTGCTCAGGGCGCGTTCTCGCCAGGCCGCCGGATGGGCGCTGTCGAAGGGCATGCCGCGCTCATCCTGCACCCGTCCCTCGACGCGCTGTGCCAGTTCCGTCGCCACCGCCGTCAGCTTTTCCAGAGTCGCCTCGGGCGCAAGCGGGCCGGGCAGCACCGCGAACAGATTGATACCTGAGAAACTCTGGAAATCCATGCTGTCCGGGTCGAGTATCCCGGGTCGCACCAGACTTGCGGCACTGAGCACGACACGCCCATCGCCGTGGGCCAGGTGGAAAATACCAAATTCACCATGCTGGAATCCGGCTCCGGTCAGGCCCTGGCGCAGCGACCGGCCGGCGATGCGATTCTGGCGCGCCGCCACGATGCGCAGGCTGACAATGCGGCGCACGTCCTCCGCCGGCCACTCGACCCGCAGAGGCTGCGCTGGCGCGCCTTGGTCGGCAACGGTGCCATCGCTGGCACTGCTGTCGGGCAGCGTGCGCAGCGGAGAAAGTTCAGCGACCCCCATGAGCGGCGGGTCGGGTGGGGCAGCGCCAACCGGCGTTGACCAGTCGATCAGCGGCACCGCCCGGCCAGGATCAGGCCCACGCGGCGCGCCACTGCCCGTGGGCGACAAGTCAGTGTCCTGAAATCCGAACGCCGGCTCGTCGCGCCCACTGCGGACATCCGCGTCCGGTTGCACACGGCTGGGCCGACGGCGCTCCAGCCAGATGAGCGCAACAATGAACGCCAGGCCGGCCAGCAACAGTATTGCGCGCAGCCCGTTCATGAATGCTCAGACCCCCACGGGTCAGACGGCCGCGAGGCGCACGGCTTCATCCACATCGACCGACACCAGGCGCGATACGCCGGGTTCATTCATCGTGACGCCCACCAGCTGTGAGGCCATCTCCATGGTGGCCTTGTTGTGGGTGATGAAAATGAACTGCACCTGGCCGGACATCTCGCGCACGATGTCGCAGAAGCGACCGACATTGTGCTCGTCGAGGGGCGCGTCGACTTCGTCCAGCAGGCAGAAAGGCGCCGGATTCAGATCGAAGATCGAGAACACCAGCGCCACTGCCGTCAGCGCCTTCTCGCCACCCGACAGCTGGGAAATCGTGCTGTTGCGCTTGCCGGGCGGGCGTGCCATGACCGTGACACCGGCCGCCAGAGGATCATCGCCGACCAGTTCCAGATAGGCATGGCCGCCACCGAACAGGCGCGGAAACTTGTCCTTGAGACCGCTGTTGATGCGATTGAAGGTGTCTTCGAAACGCGAACGCGTTTCCCGATCCATGCGCCGCATCGCCTCCTCCAGCGTATTGAGCGCATCGTTGACGTCGTTGTATTGCCGATCGAGATAGCCCTTGCGCTCGTTCTGCTGGGCCAGCTCATCGATGGCAGCCAGATTGACCGGGCCGAGCCGCTCGATATCGGCACGCACCTCGACCAGCCTGGCATCCCAGTCGCTGACGTTGGCGTCCGGCGGGAGTGCGGCACTGACTTCTTCCAGGTTGCAGAGCGTCTGCGCAAATTGTTCAAGCAGCGACTCGCGCCGCACCCGCGACTCCTGAGCGGCAAGACGGGCGCTGTCGAGGCCGGTGCGCGCCGAACCGACGCGCTCCTCGGCCGCCAGGCGGCGCTGCTCGAGCGAGCGCAGCTCGAGTTCGGCGTCCTCGACGCTCTGGCGCGCCCTGGCAAGATCTGTCTCCAGCTCCAGGCGCCGATCGAGCGCGTCCTGCAGGCGCATTTGCAGCTCAATCACCGGCGCATCGCCATCCGCCAGTTCCAGGGTCAGTGAATCGAAACGCTGCGTCAGCTGGCTGCGCTGCTCGATGAGGCGCGCCGCGGTCTCCTGCATGGATTCGAGCGTGGAGCGGCGACTTTCATGACGGATCAGCGCATCGCGCAGCGCCAGCTGCGCCGCCTGCGCCGCCTCACGGGCCTGCGAACTGCGCTCACGATGCCCGTCGCGCTCGGCACCCAGCGCCGGGAGACGCTCGTCCAGCCGCTGCAGCTGCTCCAGCGCGCCCTGATAAGTGCGGCGGGCGCTCTCGAGCCCGGCGCGTGCACGCTCCAGCTCGGCGCTCACTTCGCCGTGATCGCCCTCGACCCGCAGGCGGCGCAGGTTCGCCTCATCGAGCCGCGCCTGCAGAGCACCCAGCTGGGCGCGCAACTCGCCATGCTCGCGGTGCGTGTGCTGAATCTGCGCCTGCGCGCTCTCGCGGCGCTGCTCGGTCGCCAATACCTGTGAGCGCAGCAGTTCAAGGGCCTGTTCGGCCTCCTGCAGCCCGCTTTGTGCCTGCTGGTGTTCACTCCTCAGGGACTTGAGACGCTGCGTCCGCTCCAGCACGCCGGCATGCGGATCGACACCGCGGCGCAGTCGCAGCCAGTTGCGGCCGAGCCATTCACCGGCCGGCGTGATCAGTGATTCGCCAGCCGGGAGCGAGCGACGCAGACGCAGGGCCTGTGCCAGGGAATCGCAGGTGCGCACGCCAGCCAGCCGCGCCAGTGCCGCCTCCGGTCCGCGGGCTCGCCCGGCGAGCGTGCCACCGGCCTGAGCGGCCACTGCAGCCGGACGCTGGTCCCCGGGTCGATCCAGTTCGATGAAAGTCAGGTTGCCGCGTTCGATCTTCTGCAGCTCGTCGTCCAGCTGGTCCAGGTCGCCCACGCACAGCGCCTCGAGGTAATCACCCATCACGGTTTCCACCGCCTGCTCCCAACCGGCCTCGACCGTGAGCAGCGCCGCCACCCGCGCCAGGGCGCCCTGCCCGTTGCGTTCGCCGTAGCCCTGCAGCCAGTCGGCGGCGCCCGGATCGCGCTCGCCCAGCGCTGCCTGCTGCAGCGCCTCGAGTGCCGTCAGCTCGGCGTGGCTGCGTTCGCGTGCTGCCCGCAACTGATCGAGCCGCCCCTCGGCTTCATGCTGCGCGCTGCGCAGGCTGTGCATCTGTGCAAGCGCCGCCGCCAGGCTGTGCTCCATGTTGGTGGCATGCTCGCCGGCCGCCTGCTCGCGCGCACTCAGGGTCTCCAGTGGTGCACGCTCATGCTGCTGCTGCAAGGCTACCCGCTCGCCAGTGAGGCGATCGACCTGCGCCTGCAGGCGCAGCAACTGGCTCTCCAGCTGCTCGATGCGGGCAGCCTCGACTTCACTGCCCTGGCGCGCGGCACCCAGCTCGCCGTTGAACTGTTCCCAACGCAGTTGCCAGTCGGACAACTGGCTGTCGGCCACGCTCAGGCTGTCATTGGCCTGCTGCTCGGCGCTGCGCAGCGCCGCCAGCTCCGGGGCCAGCGCCGCAATCTGCGCCTGCAGCTGCGCCATGCGTTCGGTGTCGGCGAGCAGCTGCGCGCCCACTGCCGTCAGCGACACCCCGGTTTGCGCCAGATCGGCGCGGTGTCGACTGCGCAGTTCGCTGGTATAGCGGATGTTCTCTTCGGTGCGCGTCACTTCCGCGCCCAGTTCATAGAAACGCGCCTGCACGCGCCCGAGCTCCGCGCCCAGCTGCCCATGGAATTCGCGCTGCTTTTCCAGCGCCGCTTCATGCGCGCGCTGCTCCGCCAGTTCCTGCTGCATGATCAGTTCGCAGCGCCGCGTCGCTTCATCATGCACGGCCGCACCGCTGTCGATCTCGCGCAGTCGCAGCGCCAGCAACTCGGCACCCAGCAGTCGTTCGCGCGCGCGCATCTCCTGGAAGCGGCGTGCCGCGCCCGCCTGGCGCTGCAGGTGGCGGATCTGTTTGTCGACTTCGTCGCGCAGATCCTGCACGCGCGCCAGGTTCTCGCGCGTATCGGCAATACGGCTCTCGGTCTCGCGGCGGCGCTCTTTGTAGAGAGAAATACCAGCCGCCTCTTCGATGAAGGCGCGCATGTCATCGGCGCGAGCCTCGACAACCCGCGAGATCATGCCCTGCTCGATGATGGCGTAACTGCGTGAACCGAGGCCGGTACCCAGGAACAGCTGCGTGATGTCCTTGCGGCGGCAGCGGCCGCCATTGATGAAATAGCTGGAGGCGCCATCGCGGGCGACCACGCGCTTGAGCGCGACTTCGCTGTAGCCCGCGTAGGCGCCGCCGATCTTGCCATCGGCATTGTCGAATACCAGCTCGACCGAGGCGGCGCCAACCGGCTTGCGCGAGCTCGAGCCATTGAAGATGACGTCCGCCATGGAATCGCCGCGCAGATGGCGCGCCGACAACTCGCCCATCACCCAGCGCACGGCGTCGATGACATTGGACTTGCCGCAGCCGTTGGGTCCGACCACGCCGGTGAGATTACTGGGTAACAGCACAGTGGTCGGGTCGACAAAGGATTTGAACCCGGCCAGACGAATTTTATTCAGTCGCATCAAGCTTCCCGGAATTTCAGTTGTGCCGCGCCGCTGTAGTGTAAATTATCTGCAGCTTTTCTTGCGATCAATCTCCGCCACTGCTCATGACCACAAAACCCGCTACCACGCTCGAGACTTTCGCCAATCCGTCGCCGCAACGCGACTACACCATCCGCATGCGCATGCCGGAATTCACCTGCCTGTGCCCGCGCACCGGTCAGCCCGATTTCGCTACCCTCAGGCTCGAATACGTGCCCGACCAGCACTGCGTGGAACTCAAAGCCCTGAAGCTCTACATCTGGTCGTTTCGTGACCGCGGCGCCTTTCACGAAGCGGTGACCAACGAGATTCTCGATAACCTGGTCGCGGTCATGGCGCCGCGCTTCCTGAGGCTGCGCGCCCGCTTCAATGTGCGGGGCGGTATCTACACCACGGTAACGGCCGAGCACCGGCAGCCCGGCTGGCGCTCGCCCGCCACCGTCGAGCTGCCCTGAGAGCCATCCAACCGGGGTGTCAAATGCCCCCCTATACAGTCGCAAAGCCCCCGGTATAATCGCGCGCTCGAAATTCGGCCCACCCGAATTTAACCGCCCCGCAGGAGCGCGCAGTGGCCAGCAAAAAGCCAGTTTCCAAGCCCAAGAAAGTGACCAAACCGGCCGCCACGCGCACCCCGGCCCATAAGAGCGCGGCCCATAAGGCCCCCGCACATAAGGCTGAGACTCGCCGCACGCCGGCCTCGACCCAGCGGGTGACGGGCGCACGCAAGCCCTTGAAGCCCACGGCGCCCAGCCGTAGTGGCACTGCCGGCAAGCCAGCGCCCAGGGTAACGGCGCATGGGGCGCCCAGGCCAATCGCCAAGAGCTCCCGGGCTGCTGCCCAGCCAACGCCAGCCGTCGCCCTGGCAAGCAGGCCCCAGGCGACCAAGACTCCTGCGCTGAAGACGCCGCCGTCAAAAGCACCGCTGTCAAAGGTGCCCGCCGCCAAAACCCCACTCGCCGCGGCGCCCCCGGCTGCGATACCACCGCTCCGACCGAACCGGAAGCCGGGCGTTATTGCCATCGGCGTGCCCTCCCGCACCGGCCCGCGGCCGGTCGTAGATGCTGAAGAGGGCGATGGCCTTGAACCCGGCAGCCTGCTGGCGGGGCCCCGCAACGTTAAGCCCTATATCGCCCGGCGCGGCGAACAGTACATGGGTAAGCAGCAGCTGGGCCATTTTCAGCAGATACTGGCTACCTGGAAGCAGGATCTGATGGCGGAAGTCGACCGCACCGTGACGCACATGAAGGACGAGGCGGCGAATTTCCCCGACCCGAATGACCGGGCCACGCAGGAAGAGGAATTCAGCCTGGAACTGCGTACCCGCGATCGCGAGCGCAAATTGATCCGCAAAATCGAGGAAGCCCTCAAGCGCATAGAAGACGGCAGCTACGGTTACTGCCTCGAGACCGGCGAGGAAATTGGCATCAAGCGCCTTGAAGCCCGGCCCGTGGCCACGCTGAGTATTGAAGCGCAGGAACGACGTGAGCGACGCGAGCGCCAATACGGCGATCGGGACGACCGCTACCGCTAGGGCGCCTCAGCCGCCGGTGCCGTACACCGGCCGCTTCGCGCCTTCCCCTACCGGCACCCTGCACCTGGGCTCGCTCGTTGCCGCGACCGCCAGTTATCTCGAGGCGCGAACCCACGGCGGGCGCTGGCTGTTGCGCATCGAGGATCTGGACAGCGCACGGGTCGTGCCCGGCGCCGCCGATCGCATCCTGCATACGCTCGAAAGCCTGGGTTTTCGTTGGGATGGTGAGATCTGGGTCCAGAGCCGGCGCCTGGCCCACTATGAGGCCGCCTTGCACGAGCTGAAGCGTGCGCACGCCCTGTACGCCTGCAGCTGTACGCGGCGCGATCTGGGTGGCACGGATGATCTGGGCGGCTATCCAGGCACCTGCCGCTCTGCACCCGGCAAGCCCGGCCCTGCGGCACTGCGTTTTCGTGCTGACCGCTACGGCAACACGCCAATCGTCGATACCCTTCAGGGGCCCATCAGCGCCGGGATCTGTGCCGGCGGAGATCCTGTTGTAAGGCGACGTGACGGCCTGCATGCCTACCAGCTTGCGGTCGTGGTCGATGATGCCGCCAGCAGCGTGAGTCATGTGGTGCGCGGGACCGACCTGCTGGCCAGCACCGGCTGGCAATGCGCCCTGCAGGATGCCCTGGCCCTGCCACGCCCGGTCTACAGCCATATCCCCCTGGTCACGGAGCCCAACGGCGGCAAGCTCTCGAAGTCGGCGCGTGCGCTCAGCGGCGCTGCGGCGGCGGACGCCGGCGTCCTGCATAGGGTACTCACCCTATTGCGCCAGGAGCCGCCCGCTGAGTTAAGTAGGGCAGCCCCAGCGCAACTGTGGCCGTGGGCGGAAGCGCACTGGCGAGTCGATCGGCTACGTGGCGTGCTGACGGTAGCCGCCGATGCCCGCATGGATTAAGGTGTGAGGGATTGCAGGTTGCGCCCCCACAAGGTTCGGGAGGTCTGCGATGAGCGAACCGCGTCTGATCAAGAAATACCCCAATCGGCGTCTCTACGACACCGAGTTGAGCTGCTACATCACGCTGAACGATGTGCGCGCATTGATTGCCGCGGGGCATGAACTCAAGGTGAGCGAGCAGCGCGGTGGCCGCGATATAACCCGCAACGTGCTGTTACAGGTCATCAGCGAACAGGAAGCCGGCGCCGACTCGCGCCTCAGCAGGGAATTCCTGACGCAACTGATTCGCAGCTACCGCGTGATCCCCGCCATCGAAGTGCAGCGATCACTGGAAGCCTGCCTGCAGCAGACCGCTGCCGCCCGGCCCTGAAGCCCGGCGGCAGCGCCAGACTCAGACGACGCCGATGTCGCGCATCGACAGGCGCACGCGCCCCTGGCGATCGACTTCCAGCACCTTGACGCGAATAACATCGCCTTCTTTCAGCTTGTCCGACACGCGCTCGACGCGCTCTTCGGAAATCTGCGAGATGTGCACCAGGCCATCGCGGCCCGGAAGAATGGTGACAAAGGCGCCAAAATCCATCAGCTTGGCGACCTTACCCTCGTAGATACGGCCCACTTCGACATCGGCCGTAATCAGTTCGATGCGCCGCTGCGCTTCGCGCCCGGCCGCGCCGACCACTGAAGCGATCTTCACCGTGCCGTCATTCTCGATATCGATGGTGGT
>JAYTUZ010000136.1:0-4638 GCA_043744295.1 Gammaproteobacteria bacterium | reverse complement strand
TGCCCGCCTTGAGGCCGGCCTGGAACGCAGGCTTGTTCCACACAACCTCGGTTACCGTGCCGTCGGTGTCACTGACAATGGCACCGATGGAGTGGATGAAACTGGCCTGCTTGTGCAGGGCGTCGGCGTCCTGCTGGAATTCGCTGGGCGTATCGGTGTAGACCAGGCTATAGCCGCCGCGTGACAGGCCATCCAGCGCCTGGACGAGGTCGGCAAAATCATAGTTGAGCACCGTCATGCTGCCATCGTTGACGCCGAAGAACGCGCGTGCAAAATCGTCCAGCGAACGCTTGCCGCCGGAGCGCTCGCGAATCAGCGTATCGACATCCAGCCAGATCAGCATCCCTTCGTCGTAATAGTCCTAGTAACGACTCCAGTTTCCCCAGGAAACCGGGCGGTGATGGTTGATGATCGGATCGTTGGTCGTGTCCTGGAGCGAGCGCCACTGTCGGCCGGGCTGCATCTGGTAATAGGCGGCCAGCAGCGCCAGCTGATCGAGTGTCTGCTGCCGTAACCAGAGCCCGGCGCGTGCCGCCAGCACAAAGCCCCAGTATTCGGTTTGACCTTCGTAAACCCACAGCAGGCTGTCCTGCATCGGCACGTTGTAGTTGGGGGTCCACAGATCGGCCGGCCGCCTGAATTTACCGTTCCATGAATGCGTGAACTCGTGCGCCAGCAGATCGCTCAGCGCATACAGGAAATCGTAGTGGGCGTAGTGACGCGAGCCATACAAGCGATAGGCCTGCTGCACCAGGGCGCGATACGCTGCCAGCTGCTCGGTGCTGGCGCCAAGCAGCTCCAGCCGGTCCGCAAACACGTTCATGCTGACCGGCGCCGGGCCCAGCTGCCAGCCCGCCGGGTACAGCAGCAGCGCGTTCCAGTTGAGCACCATCAGATCCGGGCTGATCTCGAGTGAATCTACTCCGGAGTTGGCCGCTGACAGGTAGTCGAATGCCACATCGATCGCGCTGGCTGCGGCCGGCAGCTGCAGGTGAAAGGCATAGCTATCGACGGCGTCGCGCGGCCACGCAGCAGCCTGCTGATTTCATGCCCGCCTCGTGGTTCGCGTCACACGCCAACGATTGAGAAACAGCGGTATCAGACCCACCATGATGCCGCCGATGCCAATGATATTGGTGACCCGGTCAAAGGTCGGAATGCTGTAGATTGCCACGAAACCCAGAAACAGTGCGCTGGCCACCGGCCAGAGTACCAGCGTGATCATCGTCGTCATGCTGGTAAGTGCCGCGCGCCGGGTATTCCACGCGCAGGCAAAGCTCGCCAGCCCGTAGTAGAACGCCGCCTGGAAACCAATGGCATTGACGGCATCACGCATCATCACATTGACGCTCGGCATAAACGAAGACAGCAGCAGCAGCGTCAGGCCGAACCCGGTGAGTACGGCGCTGGCGACCCAGGGCGTCTGCCAGGTGGAGTGCAGGCGCGCGTACCGGGGATGCAGTGCACCGCCCCGGCCCTTGGCGAACATGGTGCGCGTGAATTGCAGGAAGGAAGTCTCCAGCGTGCCGATGGTGCTCAGCAGCACCGCCACCACTGCCATGTAGCCCCACGGCCTGGGAAAGAGCTTGTCGGCAACCGCGAGCACGACATTGGTGCCCGCCTGCGCGATCTCGGCGTCGCTCAACACCAGCAGCACGGCAGCCGCGAAGCCGACAAACAGCAGCAGCACGCTGATCATGGCCAGCACCGCGCCGTGGCCCGGGGTCTGGCCGGCGTCCCTGGTCTCTTCGTTGAGGTTGACCGTGACATCCCAGCCCCAGAAGAAGAACACGGCCGTGAGCGCGCCGGTTGCGAACAGCTGCGGTGTAAACGCACCCGGCGAAAACCAGCTGAAGGAAAACACATGCGCCGGATGGCCGGAGAATTTCACCAGCGCCGCGATGATCACCACCACCAGGATGATCACCTCGATACCGGTCAGCACCACCTGCATATAGCTCGCCGGCTTGATGCCCTTGACCACCACAGCGCTCACCACCAGCAGCCAGGCGGCAGCCATGAGCGCGACGCTGACCGGGTCGGTCGCCAGCCGGGGGGCGATGATTGCCAGCGTGGCGGTCGCCGCGGGTATGGTGCCCCCCACCATGAACAGGGCCGTGGCTACCAGCAAAGACCAGCCGGCGAGAAAGCCGAGCACCGGGCCGAAAGCCTGCTCGACCCAGGCGTAGGAAGCGCCGGCGTTGGGATCAACCCGGTTGAGCTGCTTGTAGGCCAGCGTCACGCCAAACATGATGAGGCCGCAATAGAACAGGCTGGCCGGAGCGAGGACGCCCACGGCGGCAATCAGGGTCGCGGTAGTCGCCGCCGCACTGAAGGCCGGCGCGGTGCCCGCTATGCCCATGATCGCCGACTCGCCGAGTCCGAGTGAGTTTGCCGCCAGACTGGTCTTTGTGTTCATTTTCCACCCCTGGTTACTGCTGCCAAGAATGCCCGCAATCGACGCTGTGCCGCAACCTTTAAGGAACAGCGGCCGGCCGTGATACCATGCGCGCCTCGTAAAAAAGGTCAGATCATGGAAGTCTCGCAACTGCGTCGCTCACTGCAAGATCTCGAGGAGCGCGCCGTCTCCTTGAGGGGGTTTCTTTGATTACGACGCCAAGCGCGAGCGGCTCGAAGAAGTGCGCCTCGAGCTCGAGGAGCCGGCGGTGTGGGCCGATCCGGCGCGCGCCCAGGAACTGGGGCGCGAGCGAGCGCGCCTAAGCACCGAAATCGAAGAACTTGATCGCGCCACCACCGGTGCGCGCAATGCCATCGAACTGCTGGAGCTCGCAGCCGGCGATAACGACGAGGCGGCTGCCAGTGATCTGGAGCGTGAATGCACCCAGATCGAGCAGAGCGTGCGACGGCTCGAGTTCAAGCGCATGTTTCGCGGCGAGATGGATTCCCACAACGCCTTCCTCGATATCCAGGCCGGCGCCGGCGGCACCGAGGCGCAGGACTGGGCGCAGATGCTGCTGCGCATGTATCTCAAGTGGGCCGTGGCGCGCGGCTTCACGGCCGAGGTGATCGATTCGAACCCCGGTGAAGTGGCCGGCTTCAAGTCCGCCACGGTCGAGGTGCGCGGCGAATACGCTTACGGTTGGCTGCGCACCGAGACCGGCGTGCATCGCCTGGTACGCAAATCGCCCTTTGATTCCGGCAATCGGCGCCACACCTCGTTCGCCTCGGTGTTCGTCTCCCCGGAGGTCGATGACGACATCGCCATCGACATCAATCCGGCCGACCTGCGCACCGATGTGTTCCGCTCCAGCGGCGCTGGCGGCCAGCACGTCAACAAGACCGAGTCGGCGGTGCGCATCACGCACGCCCCCAGCGGCATCGTGGTCGCCTGCCAGAACGAGCGCAGCCAGCACAAGAATCGCGCCACCGCCATGAAAATGCTCAAGGCCAAGCTCTATGAGCTCGAGGTCAACAAGCGCAATGCGGCCGCCCGGGTGCTGGAAGACACCAAGTCCGATGTCAGCTGGGGCAACCAGATCCGCTCCTACGTGCTCGATCAGTCGCGCATCAAGGATCTGCGTACCGGCGTCGAAGTGGGCAACACCGGTGCGGTGCTCGATGGCGCACTGGATCAATTCATGGAAGCAAGTCTCAAGGCGGGTTTGTGAGCAACGAGCAACAGCAGCAGGGCAGCGACGAAAATCACCTGATCGCCGAGCGGCGTGCCAAGCTGGCGCAGTTGCGCGCCAGCGGCCCCGCGTTTCCCAATGATTTCCGGCGCGATGCACTGGCCGCCGATCTGCTGGCCACCTATGCCGGGCACGATAGCGCCTGGTTCGAGGCCAACCCGGTGCGCGTGAAAGTCGGCGGGCGGATGATGTTCAAGCGCGTCATGGGCAAGGCGAGCTTCGCCAAGATTGCCGATCGCAGCGGCCAGCTGCAGCTGTTCCTGCAGCTCGAAGCCCTGGGCGCACCCTATGAAGCGTTCAAGGACTACGACGTGGGCGACTTCCTCGGCGCCGAAGGACCGCTGTTTCGCACCAGGACGGGCGAGCTGTCGGTGCGCGTCGAGCGCCTCAGGCTGCTGACCAAGTCATTGCGCCCGCTGCCCGACAAGTGGCACGGTCTGGCGGATACCGAGACCCGCTACCGCCAGCGCTACGTCGATCTGCTGATGAGCGAGCCCAGCCGCGAGCTGTTTCGCACCCGCACCCGCATCGTGCGTTACCTGCGCGATGCCCTCGACGCGCTCGATTTTCTCGAGGTCGAGACGCCGATGATGCAACCGATCCCCGGTGGTGCGGCGGCCAGGCCCTTCGTCACGCATCACAATGCACTCGATCAGCAGATGTATCTGCGCATCGCGCCGGAGCTCTACCTCAAGCGGCTGATCGTCGGTGGCCTGGAGCGGGTCTACGAGATCAATCGCAATTTCCGCAACGAGGGGCTCTCGACCCGGCACAACCCCGAATTCACCATGCTCGAACTGTACTGGGCGTACAGCGACTATCGCGAACTCATGGAGCTCATCGAGCGCCTGCTGCGCGGCCTGAGCGATGCGTTGCTCGGTTCGCGCACGCTGCGCTATCAGGGCCGCGACTACGATCTGAACAGACCCTTCCGCCGCGTGACGATTGCCGAGCTGATCTGTGAAGTGAATCCGCAGCTGCAGCGCGA
>JAYTUZ010000135.1:0-16983 GCA_043744295.1 Gammaproteobacteria bacterium | reverse complement strand
AACATCAAGATGAACGTCGATCTGATCGCGCCGATCGCGATGGAAGAGGGCCTGCGTTTCGCCATCCGCGAGGGTGGGCGAACGGTCGGCGCCGGAGTAGTGTCCAAAATCCTGAAGTAAGTAATCGTGAAAAGATGATGGTGCTTAGACGTGGTTGCGTGAGCGTAGGTGTTTCAACAAAGCGAATATCGTGGAGCGACTTGAAACACCTACGCTCACGCAACCACGGCTAAGCACCGCCAACACTAGGCCAGTAGCTCAATTGGCAGAGCGGCGGTCTCCAAAACCGCAGGTTGGGGGTTCGATTCCCTCCTGGCCTGCCAGCTCCCCGGTAAGGGGAGCGCACTTCGGGAAACGGCGGATGCAATGAACGAACAGGCTCAGGAACAAAATACTGGCGCGGGAGCCGTTGGGCTCGTAGCCATCGCACTGGCAGTCGCCCTGGTGATTGCCGGTATTGCAGGCTACTACCTGCTGGACGCGCGTCCCGACTGGCAGCGCTGGAGCGCCGCTGGCCTGGGTCTGATCGCGGGCCTGGCGGTATTTGCCGCTTCGCCGGTCGGTCGTCGCAGCTGGCAGTTCGCACTCGACTCGCGCGTGGAACTGCGCAAAGTGGTATGGCCAAGCCGGCAGGAAACCCTGCAAACCACACTGGCGGTGTTTCTGTTCGTCACCGTGGCGGGCCTGTTCTTCTGGTTGCTCGATGCCATATTGGCGTGGGTGACCAAACTGCTGACCGGCCAGGGAGGCTGATCGTGGCGCTTCGATGGTATGTCGTGCACGCCTATTCCAACTTCGAGCACCGTGTGGCCGAAGCGCTCAAGGAGCGCATCAAGCGCGACGGGCAGGAGGCCAAGTTCGGCGACGTGCTGGTGCCGACCGAAGAGGTCGTGGAAATGCGTGACGGCCAGAAGCGTCGCAGCGAGCGCAAGTTTTATCCCGGCTACGTGCTGGTGCAGATGGAGATGGACGAGACCACCTGGCATCTGGTGCGCGATGTGCCCAAGGTGCTCGGTTTCATCGGCGGCACCAGCGACAAGCCGGCAGCCATAACCGAGAAAGAGGCCAATCGCATCCTGCAGCGCGTCGAAGAAGGCGTCGACAAGCCGCGCCCGAAGGTGCTGTTTGAGCCGGGGCAGGTGGTGCGTGTCACGCACGGCCCGTTCAACGATTTCAATGGCGTGGTCGAGAGCGTCAACTACGAAAAGAACCGGGTGCAGGTGGCGGTGCAGATACTGGGCCGCTCGACACCGGTGGAACTGGATTTTTCGCAGGTCGAAAAGGTCTAGCGCAGCGCATTTGCCCGTGTCGCCCGGTTTGGCGGTCAATTTTTGGGGAGCCTCACGGCGTTTGCACCCATAGGAGTCGATGAGTCATGGCCAAGAAAGTACAAGGGTACGTCAAGCTGCAGGTGCCGGCGGGTTCCGCCAATCCCTCGCCGCCTATCGGCCCCGCCCTCGGTCAGCAGGGCGTGAACATCATGGAGTTCTGCAAGCAGTTCAATGCGCAGACCCAGAAACTCGAGAAGGGCCTGCCGATTCCGGTGGTGATCACCGTGTATTCGGATCGCTCCTTCACCTTCATCATGAAGACACCGCCGGCCGCGGTGCTGATCCTCAAGGCGATCGGCATCGAAAAAGGCAGCGGTACGCCGAACACCAACAAGGTGGGAAAGATCACGCGCAAGCAGCTCGAAGACGTGGCCCGGGCCAAGACCCCTGATCTGACCGCCGCCGATCTGGAAGCTGCAGTGCGCACCATTGCCGGTAGCGCGCGCAGCATGGGCGTTGAAGTGGAGGGCCTCTGACATGCCAGCGTTAGCCAAACGGATGAAAGTGTGGAAGGAAAAGCTTCCGCCCGGCAAGCAGTACGCGATCGATGAGGCGCTCAAACTGGTGAAGGAATTTGCCACCGCAAAATTTGCCGAGTCGGTCGATGCGGCTGTGAATCTGGGCATCGACGCCAGCAAGTCCGACCAGCAGGTGCGCGGCTCGACCGTGCTGCCGCATGGCATTGGCAAGAGCGTGCGCGTCGCGGTATTCACCAGTGGCAAGAACCAGGAAATCGCCCGCGCCGCCGGCGCCGACATCGTCGGCCTGGAAGATCTGGCCGAGAAAGTGAAGGCCGGTGAAATGAATTTCGACGTGGTCATCGCCAGCCCCGATGCCATGCGTGTCGTCGGTCAGCTCGGCCAGATCCTGGGGCCGCGCGGCCTGATGCCGAATCCGAAAGTGGGCACCGTGAGCCCCGATGTCGCCACGGCGGTGAAAAATGCCAAGGCGGGCCAGGTGCGTTATCGCGTCGACAAGGCCGGCATCGTGCATTGCACGATCGGCAAGGCCAGTTTCGAAATCAGTGCGCTCAGGGAAAACCTGATGGCGCTGATTGCCGACCTGCAGAAGGCCAAGCCAGCCGCTGCCAAGGGCATCTATCTGAAGCGCGTGACACTGTCCTCGACCATGGGTCCGGGCATTGGCGTGGATCACTCGACGCTGAGCAGTTGAGAGGAAGCTTTTTTCGATTTTGGTGCGGGTCAGCGGGCCGTGTGAACGGCGCAATGACTTCCATCGAAGACCGCAGGCGGGCCGCGTGGCCCTTAATGGTCGCCTGCGCAGGTGGTGAAAGCAGCCAGGAGTTTTTCTGTGGCTGTCGATCACTGTCAGGGACGGATTGGCGTCATAGGGCGCCGGATCCGATTTGTGGTTCGACAACCAGGAGGTGCGCGCAATGCCACTGAATCTGGATGACAAGAAGGCGCTGGTCGCGGAGGTCAATGCAGTGGCGGCGCAAGCGCAGTCACTGGTGGCCGCCGAATACCGTGGACTCACGGTAGGCCTGATGACCGAACTGCGTGCCAAGGCGCGCGGCGCCGGTGTGTACATGCGTGTGATCAAGAACACGCTGGCACGCCGGGCCGTGGCTGGCACTGCGTTCGAGAACATCGGACCGGTGCTCAAGGGACCGCTGGTACTGGCTTTTTCGAAGGACGATCCGGGCGCCGCGGCGCGTGTGGTCAAGGCCTTCGCGAAGGATCACGACAAGCTGGTAGCCATGGCCGTATCGCTTGGCGGGCAGTTGTTGCCCGGCAAGGATCTGGACAAGGTCGCCAGCCTGCCGACGCGCGATCAGGCGCTCGCCATGCTGATGGGTGTCATGAAGGCGCCCATGCAGAAACTGGTGGGTACGCTGGCCGCGACGCCTTCGAAACTGGTGCGCACGCTCGCTGCGGTGCGCGATCAGAAGCAGGCTGCCACCGGCGCATGAGTTGCAGATTTATTCCGAACAATAATTTTTGAGATTTCAGGAGACGACAATGGCTGTTTCGAAAGACGAGATTCTGGACGCGATCGCCAAGATGAGCCTCATGGACGTGGTCGAACTGATCACCGACATGGAAAAGAAGTTTGGCGTGACCGCGGCGGCCCCGGTGGCGGCGGCGGCGGCGGGTGGTGGCGCGGCGGCTGCGGCCCCGGCTGAGGAGCAGACCGAGTTCACGGTCACCCTCAAGGAATACCCGGCTGACAAGAAAGTCACCGTCATCAAGGTGGTGCGCGAACTCACCGGTCTCGGGCTGAAGGAAGCCAAAGACCTGGTCGAGGCCGTGCCCTCGGTGGTGAAGGATGCGGTCAGCAAGGCCGATTCCGAGACCATGAAGAAGAAGCTGGAAGACGCTGGCGCCAAGGTAGAGATCAAATAGTCGCAGGTTCCGCACCGCGGTGCACGCCGCGGCGCCTCCTGGGCTTGTGCCCCGGTGGCGTCGCAGCGCGCGCGACTTTTTCCCGTAGCTAGAGGGTTCAGACGATGGCTTACTCCTTCACTGAGAAAAAGCGCATTCGCAAGGATTTCGGCAAGCAGCCGGGAATCCTGAATGTGCCGTATCTGCTGGCCATCCAGCTCGATTCCTATCGCAGCTTCCTGCAGGCCGACACGGCCGAAGAAGCCCGCGCGGAACGCGGCCTGCATGCCGCATTCAAGAGTGTCTTCCCGATTTCCAGCTATTCGGGCAACGCGACACTCGAATACGTCAGCTACCGGCTCGGCGAGCCGGTGTTCGACGTGAAGGAATGCCAGCTGCGCGGTCTCACCTATGCCGCGCCGCTGCGCGTCAAGGTGCGCCTCATCGTACTCGACAAGGAAGCGCCCGGCGCCAAGAAGCCGGTCAAGGACGTGCGCGAGCAGGAAGTCTATCTGGGCGAGCTGCCGCTCATGACCGACAACGGCACTTTCATCGTCAACGGCACCGAGCGAGTCATCGTCTCGCAGCTGCATCGCTCACCCGGCGTGTTCTTCGATCACGACCGCGGCAAGAGCCACTCATCCGGCAAGCTGCTGTTTTCGGCGCGCATCATTCCCTATCGCGGCTCGTGGCTCGACTTCGAGTTCGATCCGAAAGACTGCGTGTTCGCGCGTATCGACCGGCGCCGCAAGCTGCCGGTGTCGATCATCCTGCGTGCGCTTGGCATGAACGAGACCGAAATTCTCGACATCTTCTTCGAGAAAAACGCCTTCGACCTGAGCCGCGATATCGTGGCCATGGAACTGGTGCCGCAGCGCCTGCGCGGCGAGACCGCGAGCTTCGAGATCCGGGTCGGCACCCAGGTGATCGTTGAAGAAGGCCGGCGCATTACCGCGCGCCATGTGCGCCAGCTCGAAGACCTGGGCGTGCATCAGCTGACCGTGCCACGTGAGTACCTGTACGGCAAGGTGCTGGCGCACGATGTCGTCAATGGCGATACCGGCGAGATCATCGCCAAGGCCAATGAAGTACTGACCGCGCTCAGCGCCGAGAAGCTCATTGAAGCCGGCATCACGCGCATCAACACCATCTATGTCAACGACCTGGACCGCGGCGCGTTCATTTCCGACACGCTGCGCATTGATCCGACCAAGACGCGCCTCGAGGCGCTGGTCGAAATCTATCGCATGATGCGTCCCGGTGAGCCGCCGACCAAGGATGCCGCCGAGAACCTGTTCAACAACCTGTTCTTCAACAACGAACGCTACGATCTTTCGGGCGTCGGCCGCATGAAGTTCAACCGTCGGGTCGGCCGCAAGGAAATCACCGGCTCCAACGTATTGTCGAAGGAAGATATCCTCGACGTCCTCAAGGTGTTGATCGATATCCGCAACGGCAACGGCACGGTCGACGACATCGATCACCTCGGCAACCGCCGCGTGCGTTCGGTCGGCGAGATGGCCGAGAACGCCTTCCGCGTCGGCCTGGTGCGCGTCGAGCGCGCCGTCAAGGAGCGCCTGACGATTGCCGAATCCGAGCCGCTGATGCCGCAGGAGATGATCAATGCCAAGCCGGTGGCCGCCGCCGTCAAGGAATTCTTCGGCTCTTCGCAGCTCTCGCAGTTCATGGACCAGAACAACCCGCTGTCCGAAGTCACGCACAAGCGGCGTGTTTCGGCGCTTGGACCTGGCGGCCTGACGCGCGAGCGCGCCGGCTTCGAAGTGCGTGACGTGCACACCACGCACTACGGGCGCGTCTGCCCGATCGAAACGCCGGAAGGCCCGAATATCGGCCTGATCAATTCGCTCTCGGTCTACGCGCGCACCAATCAGTATGGCTTCCTCGAAACGCCATACCGGCGGGTCGAGAACAGCCGCGTCACCGACAAGATCGACTACCTCTCGGCCATCGAAGAGGGCGAGTTCGCGATTGCGCGCGCCGACGCCAAGATCGATGCCAAGGGCATGCTGCACGACGAGCTGGTCTCCTGCCGCATGCAGAGCGAATTCACCCTGATGAATCGCGAGCGCATCAACTACATGGATGTCAGCCCCAAGCAGATCGTCTCGGTGGCGGCCTCGCTGATTCCGTTCCTCGAGCACGACGACGCCAACCGCGCACTCATGGGTTCGAACATGCAGCGCCAGGCTGTGCCGACTTTACGGTCGGAGACTCCTTTGGTTGGCACTGGTATGGAAAGGCCAGTCGCAATTGACTCGGGTGTCACCGTGGTGGCACGCCGCGGCGGCGTGGTCGACTCGGTCGATGCCTCGCGCATCGTGGTACGGGTGAATGACGATGAGACCACGGCCGGCGAGCCGGGCGTCGATATCTACAACCTCACCAAGTACACGCGTTCCAACCAGAACACCTGCATCAACCAGCGGCCGCTGGTCAACGGCAATGATCGCATCTCGCGCGGCGACGTGCTGGCCGATGGTCCGTCCACGGATCTGGGCGAGCTGGCGCTGGGCCAGAACATGCTGGTCGCGTTCATGCCCTGGAACGGTTACAACTTCGAAGACTCGATCCTGATCTCCGAGCGGGTGGTGCAGGAAGACCGCTTCACGACCATACACATCGAAGAGCTCAGTTGCGTGGCGCGCGACACCAAGCTGGGGCCGGAGGACATCTCCGCGGACATCCCCAACGTCGGTGACGCGGCGCTCGCCAAGCTCGACGAGGCGGGCATCGCCTTCATCGGTGCGGAAGTGCGCGCCGGCGATATTCTGGTCGGCAAGGTGACTCCGAAGGGCGAGACGCAACTCACGCCGGAAGAGAAGCTGCTGCGCGCCATATTTGGCGAGAAGGCCAGCGACGTGAAAGACACCTCGCTGCGCGTGCCGCCGGGCATGGACGGCACGGTGATCGACGTGCGCGTATTCACGCGCGACGGCGTCGAGAAGGACATCCGCGCGCAGTCGATCGAGAAGGCGGAAATCGAGCGGGTGCGCAAGGATCTGCAGGATCAGCGCCGCATTCTTGAAGATGACCTGTATTCGCGCGTGCGCGGCATGCTGCTGGCCAAGAGCGCGGCCGCTGGCCCCAGGAAGCTCAAGAGTGGCACCCGGATCGAGGCCGAGTACCTCGACTCGCTGAGCCGCGAAGAGTGGTTCGAGATCCGTCTCGAAGAGGAAGACGCCAACAGCCAGCTGGAGGCAGCCGGCGAGCGTCTGCGCACCCAGCAGCAGGCCTTCGACAAGCGTCTAGATGAAAAGAAAGCCAAGATCACGGCGGGCGACGATCTCGCGCCCGGCGTGCTCAAGATGGTCAAGGTGTACCTGGCGGTCAAGCGCCGTGTGCAGCCTGGCGACAAGATGGCCGGACGTCACGGCAACAAGGGCGTGATCTCGACCATCGTCCCGGTCGAGGACATGCCCTACCTGGAAGATGGCACGCCGGTCGACGTGGTGCTGAACCCGCTCGGCGTACCCTCGCGCATGAACGTCGGTCAGGTGCTGGAAACGCATCTGGGCTGGGCGGCCAAGGGCCTGGGGCTGAAAATCGGTCGCATGCTCGATGCCCAGGCCAGCAATGCCGAACTGCGCGGCTTCCTCGGCCAGATCTATAACGAGACCAGCGGCCAGAAGGAGCAGCTGGGCGAGTTCAATGACAAGGAATTGCATGAACTGGCCGGCAATCTGCGGCGCGGTGTACCGATGGCGACCCCGGTGTTCGATGGCGCGGCCGAGAGCGACATCAAGGCGCTGCTCAAGCTGGCGGATATGCCGCAGTCCGGGCAGACTTGGTTGTTTGACGGCCGCACTGGCGAGCGCTTTGATCGCCAGGTCACGGTCGGCTACATGTACATGCTCAAGCTCAACCATCTGGTCGACGACAAGATGCACGCGCGCTCCACCGGCCCCTACAGCCTGGTGACCCAGCAACCGCTAGGCGGCAAGGCGCAGTTTGGCGGCCAGCGCTTCGGCGAAATGGAAGTCTGGGCGCTGGAGGCCTACGGCGCGGCCTACACGCTGCAGGAAATGCTGACGGTGAAGTCCGACGACACCATTGGCCGTACCCAGATGTACAAGAGCATCGTCGATGGCAATCACGAGATGAAGGCGGGCATGCCCGAGTCCTTCAACGTGCTGGTCAAGGAAATACGTTCGCTTTGCATCAACATCGAACTCGAGCAGGATTGAACATGAAAGACCTACTCAAGCTTTTCAAACAGCAAGCGCCGCTCGAGCAGTTCGACTCGATCAAGATCGGCCTGGCCTCACCCGAGATGGTGCGCGCCTGGTCGTATGGCGAAGTGCGCAAGCCCGAAACCATCAACTACCGCACCTTCAAGCCCGAGCGCGATGGCCTGTTCTGCGCCAAGATCTTCGGGCCCGTGAAGGACTACGAGTGCCTGTGCGGCAAGTACAAGCGCCTCAAGCATCGCGGCGTGGTGTGCGAGAAGTGCGGCGTCGAGGTCACCCAGTCCAAGGTGCGGCGCGAACGCATGGGCCACATCGAGCTGGCCAGCCCGACGGCGCATATCTGGTTCCTCAAGTCGTTGCCCTCGCGCATCGGCCTGATGCTCGACATGACGCTGCGTGAAATCGAGCGCGTGCTGTATTTCGAAGCCTTCGTGGTCATCGATCCGGGCATGACGCCGATGCAGCGCGGCCAGCTGCTGACCGATGAAATGTACCTCGAAGCCATCGAAGAGCACGGCGACGAGTTCGACGCCCGCATGGGCGCCGAGGCCGTGCACGAGCTGCTGCAGTCGCTCGATCTCAAGGCCGAGATGGTCAAGATCCGCGAGGACATGACCAACACCGCTTCCGAGACCAAGCTCAAGCGGCTTTCCAAGCGCCTGAAGCTGGCCGAGTCATTCATCGAGTCGGGCAACAAGCCCGAGTGGATGGTCATGACCGTGCTGCCGGTGCTGCCGCCCGACCTGCGTCCGCTGGTGCCGCTCGATGGCGGCCGCTTCGCGACCTCCGATCTGAACGATCTGTATCGGCGCGTCATCAACCGCAACAACCGCCTGCGCCGCCTGCTCGAGCTGTCGGCGCCCGATATCATCGTGCGTAACGAAAAGCGCATGCTGCAGGAAGCGGTCGACGCGCTGCTCGACAACGGCCGCCGTGGCCGCGCGATCACCGGCACCAACCGCCGGCCGCTGAAGTCGCTGGCCGACATGATCAAGGGCAAGCAGGGCCGGTTCCGCCAGAACCTGCTCGGCAAGCGCGTCGACTATTCGGGTCGCTCCGTCATTGTCGTCGGCCCCACGCTGCGGCTGCACCAGTGCGGCCTGCCGAAGAAGATGGCGCTCGAGCTGTTCAAGCCCTTCATCTTCCACAAGCTGCAGATCCGCGGCGACGCCTCGACCATCAAGGCCGCCAAGCGCCTGGTGGAGCGCGAAGGTCCGGAAGTCTGGGACATCCTCGAAGAGGTGATCCGCGAACATCCGGTGCTGCTCAACCGCGCGCCGACCCTGCATCGGCTCGGCATCCAGGCGTTCGAGCCGGTGCTGGTCGAGGGCAAGGCCATCCAGCTGCATCCGCTGGTGTGTACGGCGTTCAATGCCGACTTCGACGGTGACCAGATGGCGGTGCACGTGCCGCTCTCGCTGGAAGCACAGCTCGAGGCGCGCGCGCTGATGATGAGCTCGAACAACATCCTCTCGCCCGCCAACGGCGACCCGATCATCGTGCCCTCGCAGGACGTGGTGCTCGGTCTCTATTACCTGACCCGTGAGATGGTCGGCGCGCGCGGTGAAGGCATGTACTTCAGCGACGTGCCCGAGGCCCATCGCGCCTATGAAGGCCGCAACATCGATCTGCAGGCGCGGGTCCAGGTGCGCATTACCGAATACGTGCGTGGCGCCAACGATGCCTTTGAGCCGCGTCGCCGCCTGGTGAAGACCACGGTCGGTCGCGCGCTGCTGTCCGAGATCCTGCCGCACGGCATGTCCTTTGACCTGATCAACATCGACATGACCAAGAAGGCGATCTCGGCGACCATCAACGCCTGCTATCGCATCCTGGGCCTGAAGGAAACGGTGGTGTTCGCCGATCAGCTCATGTACATGGGCTTTCACTACGCGACCCGCTCGGCGGTCTCCTTCGGCATCGACGACATCGTCATCCCGGAGCAGAAGGTCAAACTGGTGAGCGCCGCCGAGCGCGAGGTCAAGGAAATCCAGGATCAGTATTCCTCCGGCCTGGTGACCAACGGCGAGCGTTACAACAAGGTGGTCGACATCTGGTCGCGCGCCAATGACCAGGTCGCCAAGGCGATGATGGAGAAGCTGGGCACCGAAGATGCCACCGATTCACTCGGCGTCAAGCAGCGCCAGAAGTCCTTCAACTCGATCTTCATGATGGCCGATTCCGGCGCGCGCGGCAGCGCGGCGCAGATTCGCCAGCTGGCCGGCATGCGCGGCCTGATGGCCAAGCCCGACGGTTCGATCATCGAGACGCCGATCACGGCCAACTTCCGTGAAGGCCTGAACGTGCTGCAGTACTTCATCTCGACGCACGGCGCGCGCAAGGGTCTGGCAGACACCGCACTCAAGACCGCGAACTCCGGTTACCTGACACGCCGTCTGGTCGACGTCGCCCAGGACCTGGTGGTCACCGAAGTCGATTGCGGCACCAGCAATGGCGTCTCCATGTCGCCGCTGGTCGAAGGTGGCGACGTGGTCGAGGCCCTGGGCGAACGCGCCCTGGGTCGGGTCACGGCGGCCGACATCCTCAAGCCCGGCACCGAGCAGGTGCTGGTGGCGACCAACGTGCTGCTCGATGAGGGCCTGGTGCGCCTGATCGAACAGCAGGGCGTCGATCAGATCAGCGTGCGCTCGCCCATCACCTGCCAGCTGCGTTATGGCGTGTGCAGCAACTGCTACGGCCGCGACCTGGGTCGCGGGCGCCTGATCAACATCGGCGAAGCGGTCGGCGTCATCGCCGCGCAGTCGATCGGTGAGCCGGGCACGCAGCTGACCATGCGTACCTTCCACATCGGTGGCGCGGCCTCGCGGGCCGCGGCCGCCAACAATGTGGAAATCCGCAACAAGGGCACGCTGCGCTTCCATCACCTCAAGACCGTGCAGCACGAAAAAGGCCACCTGGTTGCGGTCTCGCGCTCGGGCGAAATCGGCGTGGTCGACGAGTTCGGTCGTGAGCGCGAGCGCTACAAGATTCCCTTCGGCGCCACGATCACGGGGCGCGAGGGCGTCAAGGTCGTGGGCGGCCAGGTCGTTGCGACCTGGGATCCGCATACACACCCGGTGGTCACGGAAGTGGCCGGCAACATCCGCTTCACCGATTTCGTCGACGGCCTCACGGTCACGACGCAGGTCGATGAAGTCACGGGCCTGTCCAGCACCGTGGTGATGGACTCCAAGCAGCGTGGCGGCAAGGATCTGCGGCCCACGATCCGACTGCTGTCATCGAAGGGCAAGGAACTGACCTTCGCCAACACGATCATTCCGGCGGTCTACAACCTGCCGCCAGGCGCCCTGGTCAACCTCGTCGACGGCGCCAAGGTGTCGGTGGGCGACATCATCGCGCGCATTCCGCAGGAATCTTCCAAGACCCGCGACATTACCGGCGGTCTGCCGCGTGTGGCCGATCTGTTCGAGGCCCGCAAGCCGAAGGACCAGGCGATCCTCGCCGAGAAGACCGGTACCGTGAGCTTTGGCAAGGAAACCAAGGGCAAGCGCCGCCTGGTCATCACCGACGAGCACACCGAGAAATATGAAGAGCTGATTCCCAAGTGGCGCCAGCTCAACGTGTTCGAGGGCGAGCAGGTCGAGCGCGGTGAGGTGATCGCCGACGGTGAGCCCAACCCGCACGACATCCTGCGCCTGCAGGGTGTCGAAGCGCTGGCCAACTATCTGGTGCGTGAGATCCAGGACGTCTACCGGCTGCAGGGCGTGAAGATCAACGACAAGCATATTGAAGTGATCATCCGTCAGATGCTGCGCAAGACCGAAGTCCTCTCGATCGGCGACACCACGCTGCTGCGTGGCGAGCAGCTTGATCGCTCACGCGCCATGGCCATCAACGATCGCGCCGTCAAGGCCGGCAAGCAGGCTGCGAGCCTGCAACCGGTGCTGCTGGGCATCACCAAGGCGTCGCTGGCCACCGAGTCGTTCATCTCGGCGGCTTCGTTCCAGGAGACCACGCGCGTGCTGACCGAAGCCTCGGTGCGTGGCCTCAAGGACGAGCTGCGCGGCCTGAAGGAGAACGTCATCGTCGGCCGCCTGATTCCGGCGGGCACGGGCTTTGCGGCTCATGCGCACCGGCGCCGCAAGAGCGACGGCACGGAGGCGCGCGGCTTCATGGATGTGGGCGCGGCGGTGGCTGATGCGGATGATGCAGGGCCGGTGGTGGAAGAGGAAAGCGCCGCGAGTTAGCGCGGAGGCATAGACTCGGGGCGGGTGCGCAGTCACGGCACCGCTTCGAGTCGCTCCCCGCTCCCAATGTCCCGGGCGTATGCGCCAGCCGTCGCCGTCACGGTCCCAGCGGTAAGGCGCCCAGACGTACCCGCGCCGCGGTGCATGAGCGCGTCGAGTGACATGGTTGGCAGTTCCCGCTGCGTTGACATGTGCAGCACATGTGAATACACATGTTAAAAATGTACGACCTCGCGGGCAACCGCACCGTGGTGACCTGGCCCGATGGCAACTTCATCAGCTACGACTTCGATGGCCTGAACCGCGCCTGGAAGATCCGCGAGAACGGAGTCACCTCAGGCGTGGGGGTGCTGGCCACGTACACGCTCGATCCGCTCTCGCGCCGCCAGGACCTGGCGCGTGGCAATGGCACGGTCAGCACGTTTGGCTATGACGCCGCTTCCCGACTGTCTACCCCGGGTCTCGATGTAGCCGGTACCACCCAGGACCTCTCGCTCGGGTTCGGCTACACGCTGGCCAGCCAGCTGCAGACGCGGCTGAGCAACAATGCGCTGTACCAATGGACGCCGAGCGCCCCGACCCGCACCTACACCGCCGATGGGCTGAACCGCTACGCCACGCTGGGGGGAATCTCATACAGTTACGACGCCCGTGGCCAGGGTTCAATGATCCGCATGGCGTTTGTTTAGGCTTGGACGGTTCGGAGGCAATGTTCGGCAGTTTTCACAAGGGGTATACGCCGAAGATCTCGGGCGTTTTTAGGCAATCGTTATGCGGCCCAAAGGACGTGTACCTTTATTGGTGTAGTGCGTCTGGAATCGAATTGGATAAGGGTAGCAAGCCGTAGCAGTTCTCTGTCATAGCTTCGCTGGGGTGCTCGTTCGGCCGCTCGGTGTGGGTGACGCGGCGCTTGAGCGGGTCGCGTTCGATGAACGCATCCACGAGCTGCATGGTCGGGGTCTTGCCTTCCTGGGTCTCGACTTTGGGTCAGCTTGCGTTCCGTCAAGCTCTTGCGCCAGGCAATCAGGTGGGTGGTCGATGTCATGGCTCAAGTACCGGGCGACCGCTCGATCGGCGAACAGTGCGCAAGAAAGCGAGCGCCTGGCGCAGGTCATGCGGACTCAAGGGTGCGCTGCAGGAACTGCAGAACAGCGCTCACGTCGGCCGCTGTCACCCCTGGAAACGCTTTCAGAAACTCCTGGACGCTCGTTCCACCTTCAATATTGTCGAAAAGCACCCTCGGCGGCACGCGCGCATTGGCAAACAACCAAGCACCGCTGACCTTGCCGGGACCAGTCAAGTACGGGCATGGTGGCCCCATATGTAGGGATCAGCGACACCTCTGCTTTAGCAAGAAAAAAATAGGCTTTCGCGCTTGGCGCACCCGAGTGAACAGCCATACTCGTATGCCGGTTTGCTATGGTCGGGTGCAGACTAACAACTCTCGGACAGCGCATCTGTCAGCCCCACGTCCTCGGTCTTGGACTGGAGTCAGCGGCAACGCGCCGTGCCCGGTAGAATATGGGGCCTGCAGGGCGTGAGCGAAATCCGTGCTGAAATTCTTTGAAAACCTGATCGATCCCTATCCGCCGGAGGCGCCTGTGGTGCCGCCGAAGGGGTTTATGGCCTTTCTTTGGGCGGGCACCGCGGGGTTGCGCAAGTACCTGCTGGCCATGACGCTGTTGAGCGCGTTGATCGGCGTGTTCGAAGCCGCGCTGTTCGGCATGCTGGGTCGCATTGTCGATATTCTCGCCACGTTGCCGCGCGATCGCCTGTGGCTGGACGGGCGCTGGCCGCTGACGATCATTGTCAGCGTGCTCATCGCCAGCATTGGCCTGGTGGCGTTGCAGACGGTGATCAAGCATCAGACGCTGGCAGGCAATTTTCCCATGCGGCTGCGCTGGAATTTCCATCGCCTGATGCTGGGCCAGAGCCTGGCGTTCTACCAGGATGAGTTCGCCGGGCGCATCGCCGCCAAGGTCATGCAGACCGCGCTCGCGGTGCGCGACTTCTGGTTTGCGCTGGCCGACATCCTGGTCTTCGTGCTGATCTATTTCATCACCATCGGCCTGGTGGTCGGCAGTTTCCATCCCTGGCTGCTGGCACCGCTGCTGGGCTGGCTGGCGCTGTATGGCGCGGCGATCATCTGGTTCGTGCCGCGCCTGAGCGCGGTGGGCAAGGCGCAGGCCGACGCGCGCTCGTTGATGACCGGGCGCATTGCCGATGCCTACACCAACATCACGACGGTGAAGCTGTTCTCGCACTCGGCGCGCGAGGCCGGTTTCGCGCGGCGCGCGATGCAGGATTTCATCGGCACCGTGCACGGCCAGATGCGCCTGGTCACGGGTTTCGAGATCGTCAACCAGGCCCTGAGCATCATGCTGATCATCGGCATCACCGGGGCGGCACTGGTGTTGTGGTCGCAGGGCGCGGTGCGCGTCGGTGCGCTGGCCGCCGCGGTCGCCATGGCGCTGCGGCTCAATGGCCTGTCGCACTGGGTGTTGTGGGAGATGACCGGCTTGTTCGAGAACGTGGGCACCGTGCAGGATGGCATCAACACGCTGACCCGGCCGCAGCGGGTGCTCGATCGACCGGACGCGGTGCCGCTGCGGATCAGCTGCGGCGCGGTGCGCTTTGAAAGCGTGAATTTTTCCTACCAGCAGCGCGAGCCGAGTTCGCGCCCGGTCATCGCGGGCTTGAGTCTCGATATACGACCGGGTGAAAAGATCGGCCTGGTGGGGCGTTCGGGGGCCGGCAAGTCCACGCTGGTCAATCTGCTGCTGCGCTTCTATGACGTGCAGGGCGGGCGCATCCTGATTGACGGGCAGGACATTGCCAGCGTGACACAGGACAGCCTGCGCGCCCAGATCGGCATGGTGACGCAGGACACTTCGCTCCTGCATCGCTCGGTGCGCGACAATATTCTCTACGGCCGTCCCGATGCCGATGAGGCCGACCTGCTGCAGGCGGCGCGTGACGCGCAGGCAGCGGAGTTCATCAGTGAACTGGGCGACGCGCGCGGCCGGCGCGGCTTCGATGCGCACGTGGGCGAGCGCGGGGTGAAGCTGTCCGGCGGTCAGCGGCAGCGGATTGCGCTGGCGCGCGTCATGCTCAAGGACGCGCCCATCCTGCTGCTGGATGAGGCCACCAGCGCGCTGGATTCCGAAGTCGAAGCCGTCATTCAGGGGAGCCTGGCGCGGCTGATGCGCGGCAAGACCGTAATCGCGATTGCCCATCGCCTCTCGACCATTGCGGCGATGGACCGTCTGGTAGTGCTCGATCGCGGCGCGATCGTCGAGATGGGCGATCATGCGGCGCTGCTGGCGCACGCTGGTGTTTACGCGCGCCTGTGGGCGCATCAGAGCGGTGGCTTTATCGGTGATGACGATGAGCAGAGCGTGACCCGGGTAGCCGAGGCCAGGTAGGCCATCGGACCCAGGCCCTGCCCATGACTGAAGCACACTCAAACCTGCCTGCGAAGGTCGCCGCCTTTGCCGGCATCTATCTGATCTGGAGCACGACCTACCTGGCGATTGCAGTGGCTATTCGCACTGTGCCGCCCTTCGGCGTCGGCGCCCTGCGCTACCTCACTGCCGGCGGCCTGATGTATGCCTGGTTGCGGGCGCGCGAGTCGCGGCCCTTCGATGGACTCAACATCGGTGGCACGATCCTGTGTGGCGTACTGATGTCGGGAGTGGGCAATGGCCTGGTCATGTGGGCCCAGCAGGGCATACCCTCGGGTGTCGCGGCGCTGTTCGTCGCCTCGCTGCCGATGCTGATACTGCTGTTCGACTGGGCGTTCTTTTCCCGCCAACGGCCAGCACTCCTGGCCACGATCGGCGTACTCGTCGGTCTCGCCGGCATGGCCGAGCTCGCCACCCACGCCGGGGGGCTGTCGGAGCGCATACATCCGATCCATATGCTGGCTGTGCTCACGGCCGAAGTAGCCTGGGCGCTGGCAACGCTGCTGCAGCGACGCTTCGTGCCCGCCAGCCGCATTCTCAATTTCACCTGCCTGCAGTTGCTCGCAGGCGGCGTATTCCAGCTGGCAGTGGCCCTCATCGGTCGCGATTGGGTGGCGCTGGCTGCCCACAGCGTCACCGCTTCGTCACTGCTGGCGGTCGGCTATTTGACGATAATGGGCACCCTGGTCGCGAACAACTGCTATTCGTACCTGATCGCCCATGTGTCGGCGCACAAGGTGTCGACCTACGCGCTGGTCAATCCGGTCATCGCACTGGCGCTCGGCGTGGTGATACTGGGTGAGAAGGTGTCCATGGCAATGCTGGTTGCCAGCGCCATGGTGCTGCTCGGCGTGGCACTGATTCTTTTCCAGGGCATGCGCCGGAGGTTTGCGGCGGCGTTCCCGCGCTGAGCCGGAGGCGGGGCCGGCTGGCCGCCGCGCGGCTGCGGCCCATGCCCCCGAATCATTGACTTGCCGGGGCCCGGTACCTAGAATCGCCGGCCTTTGCAGGCTCAGCCACAAGACCTGGGCCGCGAATAATGAGATTGGTAGTGGCGGGCCGCCTCGAAAGGGCGGCCCGTCGCTTCTCGTCCGTCCTAAATATATGAATTGACTGGAGTTTTCATGGCCACGACAGGTCAATTGATCCGTCAACCGCGCCGTAAGCGGGCGGAAAAGACCAAGGTACCGGCGCTCGGTGCCTCGCCGCAGAAGCGCGGCGTATGTACCCGTGTGTACACCACGACGCCAAAGAAGCCGAATTCGGCCCTGCGCAAGGTCTGCCGGGTGCGCCTGACCAATGGCTTTGAGGTCAGCAGCTATATCGGTGGCGAAGGCCACAATCTGCAGGAGCACTCGGTGGTGCTGATCCGCGGCGGTCGCGTCAAGGATCTGCCCGGCGTGCGCTACCACACGGTGCGCGGCACG
>JAYTUZ010000134.1:0-17257 GCA_043744295.1 Gammaproteobacteria bacterium | reverse complement strand
TTGCGCGATCGAGCAGCACGTGGCGGTAATTCACCGCCGGCAGCGCGGCATCGATCTGCTGTTCGCTGGGACGGTGGCGGGCGCGGAAATCGTACATGAAGCCGACGCTCGCGTAGGTGATGTCGAAGGCGCCGTCGGTAATACGCGAATAATCGAGTGCCGTCTCCAGCAGCCCGAACAGTTCCCTGCTGATTCTTACCGGGCCGTGGGCGGCGCGGGCGTTGACGCGCGACAACTCGCTGTCGGGCTTGTAGGTGCTCATCGAGGCATCGATGTGGCGCATCTCGGCCATCACCGCGTCGATGGCGCGTTCGCCAGCCGCGTGATCGCGCGACCACAGTTCGACGACGATGCGCGTGCCCATCGTGCCATCGACGGTGCGCGAGACCCATTCGGCCCGTGCCGGCGCCGCCAGCGCCAGCGCCACAATCACGGCCACGGTGGCGGCTGCGGCCAGCGGGCGCACGCTCACAGCGTCAGCCGCTCGCCGGGGGCGGGCATCGACACCGGCACTCCCGGCAGCAGCGCGGCGAAGGCGCTCATCGCACGCTGCTCGCCGTGGACAAGCACGGTACGCTCCGCGCCGCCGACGCGCGCATGCCAGCGCAGCAGCTCGCCCTGGTCCGCGTGCGCGGAGAAGCCGTTGATCGTGTGCACCTGCGCCCGCACCGGGACCTCCTCGCCGAACAAGGTGATGGCGCGCGCGCCGTCGATGATGCGCCGCGCCGGCGTGCCCTGCGCGGCGAAGCCCACGAACACGATGCTGGCGTTGGCGCGCGGCAGGTTGTGCACCAGATGGTGACGCACGCGCCCGCCGGTACACATGCCGGAGCCCGCAATGATGACCGCGCCACCCACCATTTTGTTGAGCGACATGGACTGCGTAGTTTCGCGCACCAGCGACAACCCGGCAAAACCGAACAGATCGCCACCGCCAGCCAGCAGTGCCGCGGCCTCGGCGTCGTAACACTCGGGGTGTCGGCGGTAGACCTCGATCGCGGACACCGCCATGGGCGAATCGACATACACCGGCAGCTGCGCCGGCAGGGCACCACTGACCACCGCGGCGCGCAGTGAATAGAGAATTTCCTGGCTGCGCTCGAGCGCGAAACTGGGAATGATGACGTTGCCACCACGGGCAATGGTGCTGTTCACCACCTCGATCAGTTCCAGCACCGAGGCTGCTGGCGAGCGGTGACAGCGATCGCCATAGGTGGTTTCCATCAGCACGATGTCGGCTCGCGGCGGCGCCGCGTCGCGCAGTATCGGCCGCCCGCTGCCGCCGATGTCGCCGGAAAACAGCACGCTGCGATCTTTGCCCTGCTCGGTGACTTCAACCAGCACGCTCGCCGAGCCCAGAATATGGCCGGCATCGTGAAAACTGATGGTCAGGCCAGGCGCCAGTCGCAGGCGCTCGCCGTAGCCGCAGCGGCGCCCAAAACGCGCGGCGGCGGCGCTGGCATCCGCGCGGGTATAGAGCGGGCGGATCTTCGCGGCGTGCGCCGGATCGTGGCGGGCGCGGCGCGCCGCGTCATCCTCGGCCATATGCGCCGAGTCCTGCATGACGATCTGCGCCAGCTCCGCAGTGGCAGCGGTGCTGATGATTTCGCCGCGGAAACCACGCTTGACCAGCAGGGGCAGGCGCCCGCAATGATCGAGGTGCGCGTGTGTCAGCAGTACATAGTCGAGCGTTGCCGCCTCGAAACCCAGCGGCGCCGAATTTTCCTCCTCGAGTTCGCGGCCGCCCTGAAACATGCCGCAGTCGACCAGCAGACGCTGGCCGGCGCACTCGAGCAGATGGCAGGAACCGGTGACGTCCTGATCGGCGCCATGAAAGGACAATTGCATTGGTTAGTCTTCGTGGCCGAACAGCGGCGTACCCGAGCGACGATACCACGCCACGATGCTGCGCCAGATGGTAGGCGCATCTTCCGCATACCAGAACAGCTCGGCGTCCTCCGCTTCGATGACTCCCTCCTCGACCATGTAGGGGATGTCGATCACCCGCCGCCAGTAGCTTTCACCGACCAGCACCACCGGCACGGCCGCCATTTTTCGCGTCTGCAGCAGGGTCAGTGTCTCGAATAACTCGTCGAGCGTGCCAAAGCCCCCGGGGAAAGCCACCAGCGCGCGCGCTCTTTGAATGAAATGGAGCTTGCGCATCGCGAAGTAGTGAAAGCGAAAACACAGGCCGGGCGTGACATAGGGATTGGGGAACTGTTCGTGCGGCAGATCGATGTTGAGTCCGACAGTGTGCGCCTGGGTATCGAAAGCGCCGCGATTGGCGGCCTCCATGATGCCTGGACCACCACCGGTCATCACGACGGTACTGCTGCGTCGGGGGTCTTTATTGCTGCGGGCCACCAGCGCGCCAAGCTCACGCGCGATGTCGTAATAGTGGCTGCGTGCCGCCAGTCGCGCCGCGCTCGCCGCGCGGCGCTGCAGCTCGGCGTTGTCGGGCGCGGCGGCGGCCGCGGCCAGCGCGGCATCCAGGCGGCGCTGCGCCGCTGCGGGTTCGAGAATGCGGGTGCTGCCGAATACCACGATGGAATGTTCAATGCCGGCGGCCTGCAGCAATAACTCGGGTTTGAGAAAATCGAGCTGCAACCGCTCACCGCGCAGCTCTTCACGCTGCAGAAAGGCCGGGTCGGCATCGCCCGGCAGGTAGCTGGCGTGGCCGGTGATCGCCGCCACCCGCTGCGGTGCCAGCGGGTCATCCTCGGCAGCCTTGGGCGTCTGCCAGGGGAGCGGTTCACGCCGTGGTGGTTTCATCATTCGTATCTTAATGCGTCGATCGGGTTCAAGCGCGCCGCACGGCGCGCCGGTACGAAACCAAAAACGATACCCACCGTCGCCGCGGCCAGGATTGCCATCGCCATGGTGCCGATGCCTATGCTCACGGTCCAGCCAGCCAGCTTGCTGATGGCGATGGTAATGCCAGTGCCCAGCAGCAGACCAAGCAGTCCGCCCGCCAGGCACAGCAATATGGCTTCGGTGAGAAACTGCGCCATGACATCGATGCCGCGGGCGCCAACCGCCATGCGCAGTCCGATTTCGCGGGTGCGTTCCGTGACCGATACCAGCATGATATTCATGATGCCGATGCCGCCGACCACCAGTGACATCGCGGCGGTCGTCGCCAGCAGGTAGCTCAGGGTGCGCTGCTGTTCAGTGCGCGCCCGCACCAGTTCGGCAAAATTGCGGATGCTGAAATTGTCTTCCTCGCCCGCCTTGATGCGCCGCTGTTTGCGCAGCAGCGTAGTGACGCTGCTTTGCATCGCAGTCATATCGTAGCCATCAGCCACCCGGATCGACAGTTGCCCGACCGTGTCCGGCACCGTGACGAAGCCGCGCCCGACCAGGCGCGAGCGCGCGGTCGTGAGCGGCACGATGATGACGTCGTCCGGATCGTTCCCCATTGACTGGCCGCGGGTACTGAGGGTACCGATGATCTCAAAGGGAATATTATTCACGCGTACGATGTCGCCGACCGGGCTGGCGCCCTCCTCGAACAGCTGAGCCTGCACCGAGGAGCCCAGGATTGCCAGCTTGGCGCCGCGCGCCACTTCCTCGGCGTTGAAATAGCGCCCGGCGGTCAGCGCCCAGGGACGCACGTCGAAGTAGTCGGCATGCACGCCATTGACCTGCGTGCTCCAGTTGGCGGCACCGTACACGGCAGTGACACTGCCTTTGAGTTGACCCGACATGGCGGCAATGCCCGGCACGCCCTCGCGCAGGATACGCATGTCTTTTTCCGAAAGCGGTACGGCGCCACCAAGGCCGAGCTGATGCCCGCCGATGCGCATCGAGCCGGACATGACATTGATGACATTGGTGCCGAGCATTGCGATCTGCTGTTGCATCTGCAGCGTGGCGCCGTTGCCGATCGCAGCCATGACAATGACCGCCGCCACACCAATGATGATGCCCAGCGCCGTGAGTGCGCTGCGCAGCTTGTTGAGCCAGAGCGCGCCAAGCGCAATGTGGGTGAACTCGAGGATTTCATGCGACTTCATTGGGCGCGGTCCTCGACTATACGGCCGTCGCGCATGCGCAGCAGTCGCCGGGCACGTGCCGCCACCTCCGACTCATGGGTCACGAGAATGATGGTAAGCCCGGCAGCGTTGAGCCTGGCAAATAGCGCCATGATTTCCGCCGACGTCTGGGTATCGAGCGCCCCGGTGGGTTCGTCGGCCAGAATCAGCCGCGGGTTATTGACCAGCGCCCGGGCAATGGCGACGCGCTGCTGCTGACCACCGGAAAGCTGCGCAGCCTGGTGATCCATGCGATCGTCCAGACCCACCAGCTCAAGGGTGGCCCTGGCTGCGGCATCGGCGTTGGGCGGACGTCGGCGTGAATAAAGCAGTGGCAGTTTGACATTGTCGAGCGCACTGGTCCGGCGCAGCAGGTTGAATTGCTGAAACACAAAACCTATGGTGCGATTGCGCAGCTCGGCGAGTTGATCGCTGCTCATGCTGGCAAGCTCGGCACCGTCAACCACCAATGTTCCGGAAGTCGGAGTATCGAGAGCGCCGATCATGTTCATGAGCGTTGACTTGCCCGAGCCCGACGGACCCATGATCGCCAGGAATTCTCCGGGCATCACCTCGAACGAGACCTCGCGCAGTGCGTGGACCTGCTGCTCGCCGAGCGTATAGGTCTTGACGAGATTACGGGCCCAGATCAGCGGCTGCGCACTCATGCTCAGCGCTTCGGCGCCGCGTGCGTGCGCACCACGACCTTGTCGCCCTCGGCCAGTCCGCTGACCAGCTCGCTGAAATTGTCATCCGCCAGGCCGACCCGCACACTCCTGGCCGTCGGTTTGCCGGCGGCATCCAGCACGTAGAGCGTGGCGGAGCGTTCCGTCTGGGAAGCGCTCAACGCCTGATATTGCTGCAGCTGCGCTGCGCTCATGACGCCGCTCAGGGCATTGAGCGTGCGTTGCCGGCTGGCCGCGGCGTCATCGCCGACACTGCCAAACATGCGGCGAAAGTTGGGCAGGTTCCCGCCGAGCGGGTTACCGCCGCCTTGTGACTGGCTCTCGGCCTGGCTGCGCTGTGCGGCCTTGCTGAGCGCGGCCAGGGCGTCCGCCTGCTGCCTGGCATCCATGCCCAGCTGTCGCATGAGCTCTGCATTGAGCTCCAGCAGCGGCCGCGCCGTGCCAGCGCCGCCGGGACTGGCGGCACCAGGGCCACCGGCACCGGGGTGCGGCCCGCCGCCCGGGTCGCTGCCGGGACGGAAGCGCAGCGCTGCGGAGGGCACGCGCAACACGCCGGCGCGCTCACTGATGATCAGCTTGACGTTGGCCGTCATGCCCGGCAGCAGGATCTGCCCGGGATTGTCCGCCTGCACCATCACGCTGTAGGTGACGACGTTGGAACTGGTGCTGCCGTTGATGCGCACCTGCGCAATGTGGCCCTCGAAGCTGCGATCAGGGTAGGCATCGACCGTGAAGGTGGCGCGGCTGGCTTGCTGTACCGAGCCGATGTCGGCCTCATCCACACGCGTTTCGATCTGCACCCGCGACAGATCGCGTGCCACCTTGAACAGTGTCGGCGCGGTCATGGCCGCCTGCACCGTCTGGCCGACATCGACGTCACGCTCGATGACCACGCCGTCGACCGGCGAGCGAATCTCGGTGCGCGACAGGTCAATGCGCGCCTGATCGAGCTGGGCCGCCACCTTGGTCAGTTGTGCCCGCGCATTGTTGAGGGCGGCGCCGGCGATCTTCAGCTGGTTGTGCGCCTGCTCGAGCGTGTTGCGCGCTTTCTCCATGTCGTTGGTCGACAGCAGTCCGCGCTCACTGAGCGACCCGGTGCGCTCAAAATCGCGCTGCGCCTGGTTCAGGACGACCTGGGCGTTGCTGACCTGCACCTCGTTGCTGCCAATGATCGCCTGTTGCACGGCCATGTCGGCCTGCGCCGATTTCAGCCTGCTGCGGAAGGTGGCCGGATCCACCACCGCGACCAGCTGACCCTTTCTCACCACGCTGTTGTAGTCCACCAGCACCTGGGTCAATTGCCCGGAAACCTGCGAACCCACGGTCACGGTAACCAACGGCGACACGGCGCCCGAAGATGAGACCGATACCTGGATATTGCCGCGACTGACTGCGGCCGTATCGTAGCTCACGCCGCCGGCGCCGCCCGCAAAAAACCGCCACCCCAGGCCAGCGCCAAGCAGCAGCGCGGCCACCACCCAGGTGAGCCGCCGGCGCATCAACGCCTGAAAATATGCCTTCATGCTGCGGTAGACCTTGAATTGGGCAATTAGTTACGGGGTCGAGCCGTGGGCGCGCGGCAAAGGTCCACCGTTGCCGGCCTGCGCCGCAGCCAGCAGTCCCTTCTGGGCCAGCCACTCCGGGTTGAACAGGCGCGAGAGATACTTGGAGCCGGTGTCGCACAGCACGGTGACAATCACGTGCCCGGGCCCCAGCTCACGCGCCACGCGCAGCGCCGCGGCGACGTTGAGGCCACTGGTGCTGCTGACGAACAGGCCCTCGGTGCGCAGCAGTTGATAAACGCACTCCACACTCTCGGCATCCTCGATGTGCAGCGCAGAGTCGATCGGCGCATCCTGCAGGTTGGCAGTAATGCGGCCGATGCCGATGCCCTCGGTAATGGAGCCACTGCCGGTGGCCTTGAGCACACCGCTGCGGAAAAATTCAAAGAGCGCGCTGCCCGGCGGATCAGCCAGCACGGTGCGCACCCGTGGGTTGCGCGATTTCAGATACTCGGACACGCCGGCCAGCGTGCCACCGGTGCCGCTCGCAGCCACAAAGGCGTCGATGCGCCCTTGGGTCTGCTGCCAGATTTCCGGGCCCGTGCTGGCGATGTGCGCGCGCCGATTGGCCGTGTTGTCGAACTGATTGGCCCAGATCGCGTTGGGCCGCTCGTGCGCCATGCGGCCGGCCACTTTCTGATAGTGATTCGGATCGCTGTATGGCACCGCCTTGACCCGGTGCACCTCGGCCCCCAGCGCCTCGATCAGGGCATACTTCTCCGGCGACTGGTTGTCGGGCATGACGATGACGCAGCGATAGCCGCGCGCATTGCAGACCTGCGCGAGGCCGATGCCGGTATTGCCGGCCGTGCCCTCCACCACGGTGCCGCCGGCTTTGAGCTCACCGCGCTGCTCGGCATCGAGCACGATGGCGCGCGCGGCACGATCCTTGACCGAACCGCCCGGGTTCATGAACTCGGCCTTGCCGAGGATCTCGCAGCCGCTCGCGGCGCTGGCGGCGCGCAGCCGTATGAGTGGCGTGTTGCCTATGGCGTCGAGAAAATCAGCGGCAGTTTGCATCATGACTCCTCAGGCAGCAGGCTCGCGCGCGCAAATTGTGCCACGTCGCCAACCACCAGTAGTGCGGGCGCCGCAACGCCGGCAGCCAGCGCGTGCGCAGCGATATTCTCCAGCGTGCCCGCCACCAGGCGTTCGCCGGGCAAGGTAGCCCGCTCAACCACCACGGCGGGTCGCGTTGCCGGGGCGCCATGCGCCCGCAAGCGCTCCACGATGCGCGGCAACTGCGCCACGCCCATGTAGAACACCACAGTCTGCAGCGGCGCAGCCAGAGCGCGCCAGTCCAGCGCAGCGGCGGCCTCGCCCATCGCCGTGACGAAGCAGACCGACTGCGACAGGCCGCGATGCGTCAGGGGCATGGCATGGGCCGCGGCGGCGCCAAAAGCGGCCGTTACACCGGGCACCACGATGACGGGTACACCCGCCTGGACCAGAGCCGCGATTTCTTCGCCGCCGCGCCCGAATACCAGTGGGTCGCCACCCTTGAGGCGCGCCACGCGCAGGCCACGGGCTGCGTAATGCAGCAATAGCTCATGGATGCGCGCCTGCGTGGTGCGATGCTGGCCCGATTCCTTGCCAACGAAGACGCGTTCGGCATCGCGCCGCACGCGCTCGAGCACCGCGGGCGGCACCAGCCGGTCATAGAGTACGACATCGCATTGTTGCAGCAGGTGCTGCGCCCGGAGCGTGAGCAGGTCCGGATCGCCGGGACCTGCGCCTATCAACCAGACTGCGCCACGAGCCTGCGCTTCCTGCGCCGCCGTGACCGGCGCCGCGGCGCTCGCCAGCAACGACTCGAAGCCGGTCTCGGCCTCGCTGCTGGCGACATTGCCAGCCAGCACCCGTTCGGCCAGCTCGCTCGCGAAGAAGCGGTCCCAGAATTGCCGACGCTGGCTCTCTTCCGGCAACGCGGCACGCACACCCGGACGCATGCGGGCGGCCAGGCGCGCCAGCTCGCCAAGTCGGTTGGGCAGCAAAACCTCCAGCTGCGCCCGCAGCCGGCGCGCCAGCGTCGGCGAGGCCCCGCCCGTGCCCACGGCGATGATCACCGGCGAGCGATCGATGATCGCCGGCAGGTAGCAGCTCGAGGCGGCGGCATCGTCTGCCGCGTTAACCCACACATTGGCGGCGCGTCCGGCCGCGCTGATGGCGCCATTGACCTGCGGGTCATTGGTGGCCGCCACGGCCAGCATGGCGCCCTGCAGGTGCGCAGGATCGAAGGCCACCGCACAGACTTCGGCGCCGATGCGTGCGCACAGTTGCCGCATGGGCACGCTCAGCTCAGGGGCGACGACGCGCAGGCGCGCGCCGGCCGCGGCCAGCAGCTGTGCCTTGCGGGCCGCGACGGCGCCGCCGCCCACCAGCAGCACCAGTCGTCCGCGCAGGTCCAGAAAAACAGGGAGTCGATCCACGGGAGGGCATTATCACGGCAGCTCTCATAACTGTGGGGCATAAGAAGCACGCCGCTGGCAGGCCGTGACAATGGCATGACCCCGCATAGCCAAGGTACGGCACAATGGCCCGATGAACGCCCACTACCCCCCCACGCTCCGGCGTCTGCGCCAGAACGCCCATGTGCGCGCCCTGACGCGCGAAGTGCACCTGCAGCTCGAGCAGCTGATTCAGCCCTGTTTCGTGTCCGAGTCCAACCGCGCGCCGGAGGCGATTCCGGGGCTGACGGGCGTGAACCAGGAGACGCCCGATTCGCTGCTGCGGCAGGTCGAGGCCGACCTCAAGGCCGGTGTGCGCGCCTTTCTGCTCTTTGGCGTGCCGCGCGCGCGCATTGAACGCCATATCGACTGGTCATTCACGGCCGGGCAGATCCGCGCCATCAAGGCGCGCTTTGGCAGCGACATATGGCTGGCCGCCGATGTCTGCCTGTGCTCCTCGACGCCGCACGGACACTGCGGCGTGCTCAACCCCGAGGGCGATCACGTCGAGAACGACGCCAGCGTCCAGGAACTGGCCGCCGCCGCGCTCGCCTACGCGCAGGCCGGTGCCGATTGCGTCGCGCCGAGTGACATGATGGACGGACGCATCGGGGCGATTCGCGCCACGCTCGACAGCCACGGCTGCGAGCGTACCGTGCTGATGAGCTACAGCGTGAAATTCCAGTCGAGCCTGTACGGCCCATTCCGCGTGGCCGCCGAGTCCGCCCCCCAGGCTGGCAAGGGTGGCGACAGCGGCGCCGTCAAACTCGGCGATCGCGCCAGCTATCAGCTCGATCCGGCCAGGCCCGGCGATGCCTGGCTGTGTGCCGAACGCGATGTCGCCGAGGGCGCCGATATCCTGATGGTCAAGCCGGGGCTCCCGTATCTGGATCTGCTGCGTGAGTTGTCACGCGAGATCCGCAAGCCCTGGGCCGTGTATCACGTCAGCGGTGAGTTCGCCGCACTCGAAGCGCTGGCGGCGCAGGGCCTGGCGCCGCGCGCCGCGCTGCACCGCGAGATACTCACGGCCTTCAAGCGCGCCGGCGCCAGCATGATCATCACCTACGGTGCGCGTCAGGCGCGCGCGCTGCTCGGCCTATGAGTCGTTCGGAAGAACTGTACGCGCGGGCGTTGCAGGTGGCGCCGGGTGGCGTGCACTCACCGGTGCGGGCTTTTCGCAGCGTGGGCGGAACGCCGGTATTCATGACGGGCGGCGCCGGCGCACGCCTGCGTGACGTTGACGGGCGGGAGTACCTCGATTTCTGCATGGCCTTCGGGCCACTGATACTCGGGCACGGCAATGAAGCAGTGCGCAGCGCGGTCATTGAAGCGCTGGGCCGCGGCTGGAGCCTGGGTACGGCCGAGCCCTACAGTCTGGAGCTGGGCGAATACATCTGCAGTCGCATTCCCTGGGTGCAGAACCTGCGCTTCGTCAATTCCGGCACTGAGGCGGTGATGTCTGCACTGCGAGTGGCCCGCGCTGCCACCGGCCGCTCGAAAATCCTGAAATTCGAAGGCTGTTACCACGGCCACGCCGACGCCATGCTGCTGCGCGCCGGCTCCGGTCTGGCCGACGCACCAGTACCGGACAGCGCCGGCCTGGGCGCCGAAGTCGTGCGCGAAACCGTGGTGGCGCCACTCGACGACCAGCAGGCGCTGGAAGCTGTATTTGCCGACCATGGGCGCGAGCTCGCCGCCGCGATCATCGAACCGCTGCCGGCCAACTATGGTCTGTTACCGCAACGCACGGCCTTCCTGGCCACCCTGGCGCGCCTCGCGAAAGCGCACGGTGCGCTGCTGATCCTCGATGAAGTGATCTCGGGGTTTCGTGTCGGCTTCCAGGGCTACGCGCCGTTGGCCGGCATCGAGCCCGACCTGGTCACCTACGGGAAGATCATCGGCGGAGGCTTTCCGGTGGGTGCCTATGGCGGACGACGCGAACTGATGCAGCTGGTGGCGCCGGCTGGCCCCGTTTATCAGGCCGGCACGCTCAGCGCCAACCCCGTGGCCATGTGCGCCGGGCTGGCAGCGCTGCGGCAATTGGCCGACGGCACGCTCTATGCGCAGCTCGAGGCACGCGGCGCGCGCCTCGAGCGCGCCCTGCAGGCGCTCCCTGGTCTGATCGTGCAGCGGGTGGGGTCCGTGTTCTGGCTTTGCCTGGGCACTGCGACCGGCACGGTACTGCGCAGCCCCAGGCACTACCCGGCGGGCTGCGCACAGCGTTACCAGGCCATGTATCACCCCTTGCTGGCGCGTGGCGTGTATCTGGCGCCCAGCGCCTTTGAGGTGGGTTTTCTGTCGGCGGCGCATACCGACGCGGATATTGATCTGCTGGTTGCAGCGATCGCGAGCAGCAGGCTCCAGGCCGAAATGTGAACTGCACCACAGAGTCGCGCAACGGTAGCAGTGCCCGATATTCTGTCGCATAGGAACTGTGAACCGGTCCGAGGCGTTGAACTGCCATTTGTCTCACATTGTTGCGACTAGATTGGGGGTCCGCCAACAGTGCCCAGCACCGAATCGCACCGCAGTACTGCCGCGCGCGCCAGCCACGGGGGCAGCGCGCCTGGCGTGAGCGGCGCGTCGGCAGCGACCGGCAAGCGCCGCGACGCCTGGCTGCTCTCTGGCGATGATGGCTTGCTGCTGGAACTGGGCCCGCTGCTCGGGGAGCGCTTCCGCACCCGCCCGATCGATTCACCTGATGCCCTGAAAGATGCCGGCACTGCCCCATGGTTACTGGTGTTCGACGCCACCACCCGCCGTGACGCCCGCGCCGTCGTGGCGAGCATTGACCAACAGCATCCGCTGGCGCCGATCATCCTGGTCTGCGCCGACGGCCAGTCCGCCAGCTGGGCCAGCGCGCTGCAGCGCGGCTCGGTCTGTGCAATTGTCGAACGCAACCAACTGAGCGCTACCACCTGGCGTGATGCCCTGCGCGCCGCCGAGCAACGCCTCGACACTGCGGCCACCCTGAGCACCAGCACCTCACTCACCGGCCTGGCTTCGACCAGCAATCCTTTCAGCCCTGGGCGGCGCCTGTGGCGGGTGCTGCTGCCGCTGCTGCTGCTGGCCGGTGCGGCACTTGGATATTTTCTTTTCCGGCACACACCCGGCAGCACGACTACCACGGCCAGCGTAGCGCCGGCTCCTGTTCCCGTGGCTGCCGACAGCCTGACCGCACAGGGCACTGCGACCCCAGCGGCGCTCGCTGCGCCTGAGCGCCCGCAGCGCAGTCCGCTGGAATTGCTCTCCGATGCACGCGTGGCGTTTCGCGAAGAGAAGACCCTGCTGCCGCGCAGCGACGGCGTGCCCGGCGGCGACAGCGCGCTGGAACTCTACGCGCAGGTGCTGGCCCAGGAACCGCAGAACGAAGAAGCCCGCGACGGCATGCGCCGCCTGTTCACGGTGGCGCGGGCCCGCATCCAGGCTGATCTGAACGCGGGCAAGCTGGATGACGCCACCCGCCTGCTCAACACCTTTCGCGGTGTCGGACTGGACGCCGACGCTACCAGCAAACTTGAAACGGATATCGCCGCCGCGCGCCCGCGCTGGCTGATCGCACAGGCACGCACGGCGCTCGCCAACAACGAGCTGGATACGGCCGCACAGCTGATCGCGCAGATTGCCGCCGGCGGCGCTGATCACCTCGCGCTCGCCGATCTGCGCCGCACACTGGAAGCACGCACCGGCGAGCTGCAGTTGGCGGAAATGGCAGCGCGTACCCGCGCCGCGATCGCCGCGGGGGCGCTGCTCGAACCCGCCGCGGAAAGCGCGCGCGCGCGCCTGCAGGCCATGCAGCAGGCCAATCGCGGCCACCCGCTGACGCTGGACGTACAACACGAACTGCAGCTCGCCCTGCTGGCGCGTGCTCAGGCAGCGCTGCGCAGTCAACAGCCCGACGCTGCGCAGCCCTGGCTCAATGCCGCCGCCGAACTGGGCGCCAGCAGTGAACTCACGGTGGTGCGCAAACAGCTGCAGAGCGAGCTGGACGCTGGCAGCCAACGCGCCGCAGCGGCTGCCGCCGCCGCACAGCTGGCCAGCGAACCGGCCGACACCGTTGCCGCAACGCAGCCTGAATTCATCAACGCCAGGCCGCTGCGCGCACTCGATGCGCTCTTTCCGCCCAGGGCATTGAAACTTGGGCAACAAGGCCGAGTGGTGGTCGAATTTACGCTCGATCGCAAAGGTCGGGCCAGCGAGGCCAGGGTAGTCGAGGCCAGCCTGCCGGGTGTGTTCGATGCGGCCGCCCTGCAGGCGGTGCGCGGCGGTCGCTACGATACGGCAGCACTGGGCAGCTCTGGTGTGCCGCGGCGCGCGCGCCTGCTGGTATCCTTCAAGCCAACATGAAGAGTTCACCGACAGCGAAGCTGCGTATACAGTGGCTGCCAGTCGCCATCGCGCTGCTGTGCACGGCGGGCCTGTCATTGTTGCTGTTCACGGGCGTGCAACGCGCCGCGCGCCTGCAGTCGGCCTCGACCGCGTTGCAACTGGCCGCCGGTCTGACCGCCCAACCGCAACTGATGCGCTCGGAGCTGACCCTCATTCAGCGCGGCCTGGAAACCCGCACCTACGTGGGTGACTCGCTGCGCACACTCGCCAACAGCCGGAGCTTGAGCAATCAGGCCTATATGCAACTGGCCGGGGCGATGCGCGCCGCTGGGCTGGCGGCGCGCGCTGACACCAGGGAGCTGCTGGCCAGGGCGCTGAAACTCTGGGCGCCGCTCGATCGCGGGCTCGAACGCCTGGGCGAGCACAAGACCTCTGAACTGTACAGCGACTCCTCGAGCGGCTCGGCCTTGACCGCAGCCGGCGCGCGACTCAAACGCAGCGTCGATGACCTGCTGGCGACCCAGACCAGTAACACAACAGCACTCTCGCGCGAGCTCGTGAAGCTGTCCGCGCTGTTGCGCGAAGCCGTGGTCAGCGATGGTCGTTCGCTGCGTGCCCTGCTGCTGGGCGGTTCGGGCCTGGCGGCGCTGCTGCTGGCCTCGATGCTTTATTTCGCCTGGCGGCGCGGCCAGGCCGCCAGCGTCGCAGGCGCAGCACAGCGACAGATCGCCGACATCATGGGCACGGTGCGCGAGGGCCTGTTCCTGATCGCCCGCGATGGCCGCATCAGCGGCGCGCATTCCGACTCGCTACGGGAATTGTTGCGGGTGGCAAGGCCAGCCGGGCAGAGCTTTGAAGATCTGCTGCGCCCGCTGGTGGATGACAAGACCCTGCTGGCAGCTGGCAAATACCTGGGCCTGTTGTGGAAGGACAAGGTCAACGAAGAACTGATCGAGTCGGTCAACCCTCTGAACCAGATCGAAGTGAACTTCCACAAATCGAATGGTGCCGCCGAAGTGCGCTACCTGTCGTTTTCGTTCCGGCGGGTACGCGGCGGTGGCGCCAGCGCCGATCATGTCTTCGCTGTGGTCGCCGACATCACCGACCGCGTGCTGCTGCAGCGCGAACTGGAGCACCTGAAGTCCGACAGCGACTCGAATTCCGCCCTGCTGCTGCAGGTGCTGCAGGTCGAGCCGCTGCAGCTGCAGACCTTCCTTGGCACGCTCGACGCGACCCTGCGACGCAGCAACACGCTGCTGCGCACTCCGGGCAAGCAGAGTGCCGACCTGCAAAAGAAGATTCAAGGCGTGTTCCGCGAGATGCACAGCCTCAAGGGCGAAGCGGCGGCGCTGGCGCTGGGCTCGTTTGCGCGCCGTGCACATGAGGTCGAGGACCTGCTCGCCGAGCTGCGCGACAAGCCCGAACTGGCCGGCAACGATTTTGTCCCGGTGGTCGTCAGGCTCGACGAACTGATGAGCCATGCCCAGGAAGTCGCCAGGCTGCAGCAGAGCATCGGCCAGGCGCGTTCCGCCGCGGCCTCGGCCGGCGATCTGCCGCCGGCGCAGCACGGCGATACTGCCGTGCTGGGCTCGCGCCAGGTCGCCGCTGCGCTGGCGGCGCCCCCGACGGAACCGGCCGCAGCGCTGCACGCGACTCTGCAGCGCCTCTGCGCCGATGTCTGCGTCGGCAGCGGCCGCGAAGTGCGGCTGCTCACTGAAGGCCTCGAACGTGTGCCCGCCAGCTTGCTGCCGCGGGTGCGCGAGATCTGCATCCAGATGATCCGCAATGCCATTGCCCACGGCATTGAAACGCGCGAGCAGCGCGCACTGGCCGGCAAGCCTGCGGTCGGCACGATCCGCATCCGCTTCAGTGACAGCGATGCGCAGGCCTATTCGCTGATCGTCGAAGACGATGGCCAGGGCCTGAACCCGCAAGCAATCGGCGCCCACGCCCGGAATCGCGGCATGATCGATGCGCAGCAGGCGGCCGCTCTAGATCGCAGCGGCGCCTTTCGGCTGCTGTTCCTGCCGGGGTTCTCCACGGCCGATCAGGTCTCGGAGCACGCCGGACGCGGCGTGGGCCTGGATGTAGTCAATGCTGCCGTGCGCGACTGCGGCGGCCGCATCGGCATTTCCACCACGGCCGGAAAATACACGCGTTTCAAGATGATATTGCCGCGTGCGGCAGCGCCACCGGAATCGCAGTCCTCGGCAGCCTGAGGCTACCGGGTGCCCCGCATGAATGCCGCGGCCCACCGCCTGATGATCGTCGATGATTCCAATGTCATTCGCCGGCGCATAGAGCGCGCCAATGAGCTGCCTGAAATCGAATTCGTGGGCGCCGCGCGCAACGGCGTCGAGGCGCTGGCGATGCATGCCGCGCTGCACCCGACACTGGTGACCATGGATCTGACCATGCCGGAGATGGATGGGGCCGAGTGCGTCGCAAAACTGGTGCAACGCGACCCGGAGATACGCATACTGGTGATCTCGGCGCTGGCCGACAAGCTGACGGCGATCGACGCGCTGGAAAAGGGCGCCAGCGGCTTTCTGTGCAAGCCCTTCACCGATCGACAGCTCAACGAGGCGTTGCGCAAATTGATCAGGACCTGAGAGCAATGAGTCTGGAAGCGGAAGTTGCCGTGTTCGTCGATGGCGTGCTCAACTACTTCAGCACCACGGTGCAACAGACTGCCCAATGCGGCACACCCCACCTGGCTTTGGGCGAACGCCCGGAAATTTCCGACTATACCGGTGTCATCCAGGTGAGTGGCCGGCGCACTGGCATGGTGGCGTTCACCGCGCCCAAGAGCATGCTGAGCGTCATGCTCATGCGCATGCAGGAAACCGACATGGGTCACGAGAATCTCCGTGACCTGGTGGGCGAGATCGCCAACACCCTCTCTGGGAATGCACGCCGCGACTTCGGCCATCAGTTCCAGATTTCCGTGCCGGCGGTGCTCACCGGGCGCGACAGCCAGCTCGACTATCCGGCCGCCACGCGGCCGATCGTCATTCCTATCGACTGGCGCAACTACCACGCACGCCTGATTGTCTGCCTCGGCTAGGGTCGGTACCGCTCAGGTGCGCAGCCGCGGCTGCACCAGCGTGCCGCTGGAGCGCTGATAGGCGACGCTGAAGCGCTGCAACTGCGCCAGCGCCGCGCTGCGATCTTCGGACGGATCGAGATCGAAGGCGTCGAAGCCGCAGCGTGCCAGCAGATACAGGTGATCACGCTTGAGTGCGCCGCAAGCGCGCAATTCACCACGAAATCCCAGCTGTTGCCGCAGCCCCTGGGCCTGCGAAAAACCACGGCCGTCGCCATTCCTTTCAAAGTGCACGACGATCAGTGCTACTTTATCGATGACACCCGCCAGCCGCTGCACCTCGTCGGTGGGTCCGATATAGACCCCAGCGGCGGCCGGCGGCGAGGGCGCTGCCGCCAGCAGTTCGGCCAGCGTCAATAGCTGCGGCCCGCTGCCGGCCTCGCCGGGGTAGCGCCAGGGGTCAACGCAGATTTCATGCTGCCGCAGTATCTGCCGCATAGACGCGCTCCCTGAATGGCGCGACCCCCAGTCGCTTGACCGTCTGCAGAAAACTCTCGGCGCTGCTGTCGCGCCGCTCGACATAGACATCGAGAATGCGCGCGATGGTCGCGGCCACACGCGCTTTGGCTACCGACGGACCGATGACTTCGCCGAGCGCCACCTCGCCACTGGCCGAGCCGCCCAGCGTGATCTGATACCACTCTTCACCGTGCTTATCGACGCCGAGGATGCCTATGTGACCGATGTGATGGTGTCCGCAGGCGTTCATGCAACCGGACATCTTGAGCTGAATTTCCCCGAGATCGTACAGGTAGTCCAGATCGCTGAACTGTTCGTGTATCTGCCTGGCCACGTCGATCGAGCCGGCATTGGCGAGGCTGCAGAAATCGAGGCCCGGACAGCAGATCATGTCAGTAAGCGTGCCGATGTTGGGCGTGGCGAGCCCGAGCGGAGCGAGCGCGGCATGCAGCGCTGCCAGTTCCGCTTGTGCGACATCGGCGAGCACCAGATTCTGATCGTGCGTCACGCGGATCTGTCCGCAGCTGTAGCGATCGGCCAGGTCCGCCAGCGCGTCCATCTGCGCATCGAACATATCGCCCGGCGGCTCGCCGTGCTTCTTGAGCGAGACCAGTACCACGCGATAACCGCTGAC
>JAYTUZ010000133.1:0-4711 GCA_043744295.1 Gammaproteobacteria bacterium | reverse complement strand
TGACGAAGAAGGCCGAAAAGCGGATATGCGGATCTTCCTCGCGCGGTATCTGCTGGAAGGTATAGACCCCTAGCACTGCCAGGCACAGGAAGGCCACCAGCGTGAACTGGTGGCGACGAATGGGTAGTTCGAGCAGTTGCATGGATCGCTAGGGCGCTGCGAGGGTGACCGGCTCGTTGTCATCGAGGTAGGGCGCGCCGTCAGTGATCACGGTCTCGCCGCTGCTGAGTCCGCTGCGCACCGCGATCTCGGCTCCGTCGGTGAAAGCGATCTCGATCGCGCGGCGCCGGGCGCGGCCATCCTGAAGGACAAACACCATGCCATGCATGCCTGCGGCGGTGACCAGCGCGCCGGCCGGCATGCGTACCAGAGTAGCTCCGAGTCCCGGCTGCAGGCGGGCACTGGCGATCATGCCGCTGGCGATGCGCAACGGCGTCGGTTGCAGCGTGATCTCCACCGGGAACAGGCCGGTGGCCGGGTCGGCCGCACGGCTGAGCAAAGTGACATGACCAGCGAGTGGCGTATCTGGCGCCGCATCGAGGGTGACGACAGCCGCCAGGTTCAGCCTCAGGGGCAGCAGTTCGCGATCCGCCACCGCGGTATGCAGCACGTAGCCGCGCGTGCCGCTGCTCACCACCAGCACCGGCTGGCCGGCGGCGATCAGTTCATGAACTTCGGCGAGGCGGTACAGCACCACGCCGTCGGCACTGGCGGTGATGCGCGCAAAGCTGCGATTGAACAGTGCGCTGCGCAGTTGCGCCGCAGATATTTCGTGCTGCATGCGCAGATTCTGCAGCTGCTCGAGGCTGATGACTTCGTCGCTGTACAGATGCTCAGCGCGCTCCAGATCGCGCCTTGCCTTGGCGTCAAGCTCGCGCGCAGTACGCAGCTGAGCGTCGATCTCCGTGGGTTCGATTTCTGCCAGCACCTGCCCGGCGCGCACGCTCTCGCCGGCCTCGACACTGATGCGGGCGATTACCCCGGCTACCTTGAATGACAGGCGCGCCTCATCGCGGCTGGCGATCACACCGTGCAGCTGCAGGGCCGGCAGGTCAGGCCCGGCGCTGACCCGCACCGCACCCACAACGGTGGCCGCCGTGGCGGCGAGTGGCGCCGCGGGGCCGCGGCCACAGGCGCTCAGCGCCAGCAGTGCAGCCAGCAGCGCAGGCAGCAGTGCGCATCTCGAATTCATGGCGAATCTCCACGGGCGTAGTCGAATTCAAACTGGCGCTGCAGCAGTGCACAGCGCGTCTGGTTCTCGTTGAGCTCGGCGCTGGTCAGGGCGCTGCGGGCATCGAGAAATTCCAGGGTGCTGGCCATGCCGGCGTCGCGCCGGCGGCTGGCGATAGCGAAGGCCGCGCGCGCTGCGCTGGCGCGGGCGCGCGCTGTGGCGAGCGAGTCGCTGGCGGTGCGCAGGTTGTCGTAGGCCTGGCGCACCTCGAGTTCGACGCGCGCGCTGGCCAGTTGCTGGTCGTTGCGCAACTGCCTGCCGGCGAGGCGTGCCTGTGAGACGGCCGCGGCGCGCGCGCCGGCGTCGAACAGAGTCCAGGTCGCCACCAGGGAGGCGGTTGAAAAGTTGTACTTCCGGCCCAGGCCATAATCGCTGCCCTCGGTGCCGGTGTCGATGCCGAGCGCCAGGCTAGGTTTGCGCGCGGCATGAGCGATGCGCAACTGCGCGGCAGCGGCACTTTCGGCCGCCTCAAGCTGGCGCAGTTCGGGCCTGGTGGCGATGGCGCTGCGGGTAGCCTCAGCGAGCGTACTCGCCGGTGCAGCGCTCGCGGCCAGCTGGCCCGGCGGCGTGAGCGGCGCGGCAGCCAGGGCCGCCATTTCCAGCGGCGTATCCAGCGGACGGTTGAGCAGGAAATTGAGGTAACTGCGTGCCTGCGTGACGCTGCCTGCGATCTCAGCCTGCTGCTGCTGCACGGCGAGCAGTTCCGCCTGGGCGCGCAGCACGGCGTCGTGCGTGCTCTTGCCGTTGGCGAACAGCGATTCATTGACGCGCAGGTTTTCGGCCAGCAAAGCGCTGCTGGCTACGATGATCTGCGCGCCGTTGCCGGCGCGCAGCCAATCCAGATAGGCGATGGCAATATCGCGTCGCAGTTGCCGCGCGAAGGCCAGGCGTGCGAACTCGGCCGCATTGGCCCCCGCCTGCGCAGCCGCGACACCGGCCGGAATTGCCGGGGCATAGAGCGGCTGGCGCAGCGTCAGGCGGGTGTCCTGCTCACGTGGCAGCTGCAGGGGAAATGACTCATCCGCGAGCATCGGAAATCGTGGCGTGCCGCCGCCGGCGACCAGCAGATCATTGAGCGTCTGATAGGCCGGATTGAGCAGCTGGCCCAGCGGCAGCGAAATCTCGCGGCCGCCCGCGGCGCGCGTATAGCGTGCGTTGAGCGCAAGCTCCGGGAAAAATCGCGCCCGCGCGGCGTCCAGCGCGGCCAGGCTCTTCTGTGTCTCGAGCGACTGGTTGGCCAGGGCGAGATTGTCAGCGAGACCGGTATGCACGTAGTCGTCGATGACGGCGCCGACACTGCGCAGGGTTGCCGTCGGCTCCACCGGCGGCGCGGTGAGCGGCTCGCCGGCAGCCGCGGCGTGTGGGGAGTAGCCCGCGGCATTCAGCAGCCCGACGATCGCGACCGCACAAACCATTTGCCTGAATGCCGGACACATGGGAGATGCCGTGAAAAAATCAGCCGCGCTCGGCGCTCAGCCCGACGCTGGCAATCTTCAGGGCCTGCTCGACCAGCAGCTGCTCGTTCAGGCCATATTCGCCCAGCAGACCGCCCTTGGTGCTGATCAGCTGGATGATGCCGTGCATGAAGCCCCACAGCGTCATGCTGATCGCCACCGGAGTGCCGGCGCTGGCAGCGATGGAGCCGTCGCGTTGTCCGGCTTCGATCGCGGCAAACATGATCTGGTGCACGCGTTCACCAGCGGCGAAGCAGGCGGCGACATTGCCAGGGGCCGGCACACCGACTACGTCGTGGGCCTGAAAGCGCGACAGGGCATCGAAATGCACGGGGAACTCGGTCGCAAATGCAACGTAGGCGCGGCCTATCGCGGTGATCTGCTCCAGCCCCCTGCCAGACCCCGCGGCGGCCTGCTCGAAGCGGGTGAGCAGCAGCGCCAGGGCGCGCTCGCACAGGGCAAAGTGCAGGTCAGACTTATCGCGAAAGTACACGTACAGCAGGGCGCGCGAAATACGCGCCCGGCGTGCAACCTGGTCCATGGTCAGCGCCTCGATACCGATCGTCTCCGCCACCGCCTCGGCTGCATCCAGGATGTCGCTGCGGCGGCGGTCCTTTTCTTCCTGGCGTCGTTCGGCGATATAGTTCATGCCGTGATTTTAATAAGGCACTGACACTGTGTCAATAACTGTACGTATGTTCATTTTACTCCTGGGGCTCGGTGTGGCGGCGGCTACGCTTGCCGGACCCACGCCCGCGCCGTGGCATGCGATCGACGATGAGGGCCACAGCGTGGATCTGGCCCACGCTCCCCATCGCATCGTCAGCCTCTCGCCCGGCGCCACCGCCATGATCTTTGCCGCAGGTGGTGGCGAGCGCCTGGTGGGTACGGTGCAGTTCTCAATCGAGCCTGCGGCCGCGCGTCGCATCGTGCGTATCGGCGATGCCCACGGTTACGACCTCGAGCGCATCCTGGCTCTGCATCCCGATGTGATCGTGGCCTGGAGTGGTGGCGCTTCCGCGGCGCAACTGGCGCCGCTGGAGCGTGCCGGCCTGGTGATCTACCGGCATCGCGTCGTGCGCCTGGACGATGTGGCGCCATCGATCGAGCGACTGGGCGTGCTGCTGGGCACACCCGGCGTGGCGCACGAGGCTGCCGCCAGCCTGCGTGGTCGCATCGAACGGCTGCGATCACGATATCGCAACCCGAAGCCGCCCAGGGTGTTGATACAGGTGTGGGATCGACCGGTGTACACCGTCGGCGGTGCGCAGCTGATATCCGACGCCGTCGAAGTCTGCGGTTATCGGAATCTGTTCGCCGATCTCGCCGATGCCGCTCCCGCCGTGGCGCTTGAGGCCATTGCCTCACGCGACCCGGAGGTGATTCTGGCGCTGGCCGCCGACGCGTCCAGTGCACGCGCCTGGCTGAAGCGCTGGCAGGCGCTGCCGGCGCTGCGCGCGGTGCGCACTGGCGCGTTGCTGCCCTATGTCGATGCGCGGCTCAGCCGCCTGGGTCCGGAGGTCATCGATGCCACCGAGCAGTTGTGCCGCGTGCTGGCGGTGGGCCGCCCAGGCGCCCGTCCCTGAGCAGCAGTTAGCCTGAGCAACAGATAGCGATAGTTGTAGCGTTACGCCTCAGCAGGCCGGCGCCGGAAAACCATCGGCACCCGCCCGCCAGGGCAACCAGCCGACCGCCAACTCGCCAACGGCAATGTCCGACTTGCGTGCCGCAATCTGTACGGGTTGCAGCACGATGGCCGCGGGATCCAGCTGCGCTTTGAGCGCATTGAGCGCCGTATCGCATTCGCTCTGCAACTGATGCATGGCCTGTTCGACCGCACCGGCGCTGTCATCGGCCTGAGCAGCATCCTGGCGTTCCTGGCCAATGCGCGTAGCGTTGCGTATGGCCGTCGCGGCGCGACCGACGCTGCCCACCGAAGCGGCGCGGCGGCCGAACAGCGCGCCGAGTATCGTCGAACCGACCGCCACCACGGTCTGCAGCGTCTGCTGCGTGGCCTGCGAATGCT
>JAYTUZ010000132.1:0-17355 GCA_043744295.1 Gammaproteobacteria bacterium | reverse complement strand
GTGGTGGTGCGCGGCGGCGGTGTGCGCAATGAGTTCACGCTGCAGGGCCTGACGCAGATCAATGCCTACGATGGCAAGGAGGCCTGGAAGGTCGATCCCTTCGAGGGTCGCAAGGATCCGGAGCGCATGTCGGCTGATGAGTCCAAGCCGCTGCTGCTGCAGGCGGATATCGATTCTCCGCTGGTCGATTACCGATCCAAGGGCCACAGCGTCGAATATCTCGGGCTCGATGATATCGACGGCACGCCGGCACACAAGCTGCGCGTGCACCTGAAGTCGGGCGACGAAGTGGTCTATTACATTGATCCGGATACCTACATGATCATACGCGACGTGCAGAAGCAGCTGGTCCGCGGTGCGGAGCAGGAAACCGAGACCGACTACGGCGAGTACGAGAAGGCCGGTGGCGTCTATGTGCCCATGGCTGAGGATAGCGGGCCGAAGAACTCCGACAGTTCGCACAAGCAGCAACTGGTGTTCGACAGCGTGGAGGCCAACGGCCCCGCGGAGCTTGCGCAATTTGCCTTTCCGGTGCGCAAGTGAGCGGCGTCAGGCAGCTGCGCGGGCGCGCCGCAGGGTTGCTGGGCATGCTGGCGCTGTCGGCCACGCTCAGCGCGGTGGCTGGCACGGTCGCGCTCGCCGCCGGGGGTATCGATGCGGCGGCGATCTCGGGGCTCGGCGCCCGCAACATCGGCTCGGCCACGATGAGCGGTCGCATCTCGGCCATCGCCGCGCGCCAGGAGAGTGACGGCCGCGTCACGCTCTACGTCGGCGCGGCCTCGGGCGGCGTGTGGCGTTCCTACGATGGCGGCACTACTTTCCAGCCGGTATTCGATAAGCAACCCGTGCAATCGATCGGCGCGATCACGCTTGATCCCTCGAACCCCAAGACCGTGTGGGTGGGGAGCGGCGAGTCCTGGACGCGCAATTCGGTCTCGGTCGGTGATGGCATCTATCGCTCGACCGACGGCGGCGATACCTGGCAGAACATGGGGCTGGGCAGCTCCGAGCGCATCAACGCGATTCTCGTCGATCCCAGGGACAGCAATACCGTGTACGCCTGCGTGCCCGGCGCGCTCTGGTCGGACTCGGCCGATCGTGGCCTTTACAAGACAACCGATGCCGGCAAGAGCTGGTCGCTGGTCCTGAAGGGCGCAAACCTCTCGACCGGCTGCTCGGGCCTGACGATGGATCCGCGCAATCCGCAACGCCTGTTCGTCGGGCTGTGGGACTTCAGGCGCCAGGGCTGGACCTTCCGCTCCGGCGGCGACGGTCCCAAGGCCGCTTCGGGCTCGGGCCTGTTTCTCACCGAGGACGGCGGCAGGAGCTGGCAACAGCTCGATGCAAGGAGCGCGGCGGGCCTGCCGCCGGCGCCCTGGGGCAGACTCGATGTCGTCATCGCCCCCTCCTCGCCCGACATCATCTACGCGGTCATCGAAGGCGTGAAATCCGGGCTGTACCGCTCGAACGATGGTGGCAAGAGCTGGGAAGCGCGCGATGCCAGCCAGCGCATGGTCTGGCGGCCATTCTATTTCTCGAAGCTCGTCGTCGATCCGACCAACGCCGAGCGAATCTTCAAGCCCAACCTGCGGCTGATCGCCTCCGAAGATGGTGGCAAGAGTTTCTCGGTCATCAGTGGCGGCACGCATGGCGATCATCATGATGTCTGGGTGAATCCACACAACCCGAAGCACATCATCACCGGCGACGACGGCGGCCTGTGGATCAGTCACGACGGCGGCAACAAATGGTGGAAATCGAATAACCTGCCGGTCTCGCAGTTCTATCATGTGTCGGTGGACGACCAGGACCCCTACCAGGTCTACGGTGGCCTGCAGGACAACAGCTCCTGGGCGGGCGATTCGGTCTACCCGGGCGGCATCACCAACAGCCGCTGGGAAAATCTTTTCGGTGGCGATGGCTTCTACACTTTCGCCGACCCGTCCGATCCGGACTACGCCTATGCCGAGGCCCAGGGCGGGCACATCGGCCGCATCAACCGCCACAACCTGGAGCAGCGCTTCATCCAGCCGACCGCCAATTTCAAGGAGAAACTGCGCTGGAACTGGAACACGCCCATTGCGCTCTCGCCCACCAACCGCAACACGCTCTATATCGGCGCGCAGTTCCTGTTCATGAGCCGCGATCACGGCCAGTCCTGGGCACGTATTTCGCCGGACCTCACCAGCAACGACCCCAGCAAGCAGAAGCAGGAGGAATCGGGTGGCATCACGGTCGACAATTCCTCGGCTGAAATGCACACCACGATTTACTCCATTGCCGAGAGTCCGCGCGATGAGCAGCAGGTCTGGGTGGGCACGGACGATGGCAAGGTGCAGCTCACGCGCGATGGCGGTGCGCACTGGAGCAATCTCACGCCCAACATCAAGGGCCTGCCGCCGGCGAGCTGGGTCTCATCGATCACTGCCAGTCCTGCGCAGGCCGGCACGGCGTACGCCACCTTCGATCGCCACACCTATGGCGACCTGACGCCCTGGGCCTATCGCACCACCGACTACGGCCAGAGCTGGACGCGGATCGTGGCGCCCACGCAGGGCGTGCGCGGCTACGCCCACATACTCCGGGAAGATCCGCTCGCGGCCAATGTCCTGTACCTGGGCACGGAGTTCGGCCTGTGGATTTCAATCGATGCCGGAGCCAGCTGGGCGCAGTTCACCGGCAGCAATTTTCCTGCAGTCGCGGTGCGTGACCTGGCCATTCCGCAGCGTGACGGCGACCTGGTGATCGCCACCCATGGACGCGGCATCTGGATTGTCGATGACTTGAGTGCGCTGCGCGCGTTGACGCCAGCAGTGCTGGCCAGCGAGGTTACCTTCCTGCCGACACGCCCGGCGCAGCAGCGCCTCGACGGCCAGGGTGGTTGGCCGGAAGGCGATGCCAGTTTCACGGGCCAGAACCCGGCGCCCGGAGCGCTGATCAGCTACTACCAGAAGACGCGCCACGTCTTTGGACGCCTGAAGCTGGAAATACTCGACCCGGCGGGCAAGGTGATCGACACGCTGCCGGCTTCCAAACGCAAGGGCATCAATCGCGTCGTCTGGCTGATGCGTGCACCGGCTCCGCGCGTGCCCACCGCGGCGCAACCGGCCAACGCCGGGCTGGAGGGGCCGCGCCTGCTCCCCGGTGACTACACGGTTCGACTGACCAAGGCCGGCAAGACCTACGAATCCCGCTTGTCCATCACGCTGGATCGCCGTGCGAAATTCAATCTCGAGGATCGCAAGCTGCAGTTTGCGGCGGCAATGCGGGCCCACGGCCTGTTCGGGCGCATGACGGACCTGGCCGATCACTTGGCCGGCATGAAGGCGCTGGCCGAGTCGCGCAGGGATTCACCCGGCATCTCGGCTCGGGCACGCGTGCTGGCGGAGAAGTTTGCCGGCCAGGCTGACCGTTTGCGCAAGGAAATCGTCGCAACCAAGGAAGGTGGCGCCATCACCGGCGAGGAGCGACTGCGCGAGCATCTCGATGACGTCTATGGCGCGCTGCTGAGTTACGAAGGCCGGCCCGGCGACTACCAGGTGGCCCGCGTCGCCACGCTCGAGCGCGAACTCGCAGAGCTCGAAGAGCAGACCCGCACTCTGGTCGACAAGGAATTGCCCGCGCTGAACCAAGCACTGAAGCGCGACCAGCTTGAACCACTGACGGCCCAGGCCGCCGAACGCTGGGGAACGCAGTGCGCGGCCATCGACACGCTGCGCAGAATGCGTGACGGCGAGGTTGCCGTGGCGAGCGCGCAGCGACGCGATTGATGCATGGCGCTGGGGCGCGATGCGGAGATCGGCTCGCTGGCGACCGGCAAGGCTGCAGACCTCATCGTGCTCGATCGCCATCTCGACGATGCCAGCTCCAGCAGCGAGGTCCTGGCCACTAAGGTGCGCTACACCTTCATGGGCGGCACCATGCTGGTCGGAGCCGCCAGACCCTGGTGTTACAGATGCAGGGTCGCGGTCAGGCCAAAGGTGCGCGGCCGGAAAGTGTATTGATTCTGCTGCTCATGCGGCGGGTCCGGGTTGAAGGCGTCGAGCTGCCCGAGCTGGTAGTTCGTCACCGTGTGCGTGTTGAATAGATTGTCTACAAAGGCAGAAACCTGCCAATCGCCCAGGTGCACGCCGCCGCGCAACTGTACGAATTCCGTAGACGGGAGGGCATAGGTGTCCGCGTTGTACTGCAGCGAGTTCGGATCCTGGAAGGTTGAGAGCCAGTTGTTGCGGCTCTGGTACTGGTAGTCCAGGCGCACAGAGGCCGCGTGACTCGCAAGCTGAAACTCATACGCAGCACCGACCGCTATGGTCCACGGCGCCGTCGTCCCGGGACTGAGGTTGATGGAGTCCTGCCCTGAAATGGCGTTGCCAGTATTCGCCAACAGCGTCGCCTTGGTGTAGCGCGCATCGGTGTAGCCGACCGCCAGGTCGAAATTCATCGGCCCGAGCCTGGATTCCGCCTGCAGATCAAAGCCCTTGGCGACCGCAGTGCCGAGGTTATCGGTGAACTGCAGTCCACAGCCGCCGCCGACATAGACGCTCTGCTGGATGTCGCGCCATTTGATGTAGTACACGCTGGTGGCCAGCTTGAGCCCCGGGCCGAAGCTGTTCTTGGATCCGATCTCGTAGCTCTGCGTAGTGTCCGACTTGTAGGTCAATGGCGCGCCGTTCGCATAGCCATCGGCCTGCACGTCGGCATCGCAATAGGACGGCAGTGGTGGATTGCCACCGCCTACCCGGAATCCCTTTGCCAGGGTGGCGTAAAACAGATTGCGGCTGTCCATCTGGAAAGCCAGGCTGAGCTTGGGAGTGTTGGGTGTTTCCTGCTGCGCGGCGCTGGCTGTCTCGGGGCCATAATTTTCAAGACCGTCGCCATAGTGCTGGAGCGAAAAACTCGTCCGCGCGATCCGATCTCCGAGGGTCAGGCGCCAGCGATCAGTAAACGCGTAGCTGAGCTCGCCGAAGGCTGCCAGCTGCCGGTCGGTGGTTGAATTATTGTTGTAGTAGATGACGCAGGCCGGAATCGCCGTGTAGGTGCCCTGGCCATTGCAGGAATAGAAATCGCCGTAAATGCTGATGGCATCAACGCCGTACAGCGCCGTGAAAAACTCGTTGATCTGTGCATCCCTCAGTTCCTCGATGCTGCGTTGCCTGGACTGCTGCCAGAATGCGCCGACCGTCCAGCGCCAGGGCGACTGATCATCGCTCGACTGCAGGCGGATTTCCTGAGTCCAGCTGCGTTGCGCATTGGTGATCGTATTGGGGGATTGATAATCGCTGAACCCGCTGGGCAGGTGGATGCCGTTCGCGTCGATCAATGGATACCAGTCACAGGGCGCTTCGGTGGCCACCGAACCCGCGCCGCAACCGAGCCCGCCGGTGTTTGGATTGTCCGCCCAACCGAGGCCCTGGTAGTAACTCAGGTCATAGACCGTACCCTGATACCCCGAAATCTCATCGCGGGAAAAGTAGGAGCTCGTGGCAATCAGCTGGCTATGAGCGAAATTGGCTTCCAGCTTGAGCGAGGGCAGCAGGTACTTGTCCGGCACCGGGATACGTTCCGGCGTCGCGTTATTGAACTCGCCGGCGGACGGGTTCGAGTAGGCCGGCCAAAAGGTGGACTGATCGTGCTTGTTCGACTTCTGGTAAATGATGCTTGGCGTCACCGTGAGCGCAGCCATCGGCTGCCAGACCGCGGCCAGCCGCAGCATGTAGGCATCGCCACGATTGGCGTTGCTCTCGGTGACCTCCCTGCTGGTCGGATCGACCCGGTCGATCCAGCCACCATCGTTGCGATACCAGACATTGGCACGCACACCCAGCGTGCCATCGATCAACGCACCGCCCTGAGCGAAACCCAGTTCGTAGCTGGGTTGCCCGCCTTCGGTAAACGACAGCTCGCCGCGCATGTAGGTGCTTGAGCCATGCAGCTTGGGCGCGGTGAGCAGGTAACGCACTGTGCCACCCTCGGAGCCGGCGCCAAACAGGGTGCCCTGCGGGCCGCGCAGCACTTCGACGCGCTCCAGATCGAAAGTCTTGGGCAGGGTATCGTCAGGATTGAAACCTACCGAGCGCATCTGTATGGGGGTGTCGTCGATATAGATGCCGGTCGTGCCGGCGCCGCCCGAAGAGGAGATGCCGCGGATGGAAATCGCATTGGTGCCGGCACTGTCGAAATTGATGCCGGGCGTGTAGCGGGCGATATCCTGGAAATCCTTGATGCCGCGATCGTCCATGCTCTCCTGCGACAGCGCGGTCACACTGATCGGCACCTTGCTCAAGGCCTCCGAACGACGGGTCGCGGTGACCAGGATTTCCTCGAGCTCACCCGCATTGGCGCCGGCCCCGCCTGGCGCAGCCGCCTGCGCGCGCAGCGGCCCTGAGGCGGCGAGCACCAGGATCAGTGCCAGGCTGGTTGCGGCGCATTTGAGCGCCACCGATCGTGCGTTAACCATGAGTTGCTCCTCTACGAAATTTCTCCGCTCGGCTGGCCTCATCGCTCATCGCGGCGAGATACCAATCCAGAAACCGGTTGGTGTAATCTTCCATTGGCGACAACGGCCCAGGCTCATAGTAGCGTGAAGCGACCCCCTGCTGATTGCGCTCGATGATCGCCTTGTCGGCGAGCGTTGTCACCTGCCAAAGCCAGATCAGCTGCTCGCGATCGTAGTCCTTGCCCTCGACCGCCGATTCATTGACCAGCCAGGTGATCTCGCAATCGGTGCTGTGCAGGCCACGGGGCGTGAACCGGTACAGCACTACGTGATCGCAATAGGCCAGCCCGAATGTCATCGGCCCGAACTGCAGATCGGTCGCGGCACCATCGTAGGCCTTGATCGTGCCCAGCAGCGGCGCCAGCGGCTGACCGTCCCGGCTGCCAGTCTGATGGCCACGCAACAGCGGGAAGCGATCAAAACAGCGATCAATGCCCATGGCGCCGGAGTCCAGCCAGATGTTGCGGATCGTATGCTGCGTGAGGCCGGCCGCCGGCGCGCGCGCCATCGCCTGCGCCAGCAATTCCTGCCATTCACCGACCGGCATGGCACGCGCATGGCCGACCGAATACTCCGGATGTGCCGGCCCGCAGTGGTAGCACTCGCAGTAATTTTCGATCGCCAGTTTCCAGTTGCTGGCAATCGGGTAATTCTCCCGATGCGCAACCCTGCTGCGCTCCAACTGGTAGGGCGCCATGGGCGCGGCCAGGTCAGCGACGATGGCATCGAAGGGAACGGGATTGGCATCGAAGTTGATGAACATCAGGCCCGCGAACACCCGGGTGTGCACGCGGCGCAGGCCGTACTGCGCCCGCTCGAAGCCTGGAGGCATCTGGCTCGCAGCGCGCAGTGAGCCATCGAGGCTGTAGGTCCAGCCATGGTAGCGGCACACGAAGCGCGCCTCGTGCCCCTGCGCCTGATCGCAGATTCGCGAACCGCGATGACGACAGACGTTCAGCATGGCATTGATCTGTCCGTCGTTATTGCGGACTATGATGACCGACTCGCCCGCCACCTCGAACAGGAAATAGTCGCCGCGTGCCGGAATCTGGCTCTGGTGACCGACGTACAGCCAGGACTTGAGGAAGATCTGCCGGATTTCGAGCTCGTAAAGATCAGCGTCGCGATAGGCAAGGCCGGGCAGTGCGAAGCCCGGCCGCCAGGCAGCCAGTGCGTCACGAAATTTCGTGCCCATACCTGTGTTCACTCCTGTATCCGGCCTCACATCGTCGCCCGCCGTTTACCGGTGATCAGCGACGCGGTCGTCACGGCGATGATCACCAGCCCGATAATGATCGTGGTGATTGCGTTGATGTCCGGCGTCACCCCGAGCCGCACTTTCGCAAAGATCAGCATCGGCAGCGTGGTTGCCCCGGGTCCCGACACGAAACTCGAAATCACCAGGTCATCGAGCGATAGTGTAAATGCCAGCAGCCAGCCCGAGACCAGCGCCGGCAACAGCATGGGCACCGTGATATCGAAGAACACCGCCAGCGGCCGCCCGCCCAGGTCCATGGCGGCTTCCTCGAGCGATTCATCCAGCACCGCAAGCCGCGAGCGCACCACAACCACCACGTAGGCCATTGAAAAGGTGATGTGGGCGATGGTGATGGTGCTGGCGCCGCGGCTCGACGGCCAGCCGATCAGGCTCGCCATGGAAATGAACAGGAACAGCAGTGACAGGCCGGTGATGATCTCGGGCATGACCAGTGGTGCGGTGACCATGCCGCTCAGCAGGATTCTTCCCGGCAGGCGGCGCACGCGCTGCAGGGCCAGCGCCACCAGCGCGCCCAGCGCCGTCGCCAGCGTGGCGCTCACCACCGCAATACGCAGGCTCAGCAGCGCCGCCGCCAGCAGTTTGTCGTCGGCCAGCAGGCTGACGTACCAGCGCGTCGAAAAGCCACCCCAAAGCGTGACCAGCCGCGAAGCATTGAAGGAATAGATCACCACCGAGACGATGGGCAGGTACAGCAGCGCGTAGCCGAAGCAGGCGATGCCGATCAGCAGCGGCGAGCGATGGCGCTTCATCGCGCAGCCTCGTGTTCGCGATTCTGCAGGTGCTGGAACCAGACGATCGGGGCGATAAGCAGCAGCACCAGCACGACGGAAACCGCCGAGGCTACCGGCCAGTCACGGCTGACGAAGAATTCATCCCACAGCACGCGCCCGATCATGAGCGTGTCGGCGCCGCCCAGCAGCGCCGGGATCGTAAACTCGCCGACCGCGGGAATGAACACCAGCAGGCAACCGCCCACGATGCCGGGGATCGACAGCGGCAGCGTCACATCGACAAAGGCGCGCCAGCGCCGCGCGCCCAGATCGGCGGCGGCATCCAGCAGATCAAGCTTCAGCCGCTCGAGGTTCGAATACAGCGGCAGGATCATGAACGGCAGATACGAGTAGACGATACCCAGGTAGACCGCAAAATCGTTATAAAGCATCGTCAGTGGCTTGTGGATGATGCCCACGCTCAGCAGAAAATGATTGATCACGCCGTGGTTGCCCAGCAGGCCGATCCAGGCGTAGATGCGCAGCAGGAAGGAGATCCAGAACGGCAGAATGACCGCCAGCAGCAGGATCTGCCGGCGGCGCGGCGGCTGACGCGCAATGAAATAGGCCATCGGGTAGCCGAGCAGCAGGCACAGCAGCGTGCCGATCGCCGCCATCTTCAGCGACGAGAGATAGATGATGCCGTAGTAGCTGTCTCGGAACAGGAAGGCGTAGTTTTCGAACGTGACCCTGATTCCCTGGATGCCATGCGCACCCCACACCAGCAGGGCCGTGAAGGGCGGCTGCGCAACGACGGGATCGGCAACGCTGATCTTGAGAATAATCAGGAACGGCGCCAGAAAAAACAGCAACAGCCACAGATAGGGCAGCTGCACTGCGCGGCGCAACCAGCGCTGGGTCTGCGGACCGTGCTTGCTGCTGTCGGGGCTCATGAGTGCAGCAGAATGGTGCTGGCCACTTCCCATGACAGATACACTTCGTCATCCCATTCAACGGTGAGGCTCGCGGAGCGGCGCAGATTCTGCGCACTGACCTGCAGCACTGTGCCGCTCTGCAGGCGCACGTTGTAGAGCGACTGATCGCCGAAATAGCCCAGATCGCGCACGATGCCCTTGACCACGTTGCGATCCTTGCCCTCCGGAGCGCTCCGACTGATGGTGATCTTCTCGGGACGCACCGCGATACACAGTGCCGCACCCGGCGCGACCGCGCCGATGGCCTCAGCGTCGTACTGCGCCGCCAGATCCGCATTGAGCGCCTCGCAATGCAGTTGCAGGCGCCCCGCCTCGTTGCCGGTCACCCGGCCCTCGATCAGGTTGATGTTGCCGACGAAACCGGCCACGTGCCGGTTGGCCGGATACTCATACACCTCTGCCGGCGTGCCCACCTGCTCGATGCGGCCTTCGGCCATGACGGCGATGCGGCTGGCGAGCACCATGGCTTCATTCTGATCGTGGGTCACGACGACAAAAGTGGTGCCGAGCTGGTATTGCAGGTTGGCGAGTTCGAACTGGGTGTGTTCGCGCAGCTTCTTGTCGAGCGCCGCCAGGGGCTCATCCAGCAGCAGAAGTTTGGGCCGCTTGATGAGCGCACGCGCCAGCGCCACGCGCTGCTGCTGGCCACCGGACAGCTTGTCCGGCTTGCGCTCTGCCAGGGCCTCGAGCTTCACGAGCGCAAGCATCTCCCTGACCCGCTCGTTGATCTGCGCTGCCGGCAGGTGCTCCTTCTTCAGGCCATAACCCACGTTGCCAGCAACTGTCATGTGTGGAAACAGCGCATAGGACTGGAACATGATATTGACCGGCCGCTCGTAGGGCGGCGCATCGGTCATATCGATGCCGTCGATGAGTATGCGACCAGCGCTTGGCTCCTCAAGACCCGCCAGCATGCGCAGCAGGGTCGTCTTGCCGCAGCCCGAGCTGCCGAGGATGGCAAACAGTTCGCCGCGCATGATATCGAGCGTCACCCGGTCCACTGCGGTAACTCCCGCGAACTGCTTCGAGAGCTCGCGGATCTGCACCATGGGTGTCGCCGGCGTAGCGCTCACAGGCGCGCCTTTACCCGTGACCACAAACGCGAGCGGGTGCGTTCTTCCCTGGGGCTGTGCAGCACGCCCCTGAACAAGTGGCGCTTGACCGACTCGGGCGGATAGACCGCCGGGTCGTTGCGCACCTCGGGCGCCAGCAGCGGCAGTGACTTGAGGTTCGGCGAGGCATAGCGGACCTCATTGCTGACTGCCGCGATGACTGCCGGGCGCAACAGGTAATTCAGGAACAGGTGCGCATTGCCCGGGTGCGGTGCATCGGCGGGAATGAACCACATGTCGAACCAGGCCAGCGCGCCCTCGCGCGGCGTCGTATAGGCCAGCTGCACCGGCCGACCCGCTTCCCTGGCGCTGAACATCGCCTTGGCGTAGTCGCCCGACCAGCTCATGGCAATGCACACCTCTTCATTGGGCAAGTCGATCAGCATCTTCGCCGAGCTGAAATAACGGATGTAGGGGCGCACCTTCTTGAGCAGGGCTTCAACTTCGGTGAGGTCCGCAGGCGCGAGACTGTTGGGGTCGTGACCCAGGTAGACCATGGCCATCGGAATCACATCGGTCGGCTCGTCGATGAAGGTGATGCCGCAGTCGGCGAAGCGGCGCGCCACTTCCGGCTTGAAGATCATGTCAGCGCTGCTCACCGGCGCATCCGGCATGCGCTCCCTGATCATCTTGACGTTGTAGCTGAAACCGGTGGTGCCCCACAAGTACGGCACGCCATAGCGGTTGCCCGGGTCGGCCTGGTCCAGCCAGTCGAGTACCCAGGGATCCAGATTGCCCCAGTTGCTGAGCTTGCTCTTGTCGAGCGGCTGGTAGACACCAATCGGAATCAGGCGCGCGGAATAGCGCTCCGCATGATCCACGAGGTCGTAGCCGGTGCGTCCGGCCAGCAGGCGCGCCTCGGCCATTTCCGTAGAATCGTAGGTATCGTAATTGACCTTGATGCCGTATTCCTTCTCGAAGTTGGCGATGGTGTTGGGCGCGATGTAATCCGGCCAGGTGAAGATGTTGAGCACCTTCTGCTCCGCAGCGCCGCCAGCGCTGGCCGCCGCGCACCACAGCAGTGCGGATAACGCCGTCAACCGCGGTAGCGCCTTCACGGCCTACATGCCCTCGAGGCCGCGCTTGAGCAGCGCGCGCGCGATGATGAGACGCTGAATTTCGCTGGATCCTTCCCAGATCCGGTCGACGCGCAGCTCGCGAAAAAACCGCTCCGCGCAATTCTCGCGCATGTAGCCACGACCGCCGAAAATCTGCAGGGTGCGATCGGCAATTCGATTGGCCGCCTCAGTTGCGTACAGCTTGGCTAGCGAACAGTGCGCGTGCAGTGATCGCAGCTCATCGCCGCGATCATGTGCCCTGGCGGCCTCATAGGTAATGAGCCGCGCTGCCCACAGCTCGGTGACGCTGTCGGCGAGCATGGCCTGGATCATCTGCTTGTCTGCCAGTGGCTCGCCGCCCACCATACGGGTCGCGGCAAAGTCCCTGGCTTCCTCGATCAGGCGGCTGCCCGCGCCGCAACTGCGCGCAGCGATCATCAGCCGCTCGTGGCGAAACCAGCTATGCGAAAACTGCATGCCCTCGCCCTCGGGCCCGAGCCGCTGGCTTTCGCTGACCACGACATCGTGAAACCGGTAGGTGGGATGATGGTCGCTGAAGGTATGACTGAACAGCGGCGTGCGCACCAGTTCGATGCCGGGCTGGTTCTTGTCGATGAAAAACAGCGAGTGCGACCCGGCGTGCACCCCGTCCGCGAGCCGCGCCTGCAATATGAAGTAGTCGGCATGATTGGCACTGGTGACATACCACTTTTCGCCAAAGATCCGGTAACCCTCGGCACAGCGCTGTGCGCTGGTCTGGATCTCGACCTCTGATCCCGAGCCACTCTCGGTGATGGCGTAGCACTCTTTGCGCTGGCCACTCATCAACGGCAGGATGTAGCGCTCGAGCTGTGCCGGGCTGGCGGCGCTGAACATCCAGCGTTGCGGTTCCGAGAAACACCAGCACAGCCCATTGGTCACCCGACCGAGCTGCTCCCAGACTGCTACCTGATCGACACTGCGCGCCTCGCTGCCGCCGTATGCCGCCGGCACGTCCATGGCGCTGAAGCCCAGCTCGACGGCCAACTGCTTATGGCGCGCGCGCACCTCGGCCGGCAGCTGGCCGGAGTTGAGCTCGGCCTCTACTTCCCAGGGGATCAGCTCCTGGCTGGCGAACGCCGCAGCGCGCGCCTGCCATTTCAGGGCCGCATCGTCCAGTGCAATACGCATGATTCAATTTCCCTCAAGGCTTCGTGTACGCGCGCCCCGGGCAGGCGCCCGCGGCACCGCCGCCTGGCCGAAATGCCGCGGAAACACGCCCGCCAGATAGGCCATCGTAATACGCCTGGCCAGCGCGCGGCTCATGGATTCAGGCCGCACCAGCAGGTCGAGCCACAGGCCGCCAGTCAGCGCGGACAGTCCGTCGGTCACCAGCGCGGGCTCGACACCCGGATAGTTGCCCTGCTCGCACAGCTTGGCACACATGCTGTGCGTCAGTTCGTCGTAGTACTTGTCGCGCGCGGCGCACAGGCGCCGGTAGGTGGGACGAAACTGGCGCTCGCCCCAGAACGCAAACCAGACGGCGAGCTTGTCGCGGGTGCAGATGTCGCGCTGGAAATCGAGCTCGACCATCGCCGCCAGGCCCGCCGCCGGCGAAACTTCGGCTGCCGCCGCCGCCGTGCTGCAGGCGTTGCGGTATTCGTCCGACAGGTAGCGCAGGGTTTCGGTGAGCAGGCGCTCCTTGCTGCGAAAATGCAGGTTGATGATGCCCTGGCTCAGGCCGGCCTCGCGCGCCACGGTGGCGGTGGTGGTTTCGGCCAGGCCGCGCCTGGCAATGCAGCGGATGGTGGCCGCAATCAGCTGCTGGCGCCGCTCGCCGGCCGGCGCGGTGCGGCGCACTGTCCTCGAGGCTCGCAGACGCTTGGATTTCAGGGGCAACTCCAGCAAAGTCAGCAACTTGACCGATACCACGCGGGCAGGCGTCGGCAATCTTAGCCGCTTTCACCGGCATTGCAATGAATGAATGACTATTCAGTCGCCATGGACGGCGGGAATGAATTGTGGGAAGCTGGCTGGGTGCTATTTTTCGCGACCGCAGGAGGGCCAGGCCCATGACACGCAGTCTCAAGAAATCCAATGCGCATTTCCAGAAGGCGATCAAGCGCCTGCCGCTGGGCGTGTCCTCGAACTTTCGCTACTGGGGCGAGGAACGCACCATCTACATCGCCTCCGGCAAGGGTGCGCGCCTGCGCGACATCGACGGCAACGAGTATATCGACTACCGGCTCGCCTACGGGCCCTGCATCCTCGGTTATGCCGATCCGCGGGTCGATGCGGCAGCGCGTGCCGGCATGGAACAGGGTGGCGTGTTCGCCCTCTCGACCGAGCGCGAGCTGGCCGTGGCCGATCGCGTTGCCAGCATGGTACCGGCAGCCGAAATGGTGCGCTTTTCAAACTCTGGCACTGAGGCGGTGATGGCGGCGCTACGCCTTGCCCGTGCCTACACCGGTAAGGATTCCTACGTCCTGGTCGAGGGCGGCTATCACGGCCTGTTCGACGCCGCGCTGTGGTGCACGCCCGTCGATAGCTGGCGATCTGGCGCCGGTGACCCGCACCTCGTGCCCTACAGTGCCGGTGTCCCCGGGATGCTGCGATCGCTCGTGCACGCCACGCCGATGAACGACGCCGAGCGCCTGGAGAGCGTATTCAAAGCCTACGGCCACGAGATAGCGGCCTTCCTGATCGAGCCGATCATGGGCAACTGCTGCTCGATTTCGGCCACCCGGGAATATCTGCACGCCGCTCGCGCACTGTGCGACCGTTACGGCATACTCATGATCATCGACGAGGTGAAAACCGGCTTCCGCGTGGCGCGCGGCGGAGTCCAGGAGCTGTTCGGCGTGAAAAGCGATCTGTGCACCTTTGCCAAGGCCATGGGCAATGGCTATCCCATCTCGGTGCTGGCGGGCCGCGAAGACATCATGCGCAAGCTCGGCAAGGGCGTGGTGCACGGTGGCACCTTCACCTGCCACTCGGTCGCCCTGGCTGCGGCCGAGAAGACCCTGGAGATTCTGGCCGAAACGCCGGCGCTGCAGACTATCGCCGACTACGGCACGAAGATGCGCGCCGGCATCAGCCAGATACTCACGCAGCGCGGCATCCGCCACTCCTTCAGCGGCCACCCCTCGATGAGCGGCCTGTTCTTCAGTGAACAGGCGCCGCGCAACTACCGCGACTGGGCCAGCAGCGACTACACCTTCTACGACACCATGGCACCGCACCTGCATGACCTGGGCATATTGTGCGAGCCCGACTCGCGTGAACCATGGTTCATCTGCGAGGCGCACGACGATCTTTGCCTGGCCGAGACGCTGAATCGCTTCGAGACCGCGGTCGATCGCGTACTGCGCCAGGTGCGCAGCCCCAGCCCGGCGCACCAGGCTGGCTAGGGATATCGTGGGCGCCGCAAACTACGATGCGATTGTGGTCGGTGCCGGCCACAACGGCCTGACCAACGCCACCTATCTGGCGCGCGCCGGACTCAAGGTGCTGGTGCTGGAGCGCAATCCCTGGATCGGCGGCGCGGCGGTCAGCCGCGAGATCCAGGACGGCTGGATCTACTCCAACTGTTCCTACGTGTGCAGCCTGCTGCGGCCCGAGATCTTCCGCGACCTGGAGCTGGCGCGCCACGGCCTGCAGATCGTGCCCTACGGCGGCGGCCTCACCATCAGCAGCAGTGGCGACATCCTCGGCAATTACCCCGACGAGGATGTGCAGCGCCGTGAATTCGCGCGCCACAACGCCCACGACGCCGACGCCTACAGCCGTTACTCGACCGATGTCATGCGTCAGTGCAAGTTCATTCGCCCACTGCTGCTGCGCACGCCCCCCGACCCCACCTCGTTGCGGCCGCGCGATATCCGCGAAATGCTCTACCTTGGCAAGGAATTCAGAAAACTCGGTGAGCAGGCGATTTACGACACGCTGCGCTTCTACACCATGAGCATCGCTGATTTCCTTGGCGAGTACTTTGAGTCCGATCTCATCAAGGCGCACCTCTCCGGCAGCGGCATTATCGGCACCGCACTGGGCGTGCACTCGCCCGGCACTGCCTACGTGCTGCTGCACCACTACATGGGCGATGTCGATGGCTCGATCGGCTCGTGGGGCTTTGCCCGCGGCGGCATGGGCGCCGTCTCCAATGCCATCGCCTCGGCCTTCAGATCGCACGGCGGCGAGATCATCAGCAACGCGCCAGTCGAGCGCGTGCTCGTCCGCCACGGCAAGGTGACTGGTGTCGCGCTGGCGAACGGCAACGAGTACCACGCCAAGATCGTAGTGTCGAATCTCGACCCCAAGCGCACCTATACGAAGCTGTTCGACGACAAGGACCTGAGCCCGGCCTTCATGAAGCGCGCCCGCAATTTCAAGATCCGTGGTTCCTCGGGAAAACTCAACATCGCGCTTGATGGCCTGCCGATTTTTACCGCCCTGGGCGCAGACAATCCGCTGCGCTTCGGCGACATGCACTTTCTCGATTCGCTCGAAAAGATGGAACGCGCCTACGACGACTGGAAGAGCGGCACCTGGTCGAAGGAGCCCTACCTCGACCTGCTGATCCCCTCGATGACCGATCCGACCATGACGCCGACCGGCAAGCACTGGATGTCGGTGTTCGTGCAGTACGTGCCGGCCCAGATTCATGGGCGCGACTGGACCGACGCGGATCGCGATGCCTTCAAGCAGACGGTGCTCGACCAGATCGCGCGCTACAGCCCGAATTTCCAACAGCTGATCCGCCATGTCGAAGTGCGCACACCCCGCGAACTCGAAGACGAAGTGGGCCTGACCGAGGGCAACATCTTCCAGGGGGAACTCACCATGGACCAGCTGTTGTTCAACCGTCCGTTTCCGGGTTACGCCCAGTACCGCGGGCCGGTCAAGGGTTTCTACATGTGCGGCTCCGGCACCCATCCCGGCGGCGGCGTGATGGCGGCCCCGGGCGCCAACGCGGCACGCGAGATCCTGATGGATCTGCGCCGGCCCAGGCAGGTGCCCGAAGGGTGGCGCGATGACTGAACGCAAACGGGTGATCGTTATTGGCGCCGGACACAACGGTCTGGTGTGTGCCGCCTATCTCGCCCGGGCGGGTCGCGAAGTGCTGGTGCTCGAAGCCGCCGAGCGCGTCGGCGGCGCCGCCATCACGCGTGACTTCGCGCCCGGGTTTCGGGTCTCGGCCTGCGCCCATCTCTCCTATCTGCTCGATGCCACCATCAGCCGCGAGTTGAAACTGACGACCCACGGTCTCAAGTTCGCGCGCACCAGGCTGCGCACCGTGGCTCTCGCCACCGCCGGCGAGCATCTGGTGCTCAATGGTGCTGCGCTCGAGGCAGGCCAGGTCTCGCCAGCCGATCAGTCGGCGCTGCGCGACTATCGCACCCAGATGCTGCGTTTTGCGCGCGTACTGGGCAAGCAGCACAACCGCCGCCCGCCACGCATTGCGGGCGGCGGCCGCTCGGATCTGCTGGGCGCCGCCATGCTGGGGCTCGATATCCGCCTGCTCGGGCGCGATTCAATGCGTGAGTTCCTGCGCATCGCCGGCATCAACATCTTTGATGTGCTCGAAGAGACTTTCGAGTCACCCCTGCTGAAAGGCGCCCTGGCACTCGACGCCGTGCTGGGCGCCCAGCTGGGGCCGCGCTCGAACAATTCGGTGCTGACACTGCTGCATCGGCTGAGCGGCGAGGCCAGCGGCGCAGCCGGTG
>JAYTUZ010000131.1:0-4723 GCA_043744295.1 Gammaproteobacteria bacterium | reverse complement strand
CATCGGCCACGACGATCGCGTAGGAGGCATTGGTGCTGAGGCCCGAGGGCGGCGTCACCACGATGTTGCTCAGGGTCACGGTGATGGTGCCGGCCGCGGCGGTGTAAAGCACCGGGCGGCCCGGAATGCCGATGAAGGCGGAATTGCCCACGGCCGAGCCGCTCCACGAGGGCGAGGCGATGGCGTTCATCGCGGCGGTCGATTTGAGCGTGAACTGCAGGCTGGCACCGTCGGCCAATGTAAAGCTGAAATTCTGGCCGGCGGCCGAGCGCGCGGTCGCATCGTTGTAGTTGGCGAGATTGAGCCAGCAGTAGGTGCGCCAGTCCGCGGGGGCCGAGCCGGCTGAGCTCGCCGGTGCGCAGGTATCGGCCCGGCTGGTGCTGACGAGGCCCAGCAGCAGGCAGGGCAGGAGCCATAGCAGGCGTGCGCTGTTCATGGCGCGGATTGTATGCGATGGCGGGCCGCGCCCGATCGCGCCAGAATAGCGTTCATGACCGCCGTCACAAAACCACGCCGCCTGTACATACTTTCCGCCCCATCGGGCGCGGGCAAGACCAGCCTCGTGAAGGCGTTGCTGGCCGCGCGTGCGGGCCTGGTGGTGTCGGTCTCGCACACCACGCGCACGCCGCGTGCGCATGAGGTGGATGGGCGCGACTATCATTTCGTTACGCCCAAGCGCTTCGCCGAGCTGGTCGCGCAGGGCGCATTCCTCGAGCACGCGCGGGTGTTCGACAACCACTACGGCACGGGGCGCGAGCAGGTCGAGGCCAGGCTTGCCAGCGGCCACGATGTGCTGCTCGAGATCGACTGGCAGGGTGCGCGCCAGGTGCGCCAGGCCAGCCCGAAATGCACCACGATATTCATCCTGCCGCCCTCGCGCGCCACGCTCGAGCAGCGGCTGCGCGCGCGCGGCACCGACAGCGATGCCGTGATCGCGCGGCGCCTGGCCGATGCGGCCGCCGACATGTCGCACTGCCGGGAATTCGACTACGCGGTGGTCAACGACCGCTTCGAGCAGGCGGTGGAAGACCTGCTGGCGATCGTCGACGGGCACGAGGCCAAATTGCGGGCCAACAGGCCGGAAATCGGGGCTTTGCTGCAGACTTTAGTGGCCTGAAACCCGCGGGATGCCGTACACTGTGGCGGCCCATACCCCCGAGCTTTAAGGATCCACGGCACCATGGCCAGAGTGACTGTCGAAGATTGCCTGGAAAACGTCGATAACCTGTTCCAGCTGGTGCTGCTGGCCTCGCAGCGTGCGCGCCGCCTGGCCAACGGCGCCGAGGCCACCGTGCCGGTCGACAACGACAAGCCCACGGTGCTGGCGCTGCGCGAGATCGCCGCCGGCAACATCACGCCAGAAATGCTGAAGGAACCTGAGCCGCCGCCAGAACCGGTGGTGGTGCCCGAGGCGGACAACGATTCCACCTTCCGCGCGCCGCAGTTCGGTCTCGTTGATCGCGGCTGACGGGGTGCGCCTTAACCGGATAGAGGTGCCATGGACTATGCGTCGTCGTTACTGGGACTACTCCCCGGCACCCGACGCACACCGGGTCTCAAGGAGCTGCTGAGCAAGGTCGGCGGCTACCTGCCCGCCGAGCAGGTCGAGCGTATACGCGTGGCGGCCGAATTTGGCGCCACCGCTCATCAGGGACAGAAACGCCTCAGCGGCGAACCCTACATCGCGCATCCGGTGGCGGCGGCCGACATCCTCGCTGACCTGCGCCTCGACGCCGACACCATCATCGCGGCGATTCTGCACGACGTCATCGAAGACACGCCGACTCCCAAGGCCGAGATCGCCGCGCGCTTCGGCAACGACGTCGCCGAGATCGTCGATGGCGTCACCAAGCTCGACCAGATCCAGTTCAAGAATCGCAAGGAAGCGCAGGCCGAGAGCTTTCGCAAGATGCTGCTGGCGATGGTGCGCGACCTGCGCGTGATCCTGGTCAAGCTCGCCGATCGCACCCACAACCTGCGCACCATGGGCGCGGTGGCAGCAGCCAAGCGTCGCCAGGTGGCGCGCGAGACGCTCGATATCTACGCGCCGGTGGCCGAACGGCTCGGGCTCTACACCATGAAGCTGGAGCTCGAGGAACTCGGCTTCCGGGCGCTCTACCCGCAGCGCTACCGCGTCATCGAACGCGCGCTCAAGCGCGCCCGCGGCAATCAGGAAGAATTTCTAAAAAAGATTCATCTGCAGCTCGAGGCGGCGCTGAAGAAGGCCGGCATAACGGCCAAGATCGAGGCGCGCGAGAAACATCTGTACAGCGTGTATAGAAAAATGCAGCGCAAGCGCGCGCCGCTGGCCGAGATCGTCGATGTCTATGGCCTGCGCATCGTGGTCGATCAGGTCGATACCTGCTATCGGGCCGTGGGCGTGGTGCACAGCGTCTTCAAGCCGATGCCCGGGCGCTTCAAGGATTACGTGGCGATTCCGCGCGTCAACGGTTATCAGTCGCTCCATACCACGCTGTTCGGACCCAACGCGGTGCCGATCGAGGTGCAGATCCGCACCGCCGATATGGACAGCGTGGCGGAATCGGGCATCGCGGCACACTGGAAATACAAGGAGGACGCGACTGAAGGCTCGGCGCAGCAGGAGCAGGCGCGCACCTGGCTCGCCAACCTGATGAAGATGCAGGAAGGCGGCAACTCCGAGGAATTCATCGAGAGCGTCAAGGTCGATCTCTATCCCGACAAGGTCTATGTATTCACACCGCGCGGCGAAATCCTGCGCCTGCCGCGCGGCGCGACGGTGGTCGATTTCGCCTACGCCGTGCATACCGATATCGGCAATCGCTGCGTCGCGGCTAAAGTGGATCGGCGACTGATGCCGCTGCGCACCGTGCTGCGCAATGGCCAGACCATACACATCATCACCGCCAAGGGTGCACGCCCGAATCCGGCCTGGGTAAATTTTGTGGTCACTGCCAAGGCGCGCAGTGGCATCCGTCACTACCTCAAGAGCCTCAAGCACGGGGAGGCCATTGAGCTGGGCCGCAGGCTGCTGGAGCAGGCGCTGGCGGAGTTTCACGTCAAGCTGGAGGCGATCGAACCGGCCGTGTTGGGCGCAACCCTGAATGATCTCGCGCTGCCGGCCGTTGATGACCTCTATGAAAAGATTGGCTTGGGCGAGCGCCTGGCGCCGCTGGTGGCACGGCGCCTGTTGCCCGGGGATCAGGCGACCAGCCGCGACGGCAAACCCGCGCCGCTGGTGGTCGCCGGCGCCGAAGGCCTGCTGGTGACCTACGCGCATTGCTGCTATCCCTTGCCGGGCGATCCCATCGTGGCCTTCCTCAGCACCGGCCGCGGCATCGTCATCCACCGCAGCACCTGCGCCAACGTGGCCGACAGTCACAAGCACCCTGAAAACTGGCTGGCGGTCAACTGGGAGGCCACCGAGGGCCGCTTCTTCCAGTCGGAAATCCGCGTCGAGGCCATGAATAAAGTCGGCCTGCTGGCCGCCGTGTCGGCCGCTATTTCCGGCACCCAGACCAATATCAGCAGCGTCAGCCTGGAACAGCATGAAGCGGAGACCGCCACCCTGGGCTTTGTGCTCGAGGTGCATGATCGCGCCCACCTGGCACGCGCGGTGCGCGTGGTGCGACGGATGAGCGAAGTGCTGCGCGTCGTGCGTACAATTGCCGGACAGAATCGCAAGAGGATCGCACCGTCATCATGAGCCACATCATTCACACCAGTCGCGCGCCGCAGGCCATTGGCCCCTATTCGCAGGCCGTGCGCGCCGGCGACCTGGTATTCGTCTCGGGACAGATTCCGCTCGACCCGGCCACCGGTACGCTGATCGCGAACGACATCGACGCCGAGATCCGTCGGGTGTTCGACAACCTGGTGGCGATCGCCGAGGCAGCAGGCCTCACCCTGGCGCGCTGCGTGAAGCTGAGCATCTTTCTGACCGATCTCACGCACTTCGCCAAGGTCAACGAAATCATGGCGACCTATTTCACGACGCCCTACCCGGCGCGCGCCGCCATCGGCGTGGCCGCCCTGCCGCGTGGTGCGCGGGTCGAGATGGAGTGCATACTCAGCGTCGCCTGAAGAGCGCCGCGGCACGCTCGCCAATGGCCGGACCTGCGGCCGCACCGTTGGCCGCGGCGCGTGGCGTCGGGCCAGCGCTGGCGGCGAAGCTGGCGCGTCTGGGCGTGCGCGAGCAGACCGACCTGCTGTTCATCCTGCCGCTGCGCTATGAAGACCGCACCCACATCGTGCCGCTGGGCGCATTGCAGGCGGGCAGCCATGCCGTCGTAGAGGGCGAAGTGCTGTTGGCCGAAGTGGTGTTTCGCCGCCGGCGGCAATTGCTGGTGCGGCTGGGCGATGGCAGCGGCGCACTGACCCTCCGGTTCTTCCATTTTTCCAATGTGCAACGCGCCGGCCTGAGCCGCGGCACCCGCCTGCGTTGCCACGGCGAAGTGCGCCGAGGTCCACTCGGCCTCGAGATCGTGCACCCCGAGTACCGGCAGCTGGCCCAGGTGGGCCGCGACGCGGAGCCACTGCCACAGACGCTGACACCCATCTATCCGCTCACTGAAGGCGTCACCCAGGGTCGGCTGCGCGGACTGATCCAGCGTGCCTTTGCCGCGACCGGACAGGCGCCGCTAATTGATCTGTTGCCGGCCGAGCTGCGCACGGCCCTGCACTTGAGCGAGCTGCGCGAGGCGCTCGAATTTCTGCATCAGCCGCCGCTCGGTACGCAGCTCGA
>JAYTUZ010000130.1:0-17477 GCA_043744295.1 Gammaproteobacteria bacterium | reverse complement strand
GCGCTGCGGCGCCTGCGACCCGCCATGCTGGTGATCATGGAAACCGAACTGTGGCCCAACCTGCTCAATGAGTGCGCGCGCGCGGGCGTGCCGGTACTTATCGCCAGCGCACGACTCTCGGGGCGTAGCCTGGGGCGCCTGAAGAAATTCCCGGGCCTGCTGCAACCGGCACTGCGCACTGCAGTCACGGTGGCGGCGCAGACTCCCGCCGACGCGCAGCGCTTCGCCGCACTGGGCTTGCCGCCCGAACGTTCAAGCGTCTGCGGCAATATCAAATTTGATCGCACCCCGGGTGCGAGCCTGCGCACCGCCGCTGCTGCCGTGCGCGCTCGCTACGCTCCGGCACGCCTGCTGTGGGTGGCCGGCAGCACCCACCAGGGTGAGGAACAGGCCGCGCTGGACGCCCACCAGGCAGTGCGCAACTCGCACGCCGATGCGCTGCTGGTGCTGGCGCCGCGTCACCGGCCGCGCTTCGACGAGGTCGCAGCAATTCTCGAACGCAGTGGCCTGAGCTGGTTGCGTTATAGCGCCGCATCGGGCGCCAGCGCCGCAGCCTGCCATGCTGTTGCCGTGCTGTTGCTCGACACCATTGGCGATCTGGAAAATTTTTACGCCGCTGCGGACCTGGCTTTCGTGGGCGGAAGTCTCGTGCCCGTCGGCGGCCACAATCTGCTGGAGCCCGCGGCCCTGGGCGTGCCGACCATCACCGGCCCGTGCCAGAGCGCCGCCCCGCAGGTGGCGCAGGAATTGTCTGCGCGCGGCGCGGTGAGAATTGTGGCTACGGCGGCGGACTTGAGCGCCACAGTGGTTTCGTTGCTGGGCGATACGGTTGCGCTGCGAGCCCTGTCAGCGGCGGCACTGGCCACCGTGGCTGCCAATCGCGGCGCGCTGCAGCGCCTGCTCGGGCAGATCAGGGAGTCACTGGGATCGCGGTAGCTTCGACGGGCGGCATGGAATTCTCGGCCGGCGCCTGTTCGATAAGCCAGCCATTGATCTGCGCGATGGTCGCGCGATCGAGATTGCCGGCCGCCTGGCGTAGCGCCACGATGTTGTTCAGATAGGCGTATTTGGCCTGCGCATAGTTGGTCTGCGCCTGGACCAGCAATTGCCGGGCGGTGAGCACATCGATGGCGGTCTTGGTGCCCACCTCATAGCCGGCTTCGGTGGCCTGCAGGGAAATCTGGTTTGACTGGGCGGCCTGTTTGAAAGCCCCGACCTGGGCGATCTGGCTGATGACGCCCTGGTAGGCATCGCGGGCCTGCTGCTCGGTCTGGCGCAGGGTGCGTTCATAGCCGGCTTTGGCTGCACTCCAGAGATACCTGGACTGGCGCACACGCGACTGCGTGGCGCCAGCGCTGAACAGCGGCACCGACACGCCGACCGACCAGACGATATCCTGGGTGTTGACGCCGTTGAGGGCTTGCGTGCTCGGGCTGCTCTTGCCGTCCAGAGCCCAGGAGCGTGACGCTGAGGCATTGATCGAGGGCAGGTGGCCGCCAATCGCAGTGAGGTAGCTGTCGCGCGCAATATCGGCCGCGAGGCGGCTGGCGATCAGATTGGAATTCTGGCTCAGGGCGGTGCTGACCCAGGTGTCCACGCTGGCCGGATCGGGGGCCAGCAGCGGCATGCCATCGCCAGGCTTCGCCAGGCGTTGATATTTTTCACCGGTAATCGCGCGCAACTGCTCTTCGGCGCTCGAGAGCGTGCGCTTGGCAGCAATGACGCCCGCGGCGCTGCTATCACGCGAGGCGCGGGCGATCTGCACGTCGGTAATCGCGATCAGACCCACCTCGAAGCGCCGCTCGGCCTGTTCGAGCTGGCGGTCCACCGACTGCAGCGCACTCTCCTGGGCGGCAAGCGTGTCCTGCGCACTCAGTACCGAAAAGTATTGCTGGGCCACGCGGCTGATCAGTTCCTGCTGGGCAGCAAGGTAGTTGGCTTCGCCCTGCGCCACGCTGCTGCTGGCCGCCTTGAGCGCGATCCAGTTGTTCCAGGAGAACAGATTGACCTGCAAGCCGAGGTTGGCGAGTGCCGGCGTGCTCACCGAAGTGCCCGCCACACCGGTCCAGTTCTTGGTGGCGGTGCCGTTGAGCGGCAGCATGTCCAGGATCGCCTGGGTGCGTGTTTCGCGGCTCGCCATGTGCAGCGCCGCAGCCTGCTGCATGGTCGGGTCGGCGATGAGCGCATGATCGTAGACGGTCTGCAGATCCTCGGCGCTGGCGGTGCCGAGCGCGCCGAGTGACAGGAGTAACAGGATCCAGTGGCGATTCATGAGCGCTTTTCCATGTTGTACGATGTGCGGCGCGGTTCAATAGGCCGGCAATTGCGGGTCGATATCGCGTGCCCAGGCGTCGATGCCGCCCTGCAGGTTGCTGACCCGGTCGAACCCCTTGCTGGCGAGAAACTCCGCCGCCCGTTGGCTGCGGCCGCCGAGCTTGCACATCACAATGATTGCAGCCTGGCGGTCAAGTTCCTGCAGGCGGGCTGGAATCTCATTGAGCGGAATGTCGACGCTGCCGTCTATGCGGGCCAGTGCGACTTCCCAGGGCTCGCGCACATCGACCAGGCAGTAAGGGCTTCCGGCATCCATAAGGGCCTTCAACCCGGCAGGGGTGATCTGGGTTACAGCATTCATGAACTAAAATTCAAAGGCGGGCGGGGCAGGGGCATGCTCGAGTGCCTCGAGCGAGGTTTCGAACAATACGCTGCTGTTGAACTCAGTCGGGCCCAGGCGGCGCACCAGCCGGGCCTGCATGACCGCCCCGCTGCCCACCACGACGAACAGCCGGCCGCCGAATTTGAGTGCGCGCTCAAAGCATTGTTGATAAAGGGGCAGTGAGCCCGTCAGCACGATGACATCGTAAGCGGTCTCGCTCACCAGCCCCAGGCCGTCGGCGCAGCTGACCTCGACGCTGCTGCAGTGCGCCGCCTGCAGGTTGCTGCGGGCCGTGGCGACCAGATCGGCGTGCAGTTCGAGCGACTGCACCTGGCCGCCCATGAGCGCCATGCAGGCCGAGAGATAGCCCGATCCGGTGCCCACTTCCAGCACCTGGTCGCCACTGCGAACCGCCACCGACTGCAGGATGCGGCCGGCCATCATCGGCGTGAGCATGTGCTTGCCATGGGCGAGCGGCAGCGCGCAATCGGCGCAGGCCAGCGAGCGCCATGCCGGCGGCGCGAAGCGTTCGCGCGGCACACTGCGCATGGCAGCGAGCGTGCGCGCATCGGGTACGTCCCAGGTGCGCACCTGCTGCGCAGTCATCTGGTTGAGAGCGACTTGGTTGTTCATGGTTGACAGGTGTGCAGGATACTACGGTTAACTTAATTACACGCGCCCGGCGCGCCAGCGCCCTGGCTGCAGCTGCGGGGAACTAAGGTGTATTCCCCAGTCGCCATCATATGGTCAATTCGCGCTCGGTTACGAGCAGCTGCTGGGCTATGCTGCACCGACCTTTCCGGCAGCCCGGCGCACGGCGCACGGGCAGGGTTGTATCACAGGGGATCCCGGCCGCTCCATGTCCATTCTGACGCTACTTTGCCTGCTGTTTGCGCTGCTCGCGCTGCTGCTGTTGGCGCTCTACGTACTGCAGCGTCGCCAACGCGGCGCACTCGAGGGTATCACCCGCCAGCTGCATCGCATTGCGGTCGGTGGAACCCTGCGCGGCCGGGTCGAAGTGGACACCGATCAGCGCGAGGTTTCAGCCCTGGTGACCGTGGTGAATCACCTGCTGACCCGTGTGGGCAGCGCCAGTCCGGAAGTGCAGGTTGCGGTGCCGGCGCCGCTCAATGCTCTGGGTGAGCATCTGCACGAGGTCGTGCTGGTACACGGCGCGCGCGGCATCCTCTATGCCAATCCGCAGTTTGCGCAGTTGATGGGCACGCCGGCTGATGAGTTGCTGGGTCGACGACTCGAGGACCTGGTGCCGCCCGAGTTTGCCGAGCTGGTGGGCGAGAATCTGCGCCATCGCCTCGCCAGGGATCCGGCGGCGGAGCGCTATGAAGTCGATCTGCTCGGGCTCCAGGGCCAGCACGCGCGACTCGAATTGAGTTCCTGGCCTATCGAGCACGAAGGACACGATGCGCTGCTGATCGTTGGCGTCGAGGTGTTGCCCACCCAGACCGTGGCGGCGCTGGGCGCGGCGGGCGGCGGACGCTCGCGCGCCCGCACCACGCTCGAATCGATGCCCGGGGCCGTGCTGACCGTCGATCGAAACGGCAAGGTCGACTACGTCAATGCGGCAGCCAGCGAAATGCTGGGGCTGGCAGCAGGCACAGGCTGTGGCATGGCACTCGAAGAGTTGGCCAAAGGAATCAAGGAGTCGGATCGCAAGCTGCTGACCGAACCGGTGCGCCAGGCCCTCAGCTCCGGCGCGCCGATGAATCTCGGGCGCCGCGCCATGGTGGTCGGCCAGCCCGGCGGACCAGAGCGCCTGATCGAGGTGGCCGCTGCGCCGCTGCGTGAAGCCGACGGCGAGGCCAGCGGCGCGGTCCTGCTGTTTCACGATGTCACGGAATCGCGCGGCCTGACGCGGCAGATTTCCTACCAGGCCGCACACGATGCGCTCACCGGCCTCATCAATCGGCGTGAATTCGAGCGCCGCCTGCAGGAGGGCATCGACGCGGCGCAACGTGGCGAACCCGGGCACGTGCTCTGTTATCTCGATCTCGATCGTTTCAAGGTCATCAACGATACCAGTGGGCATCTGGCCGGCGACAGCCTGCTGCGCGACATCGCCAAGCTGGTGCGCGCTGCGGTGCGCGACTCCGACGTGGTCGGGCGCCTCGGCGGCGATGAGTTTGGCATGCTGTTGATGGGTTGCCCGCTCGACAAGGCCAGGCAGATTGCCGACGAAGTGTGTCGCAAAGTGGCCGATCATCGCTTCGTGTGGCGCGATCGCATTTTCAATGTCGGGGCCAGCATCGGACTGGTGGAGATCGCCCGCGATTCCAGCAATCTGGAAGAAGCCCTGGCGGCCGCCGATTCGGCCTGCTACGTGGCCAAGCGGCAGGGTGGCCATGTGGCGGTGTATTCAGCACGCGATGAAGTCTATGCGCGCCAGAGCGGCGAAATACACTGGTTGCAGCTGCTGCAGAGCGCGCTCAAGGAAAACCGTTTCGAGCTCTACTGCCAGCCGATTGTGGCCGCCTATGGCGACGGCGACGCGGGCCCGGCCATGGAAGTGCTGGTGCGCCTGCGCAATGACGCCGGCGAGCAGGTGGCGCCGGTGGAATTCCTGCAGGCCGCGGAGCGCTATCGGCTCATGGGCCTGATTGACCGGCAGATCCTGCAGACCACGCTCACGGCCCTGGGTCGTGGCGCGATCGCGCTGCCGGCGAATCGCAGCATCGCGCTCAATATTTCCGGCCAGACCCTGGCCGATGCACAGTTTCTGGAATTCGTGGTCGAATGCTTTGACAGCACCGGCGCCAACCCCGCGCAGGTGTGCTTCGAAATCGCCGAGGCCGCGGTGATCGCCAATCTCGAGCAGGCGCGCCGCTTCATCGGCGTGCTGCACGGCATGGGTTGCCGTTTTGCGCTCGATGACTTTGGCAGCGGCCTGGGTTCATTCTCGAATCTGCGCCTGCTGGCAGTCGACTATCTGAAAATCGACGGTTCCTTCATGCGCAATCTGGCGCGCGATTCGATCAATCAGGCCATGGTCACGGCCATGATCAAGCTGGCGCGTACGCTCAATTTCAAGGTAATCGCCGAACAGGTGGAGGACGATGCCGCGGCCGACGCGGCCCGCAGCATTGGCTGCGATTTCCTGCAGGGTTACGCCCTGGGTCGCCCAGCGCCGCTGCCGATGGCCGCCTAGGCGGGCGTTTCAGGGCGGCGCTGGCAGCGCCGGCGCCGGTGCAAACAGTTCGTTGCTGCGCACGAAGGAATTCAGAAACCAGCCCATCACTTCACGTTGCGTACGGTGCTGACGCAGCGCCCGGAGCTTGCCCAGCTGCAGGGCATCATCCAGGCTTAGGCGTTGCCAGTTGAGCGCGACCGCGCGCGCCGGCGGCCATAAGGGCCGCGTGCGGTGCAGGCCGTGCGGCCAGGGCCACTTGAGTCCGGCGTGCACGATCCAGTAATACACGCGCGCGCCAGGCAGGCGCGCCGCCAGCAGTTGGCGCGCCAGCAGGCCGCTGGCGCGATGATCGGCGTGGCGATCCTGGGGCGCCGCCACCAGTACCACGGTCGGTGCAAACCGTGCGATCACCTGGTCCAGATCGTGGCGCAGGTTGTCGCCGGTATAGAGATGGCCGGGAGCCAGGGCTTGCGCATAGGGCACGGCGCTGGCGCCGGTATAACCGGAACGATGCGTGCTGTTGCCCGTATCGCTCAACAGCGCGCTCAGGCCACGATCGGGGTAGCCCAGCAGGTACTGGTTGGCGCGCGGCACGCCCAGCAGGTCGGCGGCAGCGCGTGCCTCGGCAATGCGGCGCGCACCGAGTTTCTCCATCCCCTGGCCCCTGGGGCGCAGGGTGCGCTCGGCCAGAACGGCATCGATTTCGAAACTGTCGCCGGCCGTGACCCATACCACGCCAACTGTCGCGCCTGCCCCGCGGGCGCGCTGCAGAATGCCGGCGCAGCAAAGGGTTTCATCGTCCGGGTGCGGGGCGATCACCAGTACCCGGTCTGCCGGGCCTGGCACAGCCATTTCCGGCAGCGCGCGCACGGTGCCGGCCGGCGCCAGCGACGGCATGAGCAACAGTGCCGCTGCCAGTGCCGGAAAGTGGGTCAATGATTCAGCCAGGTTGCCGGGTCGTGGTCGCATGGAAGGCAGATTTCACTGGTAACTGCGCCATCCTAAGGCAAATTCGGTCGCTGGCCGCCCTCGGCCAGCCTGTGGTTGACTCGCGGGGCAGGATCCCGGTAGCTTGCTTAGGTCGCATACGTGCGGCGCGGACCGAGCGCCGCGGACGCCGGTCCAGCCACAGCGAATCGGGCGCGACACAGCCATAACCAGTCGGGGAGGGGAGCAGAAATGACCCGTGATCGCTCGCGTTCACCGCGCGACACAGAAATAGGCATGGACCGGGCCATAACCCGCCGCGATTTCGTCCAGGGCGTGGCGATCGGGTCGGCCGGCATTCTGGCCGCTGCCGCGCTTCCCGGCTGCACGCACGGGATGCCGGCGCTGCCGCCCGGCGCCCAGGATCTGCCTGGCTACTACCCGCCGAGCCTGAGCGGGTTGCGCGGCAGCCATGCCGGTTCCTTCGAGGCGGCACATGCCTTGCGCGACGCTGCGCCGCAGCCTGCACCCGTCGATCTGGACGAGCACTACGACCTCGTGGTCGTCGGAGCCGGCATCAGCGGTCTGAGCGCTGCGCATTTCTATTGTGAGCAGCACCCGGGGGCGCGCGTTCTGGTGCTCGACAATCACGATGATTTTGGTGGCCATGCCAAGCGCAACCAATTCGATCTCGGTGGCCAGCTGGGCCTCATGAATGGTGGCACGCTGATGATCGACAGCCCGAAGCCCTATAGCGCTGTGGCCGAAGGGCTGCTGCGCAGGCTCGGTATCGATGCTGCGACGCTCGCTGAAACGATTCAACATCCGGAGTTTTATGAGGGACTCGGGCTCGGCGACGGCGTGTTTTTCGATCGTGAGACCTTCGGCTCCGACCATCTGGCCGCCGGCTATGGCCGCAAGCCGTGGCGCGAGTTTCTGGCCGCCGCGCCGCTCTCAGCCGCCGCCCGGCGTGACCTGCAACGGGTCGAGGAGGGTGGCGGTGATTACCTGCCCGGGCTCACCTCGACTGCGAAGAAGCAGCATCTGGCGAAAATCAGCTACCGCAATTACCTGCAGAACATGGTCAAGGTCAGCCCGGAAGTGCTCGCCTTCTACCAGACCCGCACGCAGGGTGAGTGGGGCGTGGGCGCTGATGCGGTCTCAGCGCTCGATGCCTGGGGCATCGACTTGCCAGGTTTCAAGGGACTCAAACTGGAACCCGGGTCGATCCCGGGAATGGGCTTCACGCCAGCTGGCTACGCCGATACCGGCGGCTCGGTGCGGCTGCATTTCCCCGATGGCAATGCGACCATCGCGCGCCTGCTGGTGCGTCGCCTGGTCCCTGAGGCGGTGCCCGGCAGCACTGTAGAGGACGTAATCACCGCGCGCGTCGATTACAGCCGTCTCGATCGCAGCGCCCAGCCGGTGCGCCTGCGTCTGAACAGCACTGTGCTGCATGTTGAGAATCAGGGCACAGCGGCGTCCGCCAAAGAGGCAGCCGTCACCTACCTGCGCGATGGGCGCCGGCTGCGGGTGCGGGCGCGCCACTGCGTGCTGGCGTGCTACAACATGATGATTCCCTACCTGTGCCCGCAGCTGCCCGAGCAGCAGAAGACGGCGCTGCACGCGCTCGTCAAGACGCCGCTGGTATACACCAGTGTGGCGATTCGCAACTGGCAGGCGTTCGCGAAACTCGGGGTCTGGCAGATTTACGCGCCGGGCGGCTACCACACGCACGTGCGGCTGAACCCGACCGTGGACATCGGTGCCTATCGCAGCTCCCGCTCCCCCAGCGAGCCGAGCCTGATCTGGATGACGCGTACGCCCTGCCAACCGGGACTGAGCGAGCACGAACAGAACCGGGCCGGGCGTGCCGAGCTGCTGGCGACCCCGTTCGAGACTTTCGAGCGCAACATTCGCGACCAGCTGGGCCGCACGCTCGGGCCCGGCGGCTTCGATCCGGCGGCCGACATCACCGCCATCACCGTCAACCGTTGGCCGCACGGTTATGCGCCCGAACACAACTCGCTGTTCGACCCAGAGCTGCCGGAAGGCGAGCAACCGCAGCTGATCGGGCGGCGTCGTTTTGGGCGCATCACCATTGCCAACTCGGACTCTGGCGGTGGCGCCTACACCGATATTGCGATTGATCAGGCGTATCGCGCCGTCAACGAATTGCCGGGCGCATGAGCGTCCATCGTTTCAATTGAGGAGTTTCCTATGAGCCATCTGAAGCTGTCGACGCCCGAAGTCGCGGAGCTGCGCCGACTCGACGTCGCCCATCATCTGCCGGGACAGAGCGATTTTCGACTGCAGGCCGAAATGGGAGGGAGCCGTCTGATCACGCGCGCCGAAGGCTGCACGATCTACGATGCCGAAGGCAAATCGATGCTCGATGCTCATGCGGGGCTGTGGTGCGTCAACGTCGGCTATGGGCGCGAGGAGCTGGCGCGCGCTGCCTATGAACAGATGCAGGAACTGCCGTACTACAACACCTTCTTCAAGACCGCGAGCGTGCCGGCGGTCCGGCTCGCCACCGAAATCTCCAGCCGCCTGGGTGGCGAGCTGTCGCACGTGTTCTTCAATAACTCCGGTTCTGAAGCCGTCGACACCGCGTTTCGCCTGGTACGGCATTACTGGACGGTCAAAGGCCAGCCGCAGCGGCGCATCTTCATCAGCCGCTGGAATGCCTACCACGGCTCCACGGTCGCCGCCGCAAGCCTGGGCGGCATGAAGGCGATGCACGCGCAGGGTGGCCTGCCGATTCCCGGTATCGAACACATCATGCAGCCCTATCTGTTCGGCGATGCGTTCGGCGAGGATCCGCAGAAATTTGCCGCGCGTGCCGCCGCGGCGCTCGAAGAGCGGATCCTCAGCGTAGGCCCGGAAAACGTCGCGGCGTTCATCGGCGAACCGGTGCAGGGCGCCGGTGGCGTGATCATTCCACCACCGGGCTACTGGCAGATGATCGAAGCGATCTGCCGCAAATACGGCATCCTGCTGATCAGCGACGAGGTGATCTGCGGTTTCGGACGCCTGGGCCGCTGGTTCGGCTTCCAGCATTTCGGCGTGCGACCCGACGTCGTCACCATGGCCAAGGGGCTGTCGTCCGGTTACCTGCCCATCTCCGCGACCGGCGTCGCCAGCCACATCGTGGCGACCCTGCGGGAAGCGGGCGGTGAATTCGTGCACGGCTACACCTATTCCGGACACCCGGTGTGCGCGGCCGTGGCGCTCAAGAACATGGAGATCATCAGTCGCGAGCGGCTGGTGGAACGCACCGCCGAGGATACCGGTCCATACCTCGCGCAGGCGCTGGCGCGTCTGCGCAGTCATCCGCTGGTCGGCGAGGCGCGCTCACTGGGCCTGGTCGGCGGAGTCGAGATCGTCTCGCGCCCGGGCACCAACGAGCGCTTCACCGGCAAGGAAGGCACCGCTGGCCCGATGGTTCGCGACATCTGTATCCGCCGCGGGCTGATGGTGCGTGCGATACGCGACACGATCGTGTTCTGTCCGCCGTTGATCATCACGCATGCCGAGATCGACCAGCTGGTCGATACCATCAGGGCGGCGCTGGACGAGGCGACGCCGGCGCTCAGGGCGTGAAATTTCCGGCACGCCGCTACCCGGTGGCCCTGACACCGAGCGCGCAGCATGCGCCGTCGTACTATGCGGCGACGCTGCGGGAGTCGGTCGTCACAGCGCCCTTCGACGGTTCGGCCCGCTGTGATGTATGCGTGATCGGTGGCGGCTACACCGGCCTGGCCACGGCGCTGCACCTGGCGCGCCGCGGCGTCGATGTCATGTTGCTCGAGCAATCGCGCCTCGGCTGGGGCGCGTCCGGGCGCAACGGCGGCCAGGTGCACGTTGGCATGCGACGCAATCAGCAGTGGTTCGAGGCGCGCTTCGGCCTGGCGCTCGCGCGCCGTTACTGGGATCTTGCACTGGCGGCGCGTGCGCATCTGGCCTGGTTGATCGACAGTTACGCGATCCAGTGCGACTTTCGTTCTGGCCGCGTGCACGCCGATCATCGCGTACGTTACGGGGTGGACACGCGCCGCGAGGTCGAACATCTGCAGCGCAGCTACAACTATCCGCACCTGCGTTTCATCGAACGCGACGAAATGCGCAGCATGGTTGCGAGCGAGGCCTACCACAGCGGTTCACTGGATGCGCGCGGCGGCCACCTGCACGCGCTCAACTTCGCCCTCGGCATCGCCCGCGCTGCCGCGAGCCACGGTGCGCGCCTGCATGAAGGCGTCGAGGCTACGGCCCTGCAGGCGGACGGCGAGGGTTGGCGCATAGCCACCGCACGCGGCGACGTGCGCGCAGCGCGGGTGGTGCTGGCCTGCAACGGGTACCTGCGTGGGTTATCCGCGACGGTCGAGCGGCATGTGATGCCAATTCACAATTACATCGCGGTCACTGAACCACTTGGCGCGGAGCGCGCCGCGGCGCTGATCAGCAATGATGCTGCGGTTGCCGATTCACGCTTCGTCGTCAATTACTTTCGCCTCACGCCGGACCACCGACTGCTGTTCGGTGGCGGCGAGAACTACGGCTATCGTTTTCCAAAGGATATCGGTGCGTTCGTGCGGCCGCGGATGCTCGGCATTTTTCCACAGCTGCGGGCGGTGCGCTTCGAGTACGCCTGGGGCGGTACGCTGGGCATCACGCCAACGCGCATGGTGCTGGTGCGCGAACTGCAGCCAGGCCTGGTCAATGCCAGTGGTTTTTCCGGACTGGGCGTGCTGCTGGCGCCCTACACCGGCAAGATCGTCGCCGACGCGCTGTGCGGCGAGCGCGACCAACTGGAACTGCTGTCGCGGCTACCCGTGCCCGCGTTTCCCGGCGGCCCGGCGCTGCGCTGGCCGACACTGGTGGCCGCCATGTCTTACTACGCACTCAGGGATCGGCTCTGAGCGCATCACCCCAGGCAGGTAATCATGCATGAACATACCAAGTCCGCGAGTGCGCCACTGAGTGAGTGGCGCGAATTCCTGACAGCCAACCCCGACATCGAAGCCATCGACGCCTTCTCGATCGACGTCAACGGCAACACTTCCGGCAAGCGCCTGCCGGTCAGCGATGGCGAGAAGATATTCACCGAGGGCGTGCAGTTTTCCTCGTGCGCGCTCATCGCCGATAGCCGTGGACTCGGCCAAGGCCCGTTGGGACTCGGCAAGGCCGATGGCGACCCGGATGGCACTGCCATGCCCATTTCGCAGATGCTGCGGCGCGTACCGTGGGCGGCGAGACCGACCGCCCAGGTCGTCTGTCAGATGCTCAATGCCAGCAGCGGCAAGGAACTGTGGTTCGATCCGCGCGTGCTGCTGCGCGACGTCGTCAGCCGCTGCCGGGCCGCTGGTCTGCACCCGGTGGTCGCCTGCGAGCTTGAGTTCTACCTGATCGATCCGAAACGCGGACCGGATGGCCAGATCATGGTGGGCGCCTTGCCCGGGCGCACGCCATCGCGACGTGCGGCCAACCTGTCGCTCGAAGCGGTTGAAGACGCCGCGGCGTTTCTCTCGCGGGTCGATCAGGCGGCCAGGCTGCAGGATCTGCCGGTGTGCGGCGCGGTCGCCGAATATGGCATCGGTCAGTATGAAGTGAACCTTCACCACGTCGCCGATCCGCTGCTCGCCGCCGATCACGCCGTGCTGCTCAAGCGACTCGTCAAGGGCGTGGCGCGCTCACTGGGTCTGGAGGCGACCTTCATGGCCAAACCCTTCGCTGACCAGCCGGGCAACGGCCTGCACGTGCACGTCAGCCTGGTCGACGAAGCGGGCAGGAACCGCTTTGGCGCCGCGGCTGGCGAAGCCTTGCTGCATCAGGCGATCGCCGGGTCGCAGGCGTTCATGTACGACTCACTCGCCCTGTTCGCGCCGAATTTCAATTCACAGCGACGTTATCTTGGGCTGTTCGTACCGACCACGCGCGACTGGGACCACAACAATCGCAGCGTCGCCTTCCGGGTGCCGGCCGCACACGGCCAGGCGCGCCGCCTCGAGCACCGCGTGGCGGGCGCCGATGCCAGTCCGCACCTCACCATGGCGGCTATCCTGGCCGGGGTTCTCCACGGCGTGCAAAACCAACTCGAGCCCACTGCGCCACTGGGCGGGAAATCGCGCCTCGGCACCGATGTCGAATTTCCGGGCGATCTGCTGGTCGCGCTCGGGCGCTTCGAGCATTCGGCGCTGCTGCCCCAATACCTGCCGCCGGACTTCCTGCGGCTCTATGCGGCGCTCAAGCGTGGCGAGTACGCCGAACTGATCGAGGACATTTTCAATCGTGAGTACGATTTCTACGCCTGAAGCGGTGCGCGCGCTGCGTGCGCGGGAGTGCGAGCGCTATACGCGCGAACATCCGCGCTCGCAGGCCTTGACGGCAGGCGCGGCGAGCGGCTACTACGCCGGCGTGCCGCTGCACTGGATGCTCGACTGGCCGTTGCCGTTTCCGCTGGTGGTCGCCAACGCGCAGGGCGCCGAGCTCCGCGACGTGGACGGTCATCAGCTGGCAGATTTCTGCCTCGGCGACACCGGTTCGATGTTCGGACATTCGCCCGCGCCGGTGGTGCGCGCACTGCGCGAACAGGCGGGCCGCGGCCTGAGCTACATGCTGCCGACCGAGGACACGCTCGCCGTCGGGCAGCTGCTGTGCGAACGCTTTGGCTTGCCGCACTGGCAGGTGGCAACGACCGCCTCGGACGCCAATCGCTTCGCGCTGCGCGTCGCCCGTGCCGTGACCAATCGTGCCAGGATCCTGGTGATGAACGGCTGTTACCACGGTGCGGTGGATGAAACCTACGTCAGTCTGGCCAATGGCCGCGCCCGCAATAATCCCGGCCTCATCGGTCAGTTCATGGATCTGACCTCCGGCACCGAGGTGGTCGAGTTCAACGACAGCGCAGCGCTCGAGCGCGCGCTTTCCAAGGGCGACATCGCCTGCGTGATCACCGAGCCGGTGCTGACCAACTGCTGCATGGTCCAGCCGATCGCCGGTTATCACGCCAGTCTGCGCGCGCTCACCCGCGACACCGGCACTCTGCTGCTCATCGACGAGACCCACACCATCTCGACCGGGCCGTCCGGTTACTGCGGCGCCTACGGCCTGGAGCCGGATATCTTCGTGCTCGGTAAACCGATCGCCGGCGGCGTGCCGGCCAGCGTCTGGGGCTTCACCGATGCCATCGCCCAGAGCTGGGACCGCATCCGTCGTCACAAACCGGCTGGTCACTCGGGCCTGGGCACGACGCTCTCGGCCAACGCGCTCGCCATGGCGACCATGCGGGCGACCTTGACTGAGGTCATGACGGCCGCGGCGTACGCGCACATGGAGTCACTCGCCGCGCGCCTGGCTGCCGGCCTCGAAGCCACGATCGCGTCCCGGCGGTTAGCCTGGCACGTCGCGCGGGTCGGCGCGCGGGTCGAGTTCATCTGCGCGCCCGGGCCGCTCAGCAATGGTACCGAGGCCATGCAGGCGCACGTGCCAGAACTCGAGCAGGCGCTGCATATAAGCCTGCTGAACCGCGGCTGCGTGATCGCACCATTTCACAACATGATGCTGGTGTGCCCGGCCACCACTGTGGCGCAGGTCGATCGGCTGGTCGCTGCCTTCAGCGACAGCGTGGCGGCGCTGGCCGGCGGCGCTTAGCGGGCGGCCGTCGCTCCATACAAGCGGTTCTCGTACAGATCCTCGGTAACCTGCAGCAGCGCCAGGCCGTCGCGCTGCAGCTCGATATCATCGGCCGCCGCCAGCAGGCGCCCATCGCGCAGCTGCCAGGTGCTGGCAGGCTTGTCGGCCCGCAACACCGCCAGCGCATCACCGCGCCGAAAGCCATAGGTATCGTTGAACTGCATCATCACGAAGCGCTGGCGATCCGGCTCAAAAATGGAGTGACCCAGCACGGGTGCGCGCAGCTCGACACCGAGCATGCTCAGGGCGGTCGCCAGCAGATCCGGTTGCGAGGCCAGCTCCGCATGGCGTTGCGGCGTCACGCCTGGCACAAATATGAGGCCGGGGATGTGAAAGCCCGGCACCGGCACCACGTCGTCGCCATACACACGGATGTTGTGATCGGCGACGATGACGAACACGGTGTTGGCGTAGTACTTTGACTGTCGCGCCAGCTCGAAGAACCGTCCGACCGCGTAGTCGGCATACTTGATGGCATTTTCGACCGACTTGCGTGGCACGCCCGGTTCCCAGCTGATCCTGCCATCGGGCAGCTCGAAGGGCGTGTGATTGGATGAGGTGAATACCACGCTGACGAAGGGCCTGCCCGCCGCGCTCAGCTGCCGGTAGCGTTCATCGGCCTTGCTGAACAGGTCTTCGTCGCTCACGCCCCAGGTGCTGACGAAGCTGGGGTGTTCGTAGTCTTTCTGCTCGATCACTTCGTCGAAGCCATTGCCCAGATACCAGGCCTTCATGTCATCGAAACGCGCCGCGCCGCCGTAGATGAAGCTGGCGTGATAGCCCAGCGGCTTGAGCAACGAAGCCAGCGTGAAGAAGCCCTGCCGGCTCTTGGGGCGCTTCACCACGCCTTCGCCCAGCAGCGGCAGGAATCCCGAACTCATCGCGGCAATGCCGCGGATGCTGCGCGTGCCGTTTGAATAGAGGTTGGTGAAGGCAATGCTGTGTACGGCCAACGCGTCGATCGAGGGCGTCAGGCTGTGCGCGGCGCCAGTGAAGCCGACAAACTGCGCACCCATGCTCTCCTGCAGGATGATCATCAGGTTGCGCGGCGTGGCCGTGGGGAGCACGGGCCTGATGGTGCTCAGGAAGGGTCGCCGGGGATCTTCCGGAGTGCGCCCCAGCACGCGGTAGACGCGCTCGTAGGCCTCGTCCATCGGCATCGCGCCGTAGCGGGGCGCCCTGCGCACGCTGTCCTGCTGCGAGCGAATGGCGTCGTAGCCGATGCTATACAGGGAGTTCTTGGCAATTTCATTGGCGACGCGATTGCTGGAATAAAGCGCGTCGGAAATATTGGCCGGGCGCCGCCCGGTGCTGGAGCGGATACCACAGAACAACAGCAGCAGCAGCGGCAGGCACCACAATGCCCGGGTCCACCACGGCGCGAGCATGAGGCTGCGCACGCTGGCCAGGGCCCGTGAGCGCACGAAGGTGTAAGCCGCAGCGGCGACGGCCAGCAGGGCGAGGCTGAAGTTCAGCTTCTGATCCTTCCACAGCAGCGAGGCCACTTCCTGCGGATAGCGCAGGTATTCCACGAACAGCACATTGGGCCGCACGTCGTACTCGACAAAGAAGGGAAAGCTGGCCGCCTCGATGAAGGCCAGCAGCATCAGCACGATCAGGGCCCAGGCGCGCACGCTCCACGCCGCCAGCCCCGGCAACGGCCGCGGCCACAATGTGAGCACCAGCACCACCGGCACCAGCAGGTACGAGAGCAGGATCGTATCCATGCGCCAGCCGTAGACAAAGGCCATGGCCTGCGTGCCCGCCGCCAGATCGCCCAGGCGCGAATGCTGCCACACGAACATGGCCGCTCGTCCCAGCAGGCAGACCAGCAGCCATAGGCCATAGAGCTTGAGCAGCAGCAGGGCGATCTGCCCGCCGGTGTGTGGCACGCCGCCGGCCGTGCCTCTGGAGCGATAAGTCAGAACAGCGCTACTCCAGATCAGCCATATCGAAATCCCTGGGCGGCGCCAGCTGCGGCCGCAGCCGCGCCAGCTGCGCCCGGCCGAGCCTGGCATTGAGCGCCTCGGTCCGGGCCCCGCGCAGCTGCTGCCAGGTCGCGGCCAGTGCCTGCCAGTCGGCAACGGCCTGCGCCGTCGCTGCAATCTGTGCTTCGGTGGGCGCCGCATCGGTGCGATTGATCTGCTCGCAAAGGGTCGCAAGGTCGCCGTTCAGGGCTTCAAGTCCGCGGCGGCGCGGAGCCTGGGCGTTCTCGTCCGCGGGCTTGAGCAACGCAGTCAGCTCGCCCGCGAAGGCCCGCAGCGGCCTGGCAAGCTGGGCGTTGGCATCTGCGGCCCGCTCTTGTGACTGGGCGCGCAGTGAGCGGGCTTCAAACAGGGCACCGGTACTGCCATCAAGGGCATCGGCGAGCTGTCGGGCAAGCTTGAGTTGCGCGGCGAGTGCCGCTGCAGACACCTGCAGGCGTGGATCGGCGCGTACCTCGAGTGCTTGTTCCCATTGTTGTGCGCCGACGCGCAGTCGCACCTGATAGGTGCCAGGTGTCACGAACGGGCCGAGCGGCGCTTGTGGTGTATCGCCTGGGACCGCTGCAATGGGAAAGCCACGCCGCGGCGCGCGCGGTGCCGGATAGTGCAGGTCCCAGACGAAGCGATGCATGCCGGCCGTTGTCGCCAGCGGCTTCGGGATGCGAATCCAGTAGCGTGGGATCAATTCCCGCGCGAGTTCATCCGCGCTGTAGGCCGGCGGATCGCTGCTCGCAACCCGGCGCACCAGCGCGCCAGCGGCGTCGAAGATTTCGAAACTCACCTCGCCAGGCGCGTCGCTGGCCAGGTAGTAATCCAGCACGGCGCCCTCCGGCGGGTTGCGCCCGGTGGGCTCATCCGGGGGAATAGGCGTGTCGGTGTTGGTGCTGCGTTGGGCGCGTATCGCCGGCGCGGGCTTCAGCAGCGCCGCTGCACCCGGTGAGCGCACGGCGTCGAACTGACGCAGCGGGCTGATGTCGTCGAGTATCCAGAACGAGCGGCCATGCGTCGCCAGGATCAGATCCTGATCGTGGATCGCCAGATCGCGCATCGAGGTGTGCGGCAGATTCAG
>JAYTUZ010000129.1:0-63846 GCA_043744295.1 Gammaproteobacteria bacterium | reverse complement strand
GCGCGCAAACCGGCACCGGCAAAACCGCAGCGTTCACGCTGCCGATTCTGAACCGAATCCTCAAGCACGCGAACAGCTCGCCTTCGCCTGCCCGCCATCCGATCCGAGCGCTGATGCTGGCGCCAACGCGTGAACTCGCGATCCAGATCGAAGAAGCGGTTGAGACCTACGCCAAGCACACCGGCATTCGCTCAACCGTCGTTTTCGGCGGCGTCGACATCAAGGAACAGAAAGCCGCAGTTCGCGCTGGCGTCGAAATCCTAGTGGCCACGCCAGGTCGCCTGCTCGATCACCTTGAGCAAAAAAATCTCTCGCTGAATCAGGTCGAAGTATTGGTGCTCGACGAAGCCGATCGCATGCTCGACATGGGCTTCATCCGCCCGATTCGCCGCCTGATCGCCGCGCTTCCCAAGGATCGCCAGAACCTGCTGTTCTCGGCGACCTTCTCTACCGAGATCCGCGAGCTGGCGCGCAGTCTGCTGCGCAACCCCGAGAACATCGACATCGCGCCGCGCAATGAGCCCATCGCGCTGGTCGATCATCGCGTCTATCACGTGGAGGCGGGCGACAAACACCCGCTGCTCACCCGCATACTCAACACTGGCGGTGCCCGCCAGAGCCTGGTGTTCACGCGCACCAAGCACGGCGCCAACCGCCTGCAGCAGCGCCTTGAGAAAGATGGCCTCAGCTGCGCGGCCATACACGGCAACAAGTCGCAGGGCGCACGTACCCGCGCACTCGATGATTTCAAGCAGGGCCGCATCCAGGTGCTGGTGGCCACCGACATCGCTGCGCGCGGTCTCGATATCGAAGATATGCCGCACGTGGTGAATTTCGAGCTGCCGCACGTGCCGGAAGACTACGTGCACCGCATCGGCCGCACTGGCCGTGCCGGCTGCTCGGGCGAAGCCGTTTCACTGGTCAGTCGCGATGAGCGCGATCGGTTGCGGGCGATCGAGAAGATGCTCGGCCGGCAGATTCCGGTCGCCGCCTGACGCAACGGCGGGCCACTGGCCGGCGCCCTCAGGCGCTGGCCAAGGCACGCGAGCGCAACAGCGCTGCGGCGCCGATTACCACGCTGATCGCCAGGGCATGCAAGGCCAGATCGATCAGCGTGATATCAAAGGGATGAAAAAACTGCAGCACGAAGGCGGCCAGTGCGGCGACGCCGAGCGCGCCGCACAGCGCTACCGGTAGCGGCGTCAGCGGGCGGGCGCGCCGCAGCGCAATGAACAGCAAAACGGCCAGCGGCACGCTCACCATCAGAATAAACCTGAAGCAGCTGCCGCTCTCACCGAGCCGTGCACCAGCGGGCCCCAGGCCCAGTCCGTTGGCCAGGCAGCCGAGGCCGCTGCCGGCGAGCCACAGTGCGAGCGGCGGCAGCGGCGCGAAACGCCAGCGATCGGAGCGATCCGGCAGGCTCAGCTGATAGGCGGCAATGATCGCAACGATGGCGGTCAGCAGCGCACCCATGGCTTCCAGCGCGACCCGCGGCTGCGCCACGCGCTGCACATACGAGCCCAGATCTGCAAAGCGCAACACCGCCAGCGCGGCGAGTGCGACGATGGGTGTCAACCACAGCAGTGCACGCCGCAGCGGCGGCGCCAGCGGTTTGCTGGCGGTGAGTCCGCGCGCCAGTGTTGTGACCAGATTATCGGTATCCACTTTCCTAACCATCCGTACCCAGCAGGCGGCGCAGCGATTTCACTGCGCGATGCACATTGACCTTCAGCGCTGCCACGCTTTGTCCCGATTCCTCGGCGGCCTGCGCCAGTGACAGGCCACGCAGCTTTATCGCTTCGAGCGCCAGGCGTTGACGCGCCGGCAGGGAACTGAGCAGCGGACCGATCTCTTCGGCCGCGCGCAGCGCTCCTGACTCGTTGTTCGCAGCCGGCATGGCAAAAGTTTCATAGGCAGCTGCATCGCTGATCTCGTGGCGGGCGATGCGCGAGTCACGGCGGATTCTGTCAATGCCGCGACGCGCGGCGATCGCGGCCAGCCAGGGGCAGAAGGGGCGGCTCGGATCCCAGGTGTGGCGCACGCGATGGACGCACAGCAACACGTCCTGCACTACATCTTCGGCCTGCGAGGTGCCGCGGCAGTAACGGCGTGCCAGGCTGCGTATGAAGGGCGCAATCTCGCGCAACAATTGCTCGTAGTGACGCGCGTCGCCGGCCTGCGCGGCGCGCATCAGCCCGGCCCATGCGGCCTCCTGCTGCTGTGACTGTGCACTTAGGGCCATGGCGCAGATGATCGTGTAACCTTGCCCCGGCCGCAACGATATATGGGTAACCGCGGCATCGCCCGGCTGTAGATCACCAACTTTTGCCTACCAACTGGAGTACCTCATGTCAGCGACTTCTCTCAAGACCAGGACCCTGTCCGCATTGCTCGGTGCCGCCGCCCTGAGCATGGCCGCTTCGGCCGCGTTTGCCGGCGACGACAAGATGATGGACAAGAAGATGGACAAGCCCGCCATGGAAAAGTGCTTTGGCGTCAACAAAGCCGGTAAGAATGACTGCGCTTCGGGCGATCATTCCTGTGCTGGCCAGGCCACCAAGAGCATGGACAAGACCGCGTTCGTGGAAGTCCCGGCCGGCCTGTGCGCCAAGCTGGCCAGCGGCAGCCTGACGAAGGGCTGATGCCGCAGCGGCCCGCCAGCAGCCCGATTCCGGCCCGCGCCGGGATCGGGCTGCGTCTGCCACACCAGGCCGCAGTGCTGGCGCTACGCCCGGCTGTGGCCTGGTTTGAGGTGCATCCGGAAAATTACATGAATGATGCGGCCGCGCTCGCCGAGCTGGTGCGCATCCGGGCCCACTACCCACTCTCCCTGCATGCGGTCGGCCTGTCGCTGGGTTCGGCCGCCGGCGTCGATCGCGAACACCTGGAGCGCTTGCGCCAGCTCGCGCACTTGTTGCAGCCCGGCTTGATATCCGATCATCTTTCCTGGAGCGTCGCCAACGGCACTTACCTGCCCGATCTGCTGCCGCTCCCGTACACGGAAGAAGCGCTGGAGGTTGTGTGCCGCAACGTCACCCAGGTACAGGAAGCACTGGGCCGTCAACTGCTGGTCGAGAACCCTTCGACCTATTTGCAATACGCCGCCACTGCGTGCGGCGAAGCCGAGTTTCTTGCCGCCGTGGCCACGCGCACTGGTTGTGGCGTGCTGCTCGACATCAACAATATCTATGTGAGCGCCTGCAATCAGCGCCGCTCCGCGGAGCTGGTGCTGGAGAGCTGGTGCCGGGCGCTCGATCGCAGCATGGTGCGTGAAATGCACCTGGCCGGTCACGCCGTGGTATCGACCACGACGGGCGCCGAGCTGCGCATTGACGATCATGGCGATCGGGTGTGCGCTGCGGTGTGGGCGCTGTATGCGCACGCGCTCGAGCATTTTGGCGCCGCGCCGACCCTGCTCGAATGGGATACACGCCTGCCGGCATTCGAGCTGCTGCAGGCTGAAGCGGCGCGCGCCCAGGATCTGCTCGATGCGCACCAGTTCCAGTTGAGCGGGCGGCGTGCTGCCAATGAACGCTGACCTGCCGCTGTCCGTGCTGCAGGCGCAGATGAGCGCCGCACTGTTGTCCGCCGACGCTGCGGCACAGCAGCTTCCCGAAGCGTTGTTTGCCGGCGCGCTGCCGGGAGCCGAAGGCTTGCGCGTGCACCGCAATACCGTGCTCGGCGCGCTCAGTCACGCTTTGCGCCTGACCTATCCGTCGGTTGATCGCCTGGTCGGCGAAGCCTTCTTTGATCGCATGGCGGTTGATTTCGCGCGCGCGCAGCCACCGAGCGTGCCGCAGCTGGGTGCCTGGGGCGCCGGATTTGCAGAATTCATCGCGGATTTTCCCGGTACGGAACAATTGCCCTATCTGGGCGAGCTCGCGCAGCTCGATGCCCGGTTCGATGTGCTTGCGCGCCGCGTACCGGACGGGCTGTTCAGCGGCGTAGTGCTGCGCCTCGATGCGGGCGTGCAGTTGCACCTGGTCAGCGGCCTGATCGTGCACACGGCCCAATATCCGGTCAACGCGCTGCGCGCTGCCATACTGGCCGACGATGCGGCCGCTCTGGCGGCGATCGCGCTCACGCGCCGCGAAAACCATCTGGCCCTGTGGCGCACCAGCGCTGGCGTGATGGTGCGCGAGTTGAATGCGCCAGCAGCGGGCTATCTGCGCGCCGCGTTGGCCGGCGCCGATGGCGAGCAGGCACTCGCGGCAGCGGCCAGCGCTTGTGAGGCGGGTGCTGGAGCCGCGGATGTCGAACTCGCCAAACTGCTGGAACGGGAAGTTCTGCAGGCGAGCTTCCTGCGCATCGGACCGGCAATTCACCAGTAACGGGTTGATTACCTTCAGGGAAGCATTCATGAACAGCACGCAGCAGGGTCGCGCCACAATAAGCGGCACGCTGGCCACAATCCGTGGCTGGCTGGAGCGCATTCCCTACAGCTTCATCGCGCTGCTGGCGCGGCTCGCCACCGCCGTGGTTTTCTGGCGTTCGGGTTCAGTGAAGCTTGATGACTGGGCGGGCACGCTCTCCCTGTTTGAAGGTGAATACAAAGTGCCACTCATCCCTGCGCATCTGGCCGCCTACCTGGCGACGGCAATGGAATTGGGCGGCGCGGTGCTCATGCTGCTGGGACTGGGCACGCGCGCGGTCGCGCTGGCGTACCTGGGCATGACTACGGTGATCCAGACTTTCGTGTATCCGCAGGCCTGGCCAACTCATGTTCAGTGGGCCGCGTTTCTGCTGATCCTGCTGGCGCGTGGGCCGGGAGCCTTGTCGCTCGATGCGCTGTTGACGCGATCAATGCGCAGAGCCTGAGTTACCGCCCCTGAAACTCCCAATCGCCACGCTCGCGGCGGCAGGCGATGACGCGCTCATGGCCATAGCGCCCGCCATATTCGCGCACCAGGTCGAACTCGCGGCAGTTGCGTGAGACATCGCGCACCGGCGTCATGAGCCAGCCGATGCGGCTATGCGGATTGCGCCAGCGCACCGGGCGACCGATCGGCACGAGCTCGAGTGAATGGCCGATGCAGGCGCGATCGCCGTCGTCGATGGCGCTGCCAATCGCCTTGCCGATGATGCCGCCGGCGATGGCGCCAAATACGGTGGCCACGCCGCGGTTCGCAGGCGTCGCGGTGCTGTTGCCGATGATGCCGCCGGCGATCGCGCCGAACACGGTCAGGCCGCCCTCGGTATCGCAGCGACCCCGGCGCACGACGCCGTAGTCATTCGACCAGTCATCGCCGCCATAACCACGATAGCCGCGGTTGCCGTAGTAACCGCCGTAGCCGTGGTAGCCCCGGTTGCCGCGGCGATACTCATCATCGCGGTCACTATCGTGGTCACCATGGCGATCGCCATGGCGGTCATAGTCGCGGTCGTGCTCATCACCTTGACCTCGGTGCCGGTCGTAGCCTTCGGGGGGACGGTCATCGCGCGCTTCGTCGCGATCACCATGGTGCTCAGCTTCGCCATTCGCCCAGGAGGGCGGGTCGGCCCATGCGGGCGCCTGGGCGCACAGCAGGGCCGCAAGCCCCAGGGCAGGAATCAGTGGGCGTATTGCAGTGAACATAATGCACTCCGGACGGTGATCTCGACGGCGCCAGCATAAGCCACACCGATGAACTGATACTGAACCACCCTTTTCTACTAAACCGCGACCCAGCCAGTATTTTCCGCAGTGGCGCCGGTCTCTGGTATCGACTATGCTTCAGATGAGAGTCATTCTCATTAACCATCGGGCGCCATCATGGACTCCTCCGACCGGGCCTCGTCCCCAGCCAGCGTGCCGCTGGCCAGCCTGCACAAGGGCGACCGGGGCGTGGTCGTGGAGGTGCTCGAGACCGATGAAGGCGTTGTGGGCGAGGCCGCTGGCGCGACCATTGGCCGGCGCCTGATCGAAATCGGCTTCGTTCCTGGCGAACCCGTGCAAGTCATCGAGGAGGTCTGGCCTGGGGGCGACCCCATGGCGGTACGAGTCGGCTCCAGCGTCTTTGCACTGCGGCGTCGCGAGGCGCGGGCGGTGCTGGTGCAGCGCAGCGCCGGCGGAGCGCCATGAGCCGCAAACCCCTGCCTGAAGCCACCTGCCGCGTTGCGCTGGTAGGCGTGCCCAATTGCGGCAAGACCGCGCTGTTCAATCGCCTGACCGGGAGCCGCCAGAAGGTGGCCAACTATCCGGGCGTGACCGTCGAGCGCAAGGAAGGCTCGTTTCACAGTGCAGACCGGCGTCGGCACTATCAGCTCATCGATCTGCCGGGTACCTACAGCCTGGTGCCGGCCACGCTCGACGAGGCCATCACGCGCGATGTCATCAATGGCAAGTTGCGCAATGAGGCCGCCCCCGACCTGATCGTCTGCGTGGTCGACGCGACCAATCTCAAGCTTTCACTGAGGCTGGTGCTCGAGCTGCGGCGCCTGGGCAAGCCGATGGTCGTGGCGCTGAACATGAGCGACCTCTCGCACAGCCGCGGTTACCAGCTCGATCGCGCGCGCCTCGAGTCCGAGCTCGGCCTGCCAGTGGTGGCGACCGTCGCGGTCGCGCACGCCGGCGAGCGCGATCTGATCGCGGCGCTGGATGTCATGAGTGCGGCGCTCGACGCCGAGCGCGCGAGTGCACAGCGCGCCGCGGCTGATGATCTGGTGCAGGCCCTGTCAACCGCCAAGCTCCGGGTTCTGCAGCCCCCGCCGCCCGCAGATACCTCGGCCGAAATCTCCGCCACCCAGCGCGAGGCGCGCCGCATTCTCAGCGTCGCCGGCTATGTCGAACCGCTGCGTGCCCGGGCGCTTGCGCGTCTCGATGCGGTGGTGATGAACCCGATCGCCGGTCCGCTGCTGCTGGCCGTGTTGCTGTTCGCGGTATTCCAGGCAGTCTTCAGCTGGGCCGCAGTGCCCATGGACATGATCAACGCCGGCATGGCCTCGCTGGGCGCCGTAGTGCGTGATGCCATGCCGGCTGGCCCGCTGCAGAGCCTGCTGGTCGATGGCGTGATCAAGGGCGCTGGCAGCGTGCTGGTGTTCCTGCCGCAGATCCTGATCCTGTTTCTGTTCATACTGCTGCTCGAAGACAGCGGCTACCTGCCGCGCGCCGCCTTCCTGCTCGACAAGCTCATGGGCAGCATTGGCCTGTCGGGCCGCTCGTTCATTCCGCTGCTGTCCTCCTATGCCTGCGCAATACCCGGCATCATGGCCACGCGCACCATCCCCAACCTGCGCGATCGCATGGCGACGATACTCATCGCGCCGCTGATGACCTGCTCGGCGCGGCTGCCGGTATTCGCGCTGATCATCAGCGCCTTCATTCCGGATCGGTCGGTGGGCGTGTTCAATCTGCGCGGCCTGGTGCTGTTCGCACTCTATGTTGCCGGCGTGCTGGGCGCAGTACTGGTGGCGTTCGTGATGAAACGCGCTTCCTTCGGTACCAGCTACCATCCGCTGCTGCTGGAACTGCCTGAATACCACTGGCCCAACCTGCGCAACCTGGCGGTCGGCCTGTATGAGCGCACCATGATTTTCCTGGCGCGCGTCGGTACCATCATTCTCGCGCTGATGATCGTGCTGTGGTTTCTGGCCAGCTTCCCCGGGCCCCCGGCCGGCGCCACCGGGCCGGCCATTCAATACAGTTTCGCCGGCATGCTTGGCCGCGCGCTGCAGACCATCTTTGCGCCGATCGGTTTCAACTGGCAGATCTGCGTCGCGCTGGTGCCGGGCCTCGCGGCCCGCGAAGTGGCGGTTGGCGCGCTCGGCACGGTGTATGCGCTCTCCGGCACCACCGACAATCTCGACGCGGCGCTCAGGCCGATGATTGCCTCGAGCTGGAGTATGGCCACCGCGCTCTCGCTGCTGGCCTGGTATGTGTTCGCTCCGCAATGCCTCTCGACGCTCGCCACCGTGCGGCGCGAAACCAATTCCTGGCGCTATCCGCTGATCATGGCCGGGTATCTGTTCGCGATGGCGTGGGTGGCCTCGTTCGCGACCTACCGCATTGCGTTGGCGTTCACGGGCGGCGCCTGATCATGTGGCAGTACATTGTCGTAGGGGTGCTGGTGCTGGCGGCGACGCTCTACGCCGCGCGCAAGCTGGGGCCGCGACGCTGGCGGGCAAAGCAGGGCAGCGCAGCAGCGGGAAATTGCGGGTGCTCGAAGGATGGCAAGGCTTGTCACTAGGGCGGATTTGGTTGGCGTGCTGGCGCTCACCGGCAGCGCGGGTTCCAAGCGGCACAAGGGCTGCGATCGGGCGGCCGTGACGCGTATCCGGGTGTGCTCAGCGACGCTCACGATGGTGAAACACGCGCAGAATTGTTACCACAGCTTCACGTAGCGAGTAGCGGATCTCGTACTGCCCGACGATGATTCGTCGTACCTCACGTTGACCGTAGCGCGGCAAGGGTGAGCCGAGGCCAGGATGTTCCAGAATACGCCGCGCCCGCGCTACGATAAGCCGTACGGTGCGCGTTGCAAGTTCCTCGTTCACGACGCACAGGAAATCGTGCAGCCGCCGCAAGTCGCCTGCCGCGGCACGCGTCCAGACCAGGGCTGCGTTCACTGCTTCCTCTTGGCACCTTTGGTGGATCGCGACCTGGAAAGCGACCTGACCCACGCCTCGATCTCGGCATGTGGCACGAGCTCGCCCGCGTCAAGCTCGGCCAGCGCCTCAAGCGTGGCCTGGTGTCGGTGCTCCTCGGTTGCAATATATGAGGCGACGGCCTCCTTTACCACCCAGCCTCTTGGTCGATCGAGTTCAGCAGCAAGCGTATCAAGCTGGCGAGCCAGTCTTATGTCCAGATGCGCTGTTATTACACGAGTGGCCATGGCTGTTCCCAATAAATTTCAATCAACTTGATTGACAATGATTATACTTTGACCATCACAGGACATTCAAGACTACAGGCCAAATGCGCATTCGTTACTTCGTCCTGTTCTGCCTGATTTCCGCACTGTCCGCGGCCGCCGATCCCGCGCGCTGGCGCGACCTGCGCGCCAGGGCCGAACAAGCCAACAAGGCGGATGACTGCGTTGCGCTGCGAACGGCGTTGACCGGGCTCGAGATCCTGGCACCCGGCAATCCGCGCAACATCTACAACCTCGCTGCCTGCAATAGCCGCCTCGGACATCGCGACGTGGCGCTCGGCGGGCTGGCGACGCTCGCGGACATGGGTCTGGTCTACAACATTGCGGCCGATGCGGATTTCTCGTCGCTGCGGAAATCACGCGCCTTCCAGACCAGCGCCGCGCGCATGACCAGGAACGGACAACCCGTCACGCACGCGAGCAGCGCCTTGCCACTGGCCGAGACAGATCTGATTCCAGAGTCGATCGCCTACGATGCGCTCAGGCACCGCTGGTACATCAGCAGCGTGCGGCAGGCAAAGATTATCTTCGCCGATGGCAGGACGTTTGCGCACACGCCGTGGTCCGTTTTTGCACTGGCCATTGACAGCCAGCGACGCATCCTGTGGGCGACTATCGCCGCAGTGGCACAGTGCGCCGCTTGCAGCGACGCCGCGCAGGATCGCTCCGCGCTGCTGGCCTTCGATCTGGATTCCGGAGCCGAGCAGCTGCGTATCGACTCGCCAGTCAACGGCGTGCTGGGCGACATGACGATCGCTGCAAACGGCGATCTATATGTGTCCGAGGGCCTGCACGGCGCCGTCCTGCGGCTGCCGCAGGGCGCCAAGGCCTTTGAGCGACTGGACGATCCAGGTGAATTTCCCTCGCCGCAGACACCGGCGCTGTCTGCCGACGGCAAGGTGCTTTACGTACCGGACTACGTCCGCGGCATCGCCGCCATCACGCTCAGGGATCGCCGGGTGCGCTGGCTGCGCCCGGGCCCGCGGGTTGCAGTGGCGGGAATCGACGGGCTGTACCTCGATCACGGCTCGTTCATCGCGGTTCAGAATGGCGTGAGGCCGGAGCGCATCGTGCGGATTTCGGCAGATCTGCAAACGCAGACAGTGCTGGAGGCAAATTGGCCGGGGCTCGGGGAGCCTACCCATGGCGTTGTGGTCGGCCGCGATTTCTATTTTCTCGCCAACACCGGGTGGAATGCTTTCGATGAGCAGGGCAGCAAGCTGCCGGGCGTGGCGCCGGTGGAGTCCGCAGTGTGGAGCTTGCCGCTGTAGTATATGAACAGCCCATAACCCGGCTGATTGGGGAAGATCTATGTTGTCGATGCGGGCTCTCGCGGCGACGCTGATCGCGCTGGCCGCTGCAGCGGCACCTGCTGACGAAAGCAAACCATTCGATGCCGCGGCAGCCTTCGGCGCCCGGCCGAACCTCAGCGATCTGAGCCTCTCGCCTGACGGGCTGTCCGTTGCCTACATCGTTTCCGGCCAGGGCCAGAGCTCCGTGCTGTACACGCGGCGCCTCGGCGAAGGCGGCAAATCCGTGGCCGCGCTGGCGGTAAGCGGCAAGCCAGAGCGGCTCAATAGCTGCGGCTGGGTGTCGAATGATCGACTGGTATGTGAAATCTATGGCGTGACGCGCGGCCCCACCGAACTGCTGCCCTTCACCCGCCTGTGGGCCATCAATGCCGATGGCAGCAATCCGCGGCAATTGAGCAGCAAGCGCAACTTCCATACGCGTGGCCTGCAGCTGGGCGGCGGGGAAATCATTGACTGGCTGCCCGACCAGGACGGCGCCGTGCTGATGACCCGCATTCACTTGCCCGACGATCACATCGGGTCCAACCTGGGCTCGTCGCTGGACGGACTGGGCGTCGATCTGGTCGACACGCGGACCCTGGCCTCCAAGAGCGTTGAGCGACCCCTGCGCGATGCCGTTGAATACATCAGCGATGGTCGTGGCACGGTCCGGATCATGGGGCTGAATACCGTCAAGGGCGCCTCTAACCAGGATGCCGGGATCATCCGCTACCACTATCGGCCCCAGGGATCGCGCGACTGGCAGGAACTGTGCAGCTACAACTACACGACCCGGGAGGGGTTCAACCCGTACGCGGTCGATCGCGATCGCAATGTCGCGTATGGTTTCAAGAAATCCGCCGGACGATTGGCGTTTTATTCTCTGGCGCTCGACGGTTCAATGCACGAAGAGCTGCTCTTTGCGCGCCCCGACGTCGATGTTGACGAGCTCATTCGCATCGGTCGGCGTCACCGGGTCATTGGTGTGTCATATGCCACCGACTATCGCCGCGCCGCCTATTTTGAAGCCGATATTCAAAAACTGATGGCCTCGTTCGACCGGGCTCTGGCGCAGCACCCGAACCTTCAGATCGTGGATTCCAGCGTGGACGAGACCAGGTTGCTGATCCTGGCGTCGAGCGACTCGGATCCCGGAACCTACTATCTTTTTGATCGTCCGTCGCACCGCCTGGAGCCGTTCGTAAAAGTCCGCGCCGTTCTCGATGGTGTGGTGCTCGCGAGCGTGAAACCGGTAAGCTATCCGGCTGCCGATGGTACGGTGGTGCCAGGCTACCTGACCCTGCCTCCCGGCACGGCCAGCGCCAGGGGTTTGCCGGCGATCGTCATGCCCCACGGTGGCCCCGCTGCTCGCGACGAGTGGGGATTCGACTGGCTGGCGCAGTTCTACGCGGCGCGTGGCTTTGCGGTGTTGCAGCCGAATTTTCGCGGTTCGCAGGGCTATGGAGATGACTGGTTTGGGCAGAATGCCTTTCGCTCCTGGCCGGTAGCAATCAGCGACGTAATCGATGGCGGGCGCTGGATGGTGGCGCAGGGCATCGCCGACCCCGGCAAACTGGGCATCGTCGGCTGGTCCTACGGTGGCTACGCGGCCCTGCAATCGGCGGTCACTGATGCCAGTGTCTTCAAGGCCGTGGTGGCCATCGCACCGGTAACCGATCTCCAACAACTCAAGAACGAGCGACGCGACTGGTCGGATTTCTACCTGACTGACGAATTGATCGGCGACGGGCCGCAGGTGCGCGAAGGGTCGCCGGCGCGGAACGCTGAAAAAATCAAGGTTCCGGTCATGCTGTTTCACGGTACGCTTGATCGCAACGTCGCCATTGAGCAGTCGCGGCACATGGCGAAGAGCCTGGAGGCCGCGCGGGTTCCGCACGAGCTGGTGACTTTTGAAGGTCTTGGCCATTCCCTGGATGACTCGAGCGCACGTGCCGAAATGCTGCGCAAGAGTGAGCTGTTCCTGCGGCGCAGTTTTGGCATGTGAAAGGCCGTTCGTTCTCACTGGCACAGGCCCTTGGCTATCGATGACACGCGCCTGTTCAGGGTGCAGCGAAGTATCCGTGAGCCTACAATCCGCTGCGATAGGCCGCAGTTTGCAGCGAGGTCAGGGCAAGTGAGTGGGCCGACGCAGGCCAGGAGTTAGCCGGGCAGGCACCCGGCCTGGGTGTCACCGATCCGTTTTCTGGCAAGGGGTCTTTCATGACGGCGTTCCAGCCGCAGGTGGTACCGATTTTTGCGACACCGCTCGGTCTGGCGACCGTGGCGGACGCCGCAGAGCTGAATCCCGCCGTTGCGGCGCTGTTCACTGATCGCGCCACTCCCGACCGCGCCGCTCCGGCGAGCCGGCAGCCGTTGATGTATCGCAGCCGTGACGATTTGCTGGCCTGGCCGGACGCGCCGGTGCGTGCTTTGACCGGGGGCATTGTCGGGGCGGCGCTGTCCGTGGTGCGTTCACTCAACGAACTCACTGATCAACAGTTCGCCGCGCTGCAGGTGCAGGCGCGGGCGTGGTTTACCATCGTGCGGCCGGACGGCAACGTGCCGTCCGACAGCTACCCGAACGCCGCCTGGTGTGCGATCTATTGCGTCGCCGCGCCGCAGCCGTCGCCGACGCGATTCGACAGCGGCGTGCTCAGGTTGCATGAATCCTTTCGCGCGACCATGTTCAGCGACGCCACCAACACCCTGCTGCGTGCGCCCTACCAGACCGGGCACAGAACCTGGCAGCCGGTGCCGGGCCAGCTGGCCGTGTTTCCCGCCGCGATCACCCACGAGATCGCATTGCTGCGCGGCGAGGGCGAACTCGTGCTGGTCTCGGCGCTGCTGCGCTTTCTCGCGCCCGGGCAGACGGGGATGCCCTGGTGGTAGAAGCGGTCGTAAAGCTGAGTCCGATGTACGCGGTGCCGCTGGCCGAGTTGCAGCTCACGCCCTGCGAAACCCTGAACCGCGAGCTCGAGGCGCTGTTCCTCGCCCGCGAGGACGACGAGCATCGTAATCCGACGCCCAGCCACATACCGCAGCAGGAGCTGTTCGAAAGCCGCTTCAACCTGTTCCATTGGCCCGAGCCCTGCGTACAGCAACTGCGCCAGTTCATGCTCGATGGCGTGGCGCGCACCGTGCTGGCGGCCACCACCCTCGGGCCTGAGACCCTGGCGCGCTTCACGCTGCACAACCACACCTGGTTTCACATCACCCGTCACGCCGGGTCCTTCATCTCCCACAACCACCCGATGGCATCCTGGTCGGCCGTCTATTGCGTCCGGCCTGGCGAGGCCGTACCTGACCGGCCGGAAAGCGGCCTGCTACGGCTATTCGACCCCCGGCAGGGCGTGAGCGCCTTCCGGGACCCGGCGAACGCCAATCTGAAGCCCGCATTTGCGCTCCAGCCCCTTGAGCTACGGCTTGCCGAGGGGCAGATGATCGTGTTCCCCTCGTACCTGTATCACGAGGTAACCCCTTTCTACGGCAGGGACTTGCGGATCACTGTGGCGACCAACTGCTGGTTCTTCTAGGCTCTCAGTGGCTTGGCTTAGTTGTTGTTTGTTTGAAACACCCCGCGCCATTCGCCTGAACGATGGGTTATACGGGCTGATTTAGCCACCTAAACCATGCTCTTAGGCCCAGGCTCTTTGCGTTTCGAATTTTGCCGTAGTAGTATTTCCGCAATATCGACGGGGCGAGGCGGTACACCGTGTTCCTGCAGGCAGGATCCGGTGGCGCTTTAGGCTTTAACGGAATTGCAATTAAGAACCATTTGGGGAGTTCACGAATGTTCAATCTCAATCTAAACGTGCGTTATGCGGTTCGTCTCGCCATCGCGGCCGCAGCGGCGGGAGTCAGTTCCGCAGCGCTGTCGCAGGGTGCGCCGGCTACGGCCGACACGGGCAAGGAACTCGAAGAAGTCATCATCACGGGTTCGCGCATCGCTGCTTCGCCGAACGACGTTGCGGTGGCGCCGGTTACCACCATCTCTGCGGCTGACATCGAAAAGACGGGTCTGGTGCGCGTTGAAGACATGCTGAATAACCTGCCGCAGGTTATCGCCGAGAGCAATTCCGGCCAGTCGATCAGTTCCGACGGTACGGCTACGGTCAGCCTGCGCGGCCTGGGTTCCAATCGCACACTGGTGCTGATCAACGGTCGCCGCATGCAGCCGGGCGGCAGCCCCTACGCCACCAGCAGCGCGGACATCAACCAGATCCCGGCGTCGATGATCGAGCGAGTTGACGTGCTCACGGGCGGTGCTTCATCCACCTACGGTGCCGACGCCGTCGCGGGTGTCGTCAACTTCATCATGAACACGCACTTCACCGGTGTGAAGGTCGATTTCGACTATGGCACCAACCACCATTCGAACGATAACGAAACTGCGAAGGAGGCCCTGGTGAGAAAGGGTATCCCGGTGCCGGGCACCTTCGACGGCGGCCAGAACCGTGACTGGTCGGTCCTGGTCGGCGCCAATTTCGCCGACGGCAGGGGCAACGCCACGGCCTATGGCACCTACCTGAATACCTCCCCGGTTGCTGGCTTACAGCTCGACTACGCGGCCTGCACGCTTAATTCGGCCGGCACCGCGCCCACCAACGGTGGCCCCTGGGATCCGGTCTCCTGCGGCGGCTCGAGCACCAGTGCCACCGGCCGCTTCAAGATGTACGGCATCACCCCGCTAGGCACCTCGAGCACGCGCCTGGTCAACTCCACGGTCGACAAGACCACTGGCCTGTTCCGCCCCTACTCGTCAGCAACCGACAGCTACAACTACGGTGCGTTGAGTTATGCCCAGCGTCAGGCCGAGCGCTACACCGCTGGCGCCATGCTGAACTTTGATGTCACTGAGCACATGAACGTCTACTCCGAGACGATGTACGCGCTCAACACCTCGTCCGGCCAGTACGGCCCCAGCGGCGCGTTCGCATACGAGACGCCGACCATTCATTGCTCGAATCCACTGCTGACCCCGTCCGAACTGGCCACGTTATGCAATCCGGCGAATGTCGCAGCGAACCAGGCCCTGTACCCCAACCTCGCGGGTACAGATCAGATCAAGATCCAGGTCGCGCGGCGTAGCGTCGAGAGCGGCGGCCGGGTCGATAACTACAAATCGAGCTCAATCCGCGAAGTCTTGGGCATGAAGGGCACCATGGGCGATGCCTGGAGCTACGAAGTCTACGGGCAATATGGCCTCACTAATATGGCCGACAACCAGTCCGGATATCTGGGCGTGGCGCAGATCTTGAACGCGCTGGATGTCATAGCGAATCCGGCGGTCGGCGGAGTTGCCGGCGTAGCGGTCGGCGCTCCGGTCTGCGCCTCCGCAGTCAGCGGGGCGGCTCCTACCTGCGTGCCGTGGAATATCTGGCAGAAGGGTGGTGTCACCCCTGACCAGCTCACCTACCTGCTGACGCAGTCGACCTATGCCGCGGCAGCCTCGGAATACATCCTGAACGGCTCGGTCACCGGTGATCTGGGCAAGTACGGCATCAAGGTCCCGAGCGCGGCCGATGGGATCACCGTCAACCTCGGTACCGAGTACCGGGAGGAGAAGTTCGAGTTCAATCCGGACTACGTGTTTGCGAACGGCCTGGCATCTGGCGGCAACGGAGCGTTCACACCGGTCAGTGGCGCGTTCCATGTGAACGACTACTTCATGGAAGCGAAGGTGCCGCTCATCGATAACATGACCGGCATCCAGCACCTGGGTCTGGAGACCGGCTACCGCTTTTCCGACTACAGTCTCGGTTACAGCACCAACACCTACAAACTGGGCGTGGAATGGGCTCCCATTCAGGACATCAAGGTTCGTGCCAGCTTCAACCGGGCGGTGCGCGCGCCGAACATCACCGAGCTGTTCGGGCCGGCGGTCATCGGTGCGGGCGGCAATGCCGATCCGTGCTGGGGCCCAACCCCGCAGTACACCGAGGCGCAGTGCGCGCTGACCGGCGTGCCTACTGGCAAGTACGGCAAGATTGGCGCGAATCCGGCGGCGCAGATCAACAACACCTCCGGCGGCAATCCGAACCTGGTGCCCGAGGTGGCCGACACCTACACCGTGGGTTTCGTAGTGCAGCCGGCCGCTCTCAAGAGCTTCGTGGCGTCGGTCGACTACTACCACATCAAGATCGACAAGACGATTACCAATCTGTCCACCGACACCATCCTCAACAACTGCGCCACGACGGGCAACCCGTTGTATTGCAATTTGATTCACCGCGATCCGGTGACCGGCACGCTGTGGGAGGACAAGACCCATTTCGTCGACACGAATTTTCAGAACATCGGTACTGTCACGACGGCGGGCGTCGACCTTACCGCCCGTTACAACCTGCCGATCGGCAGCATGGGCAAGTTGAATTTCACCGTGACTGGGGCCAAGACCCTCGATTGGAGCACCCAGCCGCTGCCGAACGGCAGCTCTTATGACTGCACCGGCCTTTACGGTACGGTCTGCTATGCGCCGACACCGGAATGGAAGCATACCTTTGCGACCGACTGGGCTACGCCATGGGCCGGCCTGGTGCTCGGCGCCCGCTGGCGTTACACCGGCGCGGTGGACGTGGACAAGACCAGCTCGAGTCCGCAGCTCGCGGGCGAGTATCAGCCGGGGTTCGGCCACATCGGTGGTTACAGCTACCTCGACCTGTCGGCCTCGATCTCCTGGGGAAAGAACCTCAATTTCCGGATGGGTGCCAACAACGTGGGCGACAAGGGTCCGCCGATCGTCGTGAACGGAAACTACTCGAACTGCCCGAACACCACCTGCAACGACAACACCTGGGTGGGTACTTACGACACGCTGGGTCGCTACATGTACGCGCACGTCACAGCCAAGTTCTAGACCTGGCGACACGCGTTGTTGAGACCATGTGCGGCGGGCTTCGGCCCGCCGCTTTTTTTGAGTAGGCAGATCATGCCCCGCGATCTCAAGGCCGACCAGGAGATGCTCCGCACGGTGCTCGCGCTGGCCGAGAAGCGCGACATCGCCGCTGCGGCGGTAATCGCCGGGCAGGCCCTGGCCAGCGGCTTCGAGCACCCATTGCTGCTCAATGTGGTGGCGACGCGGTTCGAGCACGAGGGCAAGCTCGAAGACGCGCTGCAGCTGCTGGAGCGGGCGCTGCGCCTCGCGCCTGAGGATATCAGCGTGCAAAATGCCCTGTCCCTGTGCCTGCAGCGCCTCGACCGGCCGGCCGAAGCCCTGCATCATGTCGATCGCCTGCTCAAGGTGCACCCGGAGCTGGGCTTTGCGCACGCCAACCGCGGCAATGCGCTCATTGCCCTCGGCGCGCTCGGCCAGGCGCGGCAGAGCCACCTGCGAGCCCTGGAGCTCGAGCCCGACAACCTGGCGGCGCAGGGTGCGTTGGCGTCGATCGCGACGCATCGCGGAGCGCATGACGAGGCGCGTGGCTGGGCCCGCAAGGTGCTGGCGAGGCTCCCTGGATTCCCGGATGCGGTGCTGAGCCTCGCCGCCGCCGAGCTGGCCAGCGGTGCTACCGACGCGGCGCAGATGCTGACCTGCCAGCTGCTCACCGATCCGCGCGTGGGTCCGGCCGAGAAGGCGCGGGCCAACGGCCTGTTGGGCGACGTGCTGGATGCGGCGGGTCGATACACGGAGGCCTTCGGCGCCTACGCGGCCTGCAATGAGGGGTTGCGGCAGGTACATTGCCGCTTTGCCGAGGGTACGGGCATCTTGTCCTATGCGGAGTCGATCATCACCGCGATGCGGCGCGTGGAACCAGCCCGGTGGAGCGCCAATCCGGAGCCGGCAGTCGATGCCGGCGGCCCCAGTGGCCACGTCTTTCTGCTGGGGTTTCCACGTTCCGGCACAACGCTGCTCGAGGTCGCGCTTGACGGCCATCCGCGCGTCGCGAGCCTCGAGGAGCACGAACTGCTCGAGCCGGCTGTGCTGGCGTACATGCGCGAACCGCTGGATTTCGAAACCTTGCTCAGGGCCGACGCCGGCGCGCTGCAGGCGCTGCGCGCCTCCTACTGGCAACAAGCGCGAGCGGCGGGAGCTAAGCTCGACGGCCGCGTGTTCGTGGACAAGCACCCGCTCAATACCCTGAAGCTTCCGCTGATCGCCCGCCTGTTCCCCGGGGCGAAAATCCTGTTCGCGTACCGCGACCCGCGCGATGTGGTGCAGAGTTGCTTCCGTCGCCGTTTCAGCATGAATCCGGCGATGTATCAGTTGCTGAGCCTGCAGGGTGCGGCCGCGTTCTACGATGCAACCATGCGGCTCGCCGAACAGGCTCGCAGCCTGCTGGGCCTGGGCTGGCGGGCGGTGCGCTATGAGGGCGTGGTCGACGATATGGAGCAGCAGCTGCGCGCGATCTGCGAATTCCTGGAGCTGGAATGGGTTCCGGCATTGACTGATTTTGCCTCACGCGTCCAGGCGCGCGAACGCGCCACGCCCAGTACCGCACAGCTCGCGCGCGGGCTCAACCGCGCCGGCATCGGACATTGGCGGAATTATCAGGATGCCCTGGCGCCGATCCTGCCGGCGCTTGAGCCCTGGGTAGAGCGGCTCGGGTACGGAGACTGAGGCGCCGCCTAGCGTACGCGGCGAACGTGGTAGGAGCGCTTCGACGCCGAAGTCAGCATGAATGAGCCGAGCGCGGCGCGGCGGATGGTCACCGCTTCGCCTGCATCAAGCAGCATCTCACCGTCCGTGATTGCCCAGGTCTGGCCGTTGTCCAGCACCAGGTAACCGCGCCGGCTTTGATCCACGATGACCCTGGCGATGCGCGCCTCGATCGCCGTCGGACCCTGGTCGGCCGTATGCTGTTGCACGGCTGAGAGACCAAAATTCCCGGTGGCAACGGCTGGATCGGGCGGCGCTGCGGGCACGCGCTCCGGCGCTGGCACCAGTGCAGGCGCCGGGATCGGCAGCGGAGAATTATCGCGCGTCGCCCGGCTCGCCAAGGCGTCGTAACAGGCGAGTCGCGCACCGGCCTCGGCAATCGCAGCACAATGCGCGAGCCCTGGCTCGGCGCTGGTCGCCACGATCGACAGCGGCAGTCCTGTCACCAGGACAAGCACTGCGCTGCGGGCGACTGTGGTCACAACGCCTGCTCGGCGGGCAGCGAGTAGTATCTCGCGTAAACCTCGGTGGCGGTCTGGATCATGTCGCGCTCCGCGGCCGTGAGCAACGGATTCCAGATGTCGAAGATCAGTATCGCCCGTGGCGTATCCGAAAGGTTCCAGGCCTCGTGGTTGATGGTGTCGTCGAACACCCAGGCTTGGCCCGCAACCCATTCGCGGGTGGTCGCGCCGACCCGGAAGCCGCAATCCGGCGGAATGACCAGCGGCACGTGCACCGTGCAGCGCGTGTTGGTGACGCCGACATGCGCGGGAATGCGCGTGTTGGCATCGAGTATCGAAAAGAACGCGGTCGGCGCGCGGCCCTCGATACGGCAGCGCGGCGCCGTTTCCAGCAGCCGCGCGGTCACCGGACAGCGCGCCAGATGCGCCGGCACCGCCGCGCTCTGGTTCCACAGAAAGTAGGCGCTCCAGCGCCGCGAGCGGTTGAGCTCACGGAACTGGTCCAGCGGCAGGTCGGCCGGAAAGTCGATGTACGGCTGCAAGCCGTCGCGGTCGGCCACCAGCACCTGCAGCACTTCCTTGCGGATCGCCTCGCTCTGCGCCTCGAACTCATCCAGCCAGGGGAAGTCGGAGCGTTCGAAGAACTCGATCGCCGGCAGCTCGGGCATGTACATCCAGGTCGGCTGCGAAAAGAATGGCTGGCGTTTGCCCATGAGCGTTTCGAGGCACAGATCAACGCGCCGTTGCCGTCGTCCGCCGTGGCGCTCGCGCAGCTCGGCGAGCGGGCCCTCGAGCGCCTCAATTAGTTCGGCCTGGTCTTTGTCGACCAGCTGCTTCGCGTGGGTTACGGCATCCTTGATGGACGCCGGCACCTCGCCGCCGGGCGGGATGCAGGCGAGCATGTTCTGGTAGATGCGTGCCGCCGCGCGCAGCTCGCCACGCGCTTCGTAGATCGCGCCCTTCTGCAGCAGGGCCGAAAGATGGCGCGGTTCGAGTTGCAGTGCCCTGTCGAGCGCGTCGAGCGCTTCGGTCTGGCGGCCCAGGGCCTTGAGGCTGCTCGCCAGGTTGGCCCACAGGGCCGGGTGGTTCTGATCCATCTTCGTGGCGCGTTCAAACATGGCCTGCGCCTCTTTCACTGCGCCGCGGCCGAGCATGCGCACGCCGAGTTCGTTCAGCACCGCCGGATGGTTGGGCGCGTGCTGGGCTACGCTCGCCAGCAGCCGGTCCGACTCTGGTATCCGCCCGGCGGCCGCCTCCGCGCGCGACATCTGCACGGCTCGGGCTATCGTGGCCTCGTCGAGAGGCGCTGGGGCAGGGGTATTCAAGAGCTCATCCTCGGGTGCGGCCTCGCCACGGATCCGGGAATTGTACCGCCTCGCGCCCGGTTCTGCGGACCGTCATACTAGAGGCTCATCAGAGGAGCGGTTCTCATGGCGCCGGGCGCTGCCATCGATCTCGAACTCATGCGCGCTTCCGCCTTGCTGGAGTCGGATCCGGCGGCCGCGCTCAGGCGCGCCAGCGCCATGCTGGAGCTCAGCCCCGGGCACGAGGCAGCACAGCTGCTGCTCGCGACCGCTTGCCGCAACCTGGGCGATCCCGCGAGATCGCAGGCTCTGCTGGCGTCGCTGGCCCGCTCGCAGCCCGGCTCGGCAACCCTGCAGCTGGAGCTGGGCCGCGCCTGCGCCGCTGCCGGCCACAACGCCGAGGCGCTCAGCGCCTTCGAGGCTGCGGTCGCGCTCGACGCCCGGCTCGCCGAGGCCTGGCATGGACTCGCCGCCCAGCGCTTCATCGCCGGCGACACGCGCGGCGGGGACCTGGCCTACGCGCAGTACGATCGCCTGGCGCCGCAGCCGCCAGAGCTCAATGATGCCGCGATCGCGCTGGGTGATCGCCGCCTGGATGTCGCCATTGGAATCCTCGAGCAGCGCCAGCAGAAGGCTCCGGAAGATGTACGGGCGCTGCGCATGCTCGCAACCATCGCACGCGCGCGCGACGACAATTACGAGTCAGAGGAATGCCTGGCGCGAAGTCTGCAGATCGCCCCGGGCTATGCCGCCGCGCGCTTCGAGCTCGCGACCGAACTGTGCGCGCAGCAGCGGCACGCGGAAGCGATGCCACACGTCGAGCGCTTGCTGGCGAGCGAGCCGCGCAATCCCGGATACCTGGGCCTGAAGGTGCAGACGCTGCGCTTCTACGGGCAGAATGCCGCGGCGATCGCCTTGCTGCAGCAGGTCATCGCGGCAAATCCGGATGACGCCAGGCTGCGGCTGTTCTATGGGCACCTGCTGCGGGAAACCGGTGATCAGGCTGGCGCCATCGAGGCCTATCGCCAGGCGCTGGCCATGCAGCCTGGTATGGGCGAGGCCTACTGGAGCCTGGCCGACCTGAAGACCGTGCGTCTCACGGCCAACGATCGCGAGGCGATGGAGCAGTTCGCGCGCCGCGCGCCGCCCGGCCCCGCGCGTGCCCAGCTGGAATTCGCCCTGGGCAAGGCCTGCGAGGATGCCGGGCTATACGCGCAGGCCTATGAGCACTATGCGCGCGGCAATGCATCGCACCGGGCCACGATTTTCTTCGTTCCGGATGACCTTACTCAGAGCGTACGGCGCTCGCAGGCGCTGCTCACGAAACAGTTCTTTGCCGAGCGGGTGGGCTGGGGCAGCCAGCGTGCCGACCCGATCTTCATCGTCGGCATGCCGCGTTCCGGTTCGACCCTGCTGGAGCAGATACTCGCGAGCCACTCGCAGGTCGAAGGCACGCGCGAATTGCCGGACATGCCGGGCATGGTGCGCGAGCTGATCGTCAGCGCCAAGTCTGCTGGCGAGTCGAACTATCCGGACCTGGTCGGTACGCTCCAACAGGGTGAGCTCGAAGCGTACGCGGCGCGCTACCTGCAGCAGACACAGGTGCACCGACCGCTCGGCCGGCCGCGCTTCGTCGACAAGATGCCCGGCAATTTCGCGCACGTGGGCCTGATCCAGCTGATGTTCCCGCGCGCCACCATCATCGATGCGCGCCGGCACCCGATGGCTTGCTGCTTTTCCTGCTTCCGGCAGCTGTTCGGCCGCGGCCAGCCCTTCAGCTACGACCAGCAGGAACTCGGACTGCACTATCGCGATTACTGCGAACTGATGGAGCACTTCGATACGGTGCTGCCGGGTCGCGTGCACCGCGTTTACTACGAGCAGCTGGTGGCCGACCCGGAAGCGGAGGTCAGGCGACTGCTAGAGCACGCTGCTCTGCCATTTGAGCCCGGGTGCCTCAGGTTCTACGAGAACCGCCGCGTCGTGACCACGATCAGTTCCGAACAGGTGCGTCGGCCGATCAATTCCGACGCGCTTGAACAATGGCGCCATTTCGAGCCCTGGCTCGGCACGCTCGCGGCAACGCTGGGCGATCTGGCCGCGCGTTATCCGGCGGTGGCGAAGTTGTCGCCGTCCACCTGAGTACACGGACAGCGCCTATGGACAGCGGTCGCGCCGATCTCGAGCTCATGCGTGCCTCGATGCTGCTGGAATCGGATCCACAGGCCGCGCTGCGCTGCGCCAGCGCCATACTCGAGCACAGCCCGGCTCATGAAGCGGCGGGGTTGCTGCTCGCGACCGCCTGCCGGCGCCTCGGCGATGCGGACGCCGCGCTGAAACTTCTGCTGCCGCTCGCCGCGGCGCAACCGGCTTCAGCTGTCATGCAGCTGGAGCTGGGACGCGCCTGCGCCGCTGCCGGGCGTAATGCTGAAGCTGGCGCGGTGTTAAACAAGGCGGTTGCGCTCGATCCCCGGCTGGCCGACGCCTGGTTCGAGATCGCCACACTGTGTTTCCGGACCGGCGATACGCCGGGTGGCGATGCCGCCTACACCAGGTACGAGCGCCTGGCGCCACGCGCTCCGGAACTCAGTGACGCCGCCGTCGCCATCGAGGATGGCAGGCTGGACCTGGCCAGTGCGCTGCTGCAGCAACGCTTGCTCAAGGCCCCGGATGATGTCGCGGCACTGCATATGTGCGCGTTGGCCGCGCGCGCGCGCAGCCGCTACGCCGAGGCGGAGCATTACCTGCGGCGCTGCCTGGAGCTGGCGCCGGGTTTTGCGCTGGCGCGTTTCGAGCTTGCGACCGAGCTGTGCATACAGCAGCGCTACAGCGAGGCGGTGCCGCACGTGGAGCGACTGCTCGCAGCCGCACCACGCCACAGCGGCTACATCTGCCTGCAGGCGCAGTTGCTGCGCTTCAACGGCCGCAATGATGAGGCCGGTGTCTTGCTCCAGCAGGCGATCGCCGCGAGCCCGGACGATGCCAGGCTCCATCTGCACTACGGGCACCTGCTGCGTGACCTGGGCGAGCAGGCCGGAGCGATCGATGCCTACCGGCGCGCACTGGCCATGGAGCCGGAGCTGACCGAGGCCTACCGGAACCTGGCGGATCTGAAGACGGTGCGCTTCACGGCCGCGGACCGGGAGGCCATGCAACGGCTCGCCGCAAGCACGGGGCCGGGCCCAAATCGCGTGCAGTTGGAATTTGCGCTGGGCAAGGCCTACGAGGACGAAGCCCAACCAGCGCAGGCCTTCGAACACTATGCGCGCGGCAACGCCCTGCTCAGGGCGACGCTGCATCATGATCCGGAAGCGATGAGCGCCGGCGTGCGGCGATCGAAGGTCCTTTATTCAGCGGGTTTCTTTGCCGAGCGGGCCGGCTGGGGCAGTGAGCGCCGCGACCCAATCTTCATCGTCGGCATGCCGCGCTCGGGCTCGACACTGCTCGAACAGATCCTCGCCAGCCACTCGCAGGTTGAAGGCACGCGCGAACTGCCCAACTTACCGGCGATCGCGCGCGCGGTTCTGCTGAGCAAAAATCCCGGTGGCGCCCCGAACTATCCCGACCCAGTCGGACTGCTGACGCGGGTGGAAATGGCCGCCTACGCGACGCGCTATCTTGCAGAGACTGCGGCTCATCGTCCGCTCGGCAAGCCGCGCTTCGTCGACAAGATGCTGGTCAATTTCGATCACATCGGTCTCATCCAGCTGATGTTTCCGCGCGCTGCGATCATCGACGCGCGCCGTCATCCGCTGGCCAACTGTTTCTCCTGCTTCCGGCAACTGTTCGGCCGCGGCCATCCCTTCAGCTACGATCAGCGCGACCTGGGTCGACACTATCGGGACTACTTCGAGTTGCTGGAGCATATTGATTCGGTGCTGCCAGGCCGCGTGCACCGCGTGTACTACGAGCAGCTGGTGAGGGATCCGGAGGGCGTCGTCAGGCGCCTGCTCGAGCACTGCGGGCTGCCCTTCGAGGCGGGCTGCCTGCAGTTCCATGCGAACCGCCGCGTGGTGACCACGATCAGTTCCGAGCAGGTGCGCCGTCCGATCAATGCCGATGCGCTCCACCAGTGGCGCCAGTTCGAGCCCTGGCTCGGCGAGCTCAAAGAGGTGCTTGGCGAGATCGTCGAGCGCTATCCCGCCTTATAGTCCGCCGCCGCAACCTTTGTTCAGGTAGTCATCGATGCTGCGCAGCACCTCGCCATAGGTCTGGCGCGACCATGACGGGCCGTGGGCGAAATCCTTGAACGCGCGGTAGCTCACGTCGCGCCCGGCGCCCTTGGCCTTGGCCACGAACCATTCAGACTGCTTGATGGGCACCGTCTGGTCGCGATCGCCGTGGAAGACGTAGATCGGGATGGAGATCTGATCGGCCTTGCTCAGCGGGCTCAGGCCCTTGACGGTCTTGGCCTGGCCGTCGCGAAAAAAGGCATTCGTATAGAACTGCGCCCAGATGCGCTCGATGTCGGAAACCCCGGCTCCGGCGATGGCGCATTTATAGAGTCCGTTGGGTCGCACCGCAGCTGCGAATGCCGCGTAGCCGCCATAGGAGAAGCCGAACATGGCGATGCGGCCGGGAATGGCGATCTTCTGGTCGATGAGCCATCTGGCGCCGTCGTCCTTGTCATCCTGCATTTTCTGGCCCCATTCGCCATCACCGGCCAACCATAGCCTGGCGCCCCAACCCTCGGAACCACGGTACTGGGGCTGCAGGACGGCACGGCAGCGGCTGGTCAGCAGCGGAATCCAGCCGAATTCATCATAGGCGAGCTCGTCGCGCGCCCACGGGCCGCCGTGCGGGAGCAGCACGCTTGGCCACGGTCCGGCGCCGCACAGCTCCGGGTTCGGCGTATGCAGAAAAGCCGGGATATTGAGGCCGTCGCGCGCCGGGTAGTACACCAGCCGGCTCTCGCCCAACGCCGCGCTGTCGACATCGGCATGGCGGTGCGCGAGCAGCGAGAGCTCGCGCTGGTTGCGCAGCAGGTAGTAACTCGCTGGTTCATTCGGTGCATCAACGGCCACGACGGCGAGGTTACGGTCCTGGGAGACGCTGACCAGCTGCCAGTTGCGGCCGATGCGCATCGCCGCCGTGGCGCTGTTGCCGGTGGCCGGGTCGGTCATGATCTGTGGCGACTCAGTAACCTTGAACGCGGCACTGAGCTGCTTGTCCAGGGTGTGCATCCAGTCCGAGACGTAGTAGCGATCGGTCTCCGTCAGGCCCTTGTAGCCAAAGTACTCGATATCTCCGTAGTGCTCGCCCTTGATGCGCGTGACGCCGATCGAATCGGCATCGAAGAACTTGTGTTCGAAGACAACGTTGCCGAGCTTGCGGTTGCGCACGTCGTATTCGTAGATGGCCGTTTTGTCGCGGCCCTGGTTTCTGAGCACATAGGCGATGTCCGGGTTCTTGGCAAAGCCAATCACCTCGGCAATGTTCCGGTCCTTGATGTAGGTACGAAAGTGCTCTTCCCAGCCGCCGGAGCCGGGGTTGCGAAATTCCGTGGCGACGTAGCTGCCTGTGCCGTCCACATCCAGATGCGTGCGCGCGCGCACCGTGCCTTCAAGGTCGGTGACGTAGCCGGCGGTATTCTCCTCTTTGCGCTGAATCCGCTCGGCTCGGCCGCTCACGACGTCGACTTTGTAGATGTCTCCCTGGCTGACGCCGATGTCATTGACGACCAGTACGTGACTCGGATCATTCGGCAGCGTGTCGAGTACCGCCGGGTCGGAGATGGACTGTTCGATTTCCTCGACATCGCTCTTCGCGGTCGGCAGCGGCAGGGGTTCGCGCCAGTTCCTGCCCTCCAGGTCGGTGAAGTAGAACTTGCTTACAAAGCTCCGGGTGGTCTTGTCGAAGTGCAGATCAAAGGGCTGCCAAAGTGTCACCGCCAGGGTGTCGTTCTTGATGAACAGCACGCGGGCGATCTTCATCTGCTTCGAGCCGATGACCGTGGGCTTGGTGGTGAGCGAATCCGTCTTCCAGACCAGGATGACTCTATCCTCGCCACGGCCCTCGAGAGCCGCGAGGTGCTTGCCATCCGGCGACAGCGTGAACCCGGACATGGCCGGAAACGCCGCGAGCGCCTCGATGGTCGGTGGCACGGGTTTGGCCGAGGCGGCCCCGCAAAATCCTGCAATCGTCATTAAAGCGGCGACTTTCAAGCGCATGGCAGACCCCGGTTGAATTTTCGCGATGCTGTTGAAGGCTCGCGCCCCCAGTATAGCGCCACCGCGCCACGATCAACTCCGCGCTCCGCCGGCACAGCATGTGTCTGTTGTTTGGATGCAACGCCGCTTTGATCGTCCTGGATAGCTATGATAATCTCTTTGTTGCTACAGCGGTCTGGACGCGGGAAGGCGCCAGGGCCGCACCAATCAATCGGGGGAGAATTTCATGATTACAGGAATAGCCAGTCGTCTGGCGATTTTGTGTTGGGCTATGGCATCGACTGCCATCGCCGGAGCCGCGTACGGCGCTGAAGCTTCAACTGAATCCGCGAAGAACCTGGTCGTCGCGCAGGCCGCGCCCGATGCGGCCGCCAAGGACAAGGCGGCCAAGGAAGAAGCGGCCCGGAAGGCCACCGAAAAAGCCGCCGCCGCCCCCATCGAGCAGATCATCATCACCGGTTCGCACATCCACCAGGATGAGTACAGCTCGGCCTCACCGATCCAGGTCATCAGGAAGGATGAGTCGGTGCTGGCCGGATTGACCACCACCACTGATACCCTGCAGGGCTCGACGGTGTCGGGCGGCTCGAACCAGATCAACAACTACTTTGGCGGCTACGTGACCGATGGCGGCCCGGGCGCCAACACCCTGAGCCTGCGTGGTCTCGGCGCCGTGCGCACTCTGGTGCTGCTCAACGGACGCAGGCTGGCGCCGGCAGGCACCCGCGGTTCGGTGGGTTCCGCCGACCTGAACGTGCTGCCCTCGGCCATGGTGGATCGCATTGAGATCCTCAAGGATGGCGCCTCATCGATTTACGGTTCCGATGCCGTCGCCGGCGTGGTGAACATCATCACGCGCAAGGGCATCCGCGACTGGACCGTTGAAGGTACGCGCGTGCAGACGCGCGACGGCGGTGGCGACCAGACTTCATTCTCGGTCGTGGGCGGCCACTCCTGGGATAAATTCGAAGTCAGCGGCAGCCTGGAGTACTACGACCGCACCAATCTCGCTGTCGGCCAGCGTGACTGGGCGAGCTGCCCGACCTCGGAGTTTATCGATCCGACCACCGGTAAGTACGTCGGCTCCATCATCGATCCGATAACGCAGCGGCCCAAGTGCTTTCCGGTCGGCGGTGAGTTCGGCACCAACGGCATTGCGAACAATTACATTGCTGCGGCGCTTTTTGACCCCGACACTTTTGATTTCCTGGGTACCCGTTGGACGCCGGACAGTGCCTCGGCCGGCCCCGTTCCCGGCTGGCGCAACGTGAACCCGTTGGGAAAGCGTTCCGGCTTCTTTCCGGCGATGCTGAATGAATCGCTGATTTCGCCGACCCGCAATTACACCATGTTCCTGAATGGATCCTACGACCTGGGCGCGCTGGGCGGCGCCGAGGCGTATTTTGAAGCACTCTACGACCGGCGCGAGTCACACCAGATTGGTGCGCGCCAGCTGAGCCTCGACTATCAGTACGACGCGTCGAACGGTTTTGCAGGGCATCCCTTCGTGCCCCAGGTGCTGACCGATCGCTTCGCCTTCCTGGGCCCGACCAACCCCTTCGGTGACGATATCGAGGCCCGGGCCTTCGTGGGCTGGGGCAATGACGACACCCGCGAGACCGTTGATTTTTCGCGTTTCGTGGCGGGATTGCGCGGTGACCTGACTTTCCTGCGTGGCTGGAAATACGACGCCAACGTGACCGTAAGCCGAGCCAAGGGCTCCTACACCTTCCAGTCCTGGCTGACCGATCGAATCTATAACTCCCTTTATGTGGTACCGGTGTCGGGCCCGACCAACGCGCCGACCCGCAATGTAGGCGGCATCGACTATACCTGCGCCAGCAACATCGGTAGTGCCAACCCGATCTGCGTACCGGCGCCGTTCCTGGACGCTGCGTTTCTCTCCGGCACGGTCGACAACGCCTACCGCAATTACGTCTGGCAGGACGTCACCGGCAACACCACCTATAACGAGAGCACCTTTCAGGCGAATGTCGACGGCGGCCTGTTCAATGTTCCGGCCGGTGAAGTACGCGCTGCACTGGGCGTCGAAATCCGCACACTGAAGCTCGATGACACGCCTGCAGCGGACAGCATCAATGGCAACCTCTACAACCTCACCACCGCGGGCATCACCCGCGGCAAAGACGCAGTGCGCGAAATTTACGCGGAGATCGAGGCGCCCATTCTGCGCGGCAAGCCTTTTGCCGAGAGCCTGACGCTGAATCTGTCCGGGCGCTATACCGACTACAACTCCTATGGGTCCGATCGCACTTACAAGCTGGGTCTGAACTATGCGCCGTTGAAATGGATCAAGTTGCGCGCCACCAAGGGCAGTTCCTTCCGCGCGCCCGCGCTGTTCGAGCAGTACCTGTCGCCGACCTCGGGATTCTTTCCCGGGACGATTGACCCCTGCAACGACTACGGCCAGGGAGTCCCGACTTCGCCGATTTACCAGAATTGCGCGTCGGAAGGCCTGCCGCCGGACTTCACCAACAACAACGGCATACAGGTCAATTCAGCCGGTGGCGCGGCGCTGGGGCTGAAGAGCGAAAACTCCCATGCCGACACTCTGGGCGTTGTGTTCCAGCCCACCCTGCCGGCACGGCTGGGCGATGTGGCCCTGGCCGTGGACTGGTGGCGGATCAACATTGCCAATCAGGTCAACCAGATCGGCGCCTTCAACCTGCTGTCGCTGTGCTACAACGATCCGCAATTCCGCGCTGGCGGCAGCTATTGTGCCTACAGCACCCGCGACAACGCTGGCCTGCTGGTGGTGCAGGACAATTACATCAATATTTCCACGCAGCTGGCTGAAGGCGTCGACTATAACGTGCGCTACACGAAGTCGGTCGGCGTAGGCGAACTGATCGTCGACCTGCGTGCCACGCGTTACCTGCGCCAGGACAACAGGGTGCTGCCTGTCGACCCATTGGACAAGTACAACGGCACATTGGATTTTCCAAAATGGGTGGGCGACGCCGACGTTCGCTACAAGTGGAAGGATTATACTTTCCGCTATGGCCTGACCTACGTGGCGGGCATGGACAGTAACGCCTACCTGGGCCTCGATCCGGCGGTGGACCCGTACAACTTCCGGACCCCGGCGTATCTCACGCACGACGTGTCGATGAAGTACCAGAGCCTGGACAAATGGTCGCTGATCCTGGGCATCCGCAATCTGACTAACGAGAGACCTCCGCAGATTTCGGCGGGAGCGTACAACCGGGCCGGCAATTCGCTGCTGTACAGCGGTTTCGACTACTTCGGCCCGCGCCTGTTCCTGACGGTCTCGAAGACTCTATAGGATTGTCTGGCTGAGCAAACGGGCGCTTCCCGGTGGAAGTGCCCGTTTTTTTTGGAGCCGAGCCCCGCGCAGTGTCGTGCCGACTCAGCAGGATGAGCGGCGCACAACTAGCGGCGAAACACCGCGTGCTTCACCAGATCGCCGACACGAATGCCGCGCTTCGCCGCTTCGCCACCGCCAATTTCCAGCACCGCCTTGACAGGCCGGTCGCAGCCGATCAAATCGAGCGACAGCGGCCTGGCCTGCTCACGCAGGCAGGCGATGCGGCCGCGCGTGGTGATGAAGAGTATGTCGAGTGGAATCACGGTGTTTTTCATCCAGAAGGCCATGACGCGCGGCCTGGCCTGCGGGAACAGCATGCCCTCGTCGGCAGGCAGGGAGCGCACGAACATCAGGCCCTGTTCCTGGCGAGCTGCGCTGTCGGCGATGCGGATGTTGAACCACTGCCGGCCCTGGCTGCTGCGGATTTCCAGTGCTGATTGTGGATACGACTCGATTGCTTCAGCGGCGCGGGACTCGGCTGCGGGCGCGTCGTCGGCGTGCAGGGCCGCGCACAACGAGAACACCAGTGCGAACGCCGCGCGACAGGTGAATTGGCGACAACTGCCGGGCATTCCTTCAGGGCGCATTGGCATGTGCTTCGCTCCTCACCTCAAGGTCATTGTCCTCGAAGCTGGCTACGCCGGCGAAATCGAAGCGATTGATGTACAGCCGGCCGCTGCCGTCAAGAGTGGTGGCCGGGTCGACGCAGTAGCCGCGCGCAGCAATGCGGTAGTCGTGGCCGCGGCTCTGCCACTGCGGCTGCGGTGTCGACATCACCAGCGCCTGTTGCACCAGCGATTCAACCTGGCACTTGCCATCGCTCTGCGTGGCGTAGAGCTGGCCCTGACCCTCGGCTATCACGGTGATGTTCGTAGCCAGCTGGGACGACGCGCTCACACCGGGGTGCGCGGCGATGCCAAATACGATGCGCAGTTTCGATCCGTGCTCATCCGCTGATCCCGCAAAGCTCACGCGCAGTCCGTTGCCGGCCGGGCGTGCGCCGCCTTCACACTGTAGACCGGCGCCGCGCCAGTTGAGATCCCGATCGATGGCGCCGCGCAGGCTGAGGCGCAGGTAGCCACGCTCGCCGGGCAGGCAGCTGGCGCTCGGTGCCGGGGCCACGCTTGGCGCGGGTTGCTGCGGCGAGCACGCGGTGCTCACATACGAAATGAGCGAGATGAGTGTCCATAGGCAAAGTGCCGGCCGTTTCACCAGAGCGCCACCAACGAAAAAGCGCAATGCCTGTACGACGCTGCTTTGAGAAGCGTCTTGCACCTCGGCACTGTAACGCACATATGGACGATATGAGATATGGACACGTGTGAGTAGCCGCTGCACAGGTCTACTATTGGCAAGCCCGGCATCGGGATGATATACTTCATATATCATCACTGATCCGGATTGAAAATGCCAGCTTCGACCAAAGCCGAATCATTGCTGTTTCGGCTACGCCCCACGGACACGCCAAACGGCATTAGTGGCCGCACGCTGGCAAGGCTGGCCGCCACGCTTGGGCTGCCTGAGACCCAGGTCATTCATCAGGCATTAAGGATGCTGGCAACTGAAGTGCTACCCGCTTATGAAGCAGACGCAGCTCCGGTAAGCGATCGGATGATCAGGGCACTAAAGAAGCGCGCGCCGCAAGGTCGCTACAAGTCGGTGGCATCCAGTCTATTCGCCAAATGACCCAGTGGTGGAAGCAGCCGCTGGCGGGTGACATTGTTTGGGTCTACTTTCCCGACGAGCTGCAGACCGAGCCTGCGGACAAGCCACGACCAGCACTCGTCCTCGCGGTCTATGACGACGACGCACCGCACTTTGGTGCGCTGGTGGCCTATGGAACCAGCCAGCGCGTGACTCACCTTTACCGCGGCGAATTTGCGATCATGCGTGCGGACGCAGACGCCTTCAAGGTAGCTGGCCTTTCCTACGATACCAAGTTCAATTTGGTACGGCGGCTGCAGCTACCGTACAACGATGAGTATTTCGGTGTACCACCGGGAGCGCCGCACGGGCACAGGCCAAAGCTGGGCGTGCTGCACGCGGCCCTCACACAGCGTGCCGCCGCGGCGTGGCGCGCCGCTCAATCAAAAGCCAGCGCGCGCTGATACACTTGCGAAGTTAACCATGCAAATTCTGGAAGTCACCTCGGCCATTCCCGCTGCCTTGCAGCGCCTGCCTGAACTCGCCGCTAACCTGTTCTTCAGCTGGCATCGCCCGGCGCGGGCGCTGTTCCAGGATCTCGATCCCGAGCTCTGGGAACAGGTGGAGCGCAACCCGCGCCTGATGTTGCGCTGTCTCGACCAGACGCGCCTGGATCGGGCCGCAGGCGACCCGATCTACGTCGAGCGCTACCGCCAGGTCGTCGAGTACCTCGACAGTTACGTGCAGGCGCCGCCGCGCGCCGATCAGCCCCTGGTCGCGTATTTTTGCGCGGAATACGGCTTTCATGAAAGTTTTCCCATCTACTCCGGCGGCCTGGGTGTTCTGGCCGGCGATTACTGCAAGGCGGCCAGCGACGAGCGGATGAATTTCATCGCTGTCGGCCTGATGTATCGACAGGGTTACTTTACCCAGCACGTCGATGGCGATGGCTCGCAGCATGCCGAATACGCCGACACTGACGCGCGCGATCTGCCCGTTGAAGCGGTCAACGATGCGAGCGGGACGCGCCTGCACGTGACAGTACGCATTGCCGAGCGCGATGTCGTGGCGCGCGTGTGGCGCGCGCAGGTCGGGCGCATTGCCGTCTATCTGCTCGATACCAACTGCACCGGGAACAATGCGCAAGATCGCGATATCACCCATCGACTCTATGGCGGTGATGAAGGCGTGCGCATACGTCAGGAGATGATCCTCGGTATCGGCGGTGTGCGGGTGTTGCGCGCACTCGGGCTGCAGCCGGCGGTCTGGCATATCAACGAAGGGCACGCGGCCTTTCTGATTCTCGAATTGCTGCGCGAAGGGCAGGCGCGTGGTCTCGATTTCGACGCGGCGCTCGAGGCGGCCGCGCCACAGTGCGTGTTCACCACGCACACGCCGGTCGCGGCGGGTCATGATGTCTTCAATGACGGCCTGTTCAGCAGCTGCTTCAGCGGCTATCTGCAGGAAGCAGGCCTGCCATTCGAGCGCGTCGTGCAACTGGGTCGCACACCCAACGGCGGTCATGGTTTCAACATGACGCGCCTGGCGCTGGCGGGCGCACGGCGCGTGAATGGCGTCAGCCGCATACACGGGCGCGTGTCCGCGAAGCTGTGCGCCGATCACTGGAACGATGTGCCGGTCGCCGAGAATCCGGTCGGCTATGTGACCAACGGTGTGCACGTGCCCACCTTTCTGGCGCAGACCTGGAGTCGCTTCTTCGATACGCAGCTGGGTCCGGACTGGCGCGAGCGGCTCAACGACGCGGTGTTCTGGCAGGGGCTCGAGCGCATCCCGGAGCAACTGTTCTGGCAGACCGCGCAGGACGTGAAAGCGCGCATGCTCGCCGGCGTGCGTGAGCGCCTGCGCCGCCAGTACGCCAATCGTGGCCTGAGTGTGGCCGAGCTGCGCCACATCACGCGCCTGCTCGACCCGCAGCGGCCGGATGTGCTGACGCTCGGTTTCGCGCGACGCTTCGCGACCTACAAGCGTGCGGCGCTGTTGCTGCGCGATCGCGCGCGCCTGGCGCGGCTGATCGATGGCAGTGAGCGACCGGTACTGTTCCTGTTTGCCGGCAAGGCGCATCCCGCCGATCAACCGGGGCAGCAGATCGTGCGCGAGATCAAGCAGCTCATGCTCAGCCACGAATTCGCGGGCAATGTGGTTTTTCTTGAGGACTATGACATCGAACTGGCGCGCTGGCTGGTCTCGGGCGTCGACGTCTGGCTCAACAATCCGATTGCACCGCTGGAAGCGAGCGGCACCTCGGGAATCAAGGCGGCCATCAATGGTCGGCTGAACCTGAGCATTCTGGACGGTTGGTGGGCCGAGGCCTGGGACGGTACCAACGGCTGGGGCATGCCCGGCGCGCAGGCGCAGGACGCCGAGCGCCGCGACGCTCTCGATGCCGATCTGATGCTCGATACGCTGGAAGAAGAAGTCGTGCCCTTGTACTACGCGCGCGGTGCGCATGGTTATTCGCCCGAGTGGGTGCGCCGCTGCCGGCGCGCCATGATGACGGTGATTCCGCAGTTCAACATGCGGCGCATGATCGGCGACTACGACCGGGGGTTTTATCGCCCGGCGGCGGCACAGCATGCGCAGCTCGCAGCGCAGGCGGATGCCGGCGCGCGTGCGCTCGCCACGTGGAAGCAGCGTGTGCACAGGGCCTGGGGCGGCGTGGCACTGCGCGAGCTGGCGCCGGCGGCACGTGAAATGCAGCGCGGCGGGCGCTTCACGCAGCGCATCGCGGTGGCGCTCAATGGTCTGACGCCGGCCGATGTGGCCGTGGAGTTTGTCGCGCGCCGCTCCCTGCCGCGGGTGCGCGCCGAGTGGCCGGCGCTGGCGTCCTTTCGTCGCGACGAACGTGACGACCTGTGGCGCGTCAGGCTGGCGCCGACCGGCGAGACTGACAGCGATGGCTCACAGGTCTTCGCGCTCGACGCCGAGCCGCCGACTTCCGGTCAATTCGAGCTGGAATTCCGGGTGCGGCCGGAACATGCGCTGCAGGGGCATCCGCTCGAGATGGGACTGATCAAGCGCTTGTAGCACGTGTGCGCCGATGGCACAGTGTGCTAGCGTTCAGGCCTGTTTCCAAGGAGACGCCCATGGGTGCCGAATTGCGTACTGCCGTTGACGACTCGGCTGCTGATACTCGTTGGCGCCTGACACGCCGCGAGGCACTGTTTGGCGCGGCGGCCTTCCTGGCGCCGCTACCGGCCAGCGTCGTTGCCGCTGCGCCGGGCACTGCGGCGCAAGGCTCGGGCCTGATAAGGCTCGACAGCAACGAGAACCCCTACGGCCCGTCGCCGGCCGCCCGCCAGGCTATCCTCGCGAGCGTGCTCGAGGCGCCGCGCTATGCCGCCGCGAGCATCGCCAGCCTGACGGCCCAGCTGGCCGCACACGAAGGCGTCGCGGACTCCCAGATCGTGATCGGTGCCGGGTCGGGCGAGCTGCTCAAAATGGCCGGCCTGCTTGCCATGACGACCGCTGCCGGTGGCGAGCTGGTCGCCTCGCGACCCACCTTTGAAGAGCTGCCGGAGTTTGCCGCGAAACTTGGCATGCAGGTGCGCTGGGTCGCGCCGGATGGCACTCATGGTCACGATCTCGCGGCGATGCGCGCTGCGGTCACGGAGCTCACGCGCCTCGTCTATGTCTGCAACCCCAATAATCCCACTGGCACCGCGGTCACGCGCGCGGCGCTGGAGTCCTTCGTGCGCTCGGTGCCGGTCGAATGCACGGTGGTCGTCGACGAGGCGTACATGGACTTCGTCGATCGGCCGGGAGTGGCCACGCTCGCGGGGCTGGTGAAAGACGTTCCCAACCTGATCGTGCTGCACACGTTTTCGAAACTACACGGCCTGGCGGGACTGCGGATCGGCTACGCCGTCGCGCCGCCGGCGCTCGCGCCGCGCCTTGCCGCGCTGTCGCTCACCTGGCCGAACACGACCGGGCTTTCGGCCGCGATTGCGAGCTTCAATGACCATGCGTTCCAGCAGCGCACCCGTGCCGCGCTGGTCGGCGATCGTGCGCGCGTGCACGCCACGCTCGACCGGCTGGGGCTTTCGCGGGCCGAAGCGCAGGGCAATTTTGTGTTCTTTGACACCGGCGGGCCCCTGAAGCGGTTCCAGGATCACATGCTCGCCGCCGGCATCAAGGTCGGGCGCCATTTCGATGGTTACGACAGCTGGGCGCGCGTGACGATTGGCGTGCATCGCGAGGTTGATCGGTTCCTGGCCGCACTGCCACGGGCGCTGCGCGCCGACGCTTGAGCCTCAAGCCGGCGCGAAGATGACTCCCGCCAGCGGCGGCAGATTGATCACGATGGAGTGTGGCTGGCCGTGCCAGGCGGTATCGCTGGCCTCGGCACCAGCGCCATTGCCGAGATTCCCGCCGCCGTAGTATCCGGAATCTGAATTGAACAGCTCGCGATAGTGGCCGCCGTGCGGCACGCCGAGGCGAAACCCGGGACGCGGCACGGGCGTGAAATTGAGTGCCACCACCACGTGCTGATCTTCCGACCAGCGCGCAAAACTCAGCGTGGAATGCGCGGCATCGTTGCAATCGAGCCAGGAAAAGCCGCGCGCTTCAAATTCGAAGCGATGCAGCGCCGGGCGTTGCACGTACAGCCGGTTGAGATCGCCGAGCGCGCGCCGCACGCCCTGGTGTTCGCCGTGATCGGTCAGCCACCAGGGGAGCGCGACCCGGAAATTCCATTCCCAGGGGTGGGCAAACTCGTCGCCCATGAACAGCAGCTTCTTGCCGGGGAAGGTCCACATATAGGTGTAGAGCAGGCGCAGGTTGGCGAGCTGTTGCCAGCGATCGCCGGGCATGCGCCCCAGCAGTGAGCGTTTCAGGTGCACCACTTCATCGTGCGAGAAGGGCAGCACGAAATTCTCGCTGTAGGCGTACATCTGCCCAAAACTGAGCTTGTTATGATGGTGCTGGCGATACAGCGGGTCTTCCGCGAAATAGCCCAGCGTGTCGTGCATCCAGCCCATGTTCCACTTCATGCTGAAGCCGAGCCCGCCATCGCTGGTAGGGCGGCTGACCTTCGGCCAGTCGGTCGATTCCTCGGCGATGATCACGGTGCCGGGATTGCGCGCATGAGTGGTGGCATTCAATGAGGAGAGAAATTCGATCGCCTCGAGATTCTCGCGGCCGCCGTGGCGGTTGGGCACGTAGTCACCCTGGCGGCCGAAATCCAGATAGAGCATCGAGGCCACGGCATCGACACGCAGGCCGTCGAAGTGGAATTCCTCCAGCCAATAGCAGGCACTTGAGAGCAGGAATGAACGCACTTCGTGGCGCTCGTAGTTGAAGATCAGCGTGCCCCAGTCGCGATGCTCGCCCTTGCGTGGATCTTCATACTCGTACAGCGCGGCGCCGTCGAAGCGCGCCAGCCCATGGGCATCGCGCGGAAAGTGTCCCGGCACCCAGTCGAGCAGCACGCCGATGCCGGCCTGGTGGCACTGATCGATGAAGTAGCGCAGATCGTCCGGGGTGCCGTGACGGCTGGTGGGGGCAAAGTAGCCGGTGGTCTGGTAGCCCCAGGAATCGTCGAGCGGATGTTCGGTGATGGGCAGCAGCTCGATGTGCGTGAAGCCGAGCTCCCGCACGTAGGGAATGAGTTCGGCGCTCAGTTCCCGATAGCTGTAGAACCGCCCGTCGTTGTGCTGACGCCAGGAGCCGGCGTGCACTTCGTAGATGCTCATCGGCGCGTGCAGCCAGTCACGCTCGCGGCGCGCACGCAGCCAGTCCGCATCGCCCCAGCGGTAATGACTTTCGCAGACAATTGACGCGGTCGCGGGCCGCAGCTCGCTGGCGCGGGCATAAGGGTCGCACTTGAGCGCCAGGGTTTCGGAATCGCGATGGCGCAGCTCGTACTTATAGACTTCGCCGGCCACCAGGCCGGGAATGAAGATTTCCCAGACGCCACTGGCGCCCAGACTGCGCAGCGGGAAACGTCGGCCATCCCAGCCACCAAACGGGCCGACCACGCTGACGCGCGTGGCGTTGGGCGCCCAGACCGCAAAGCGCACGCCGCCAATGCCGTCAATCTGCAGCAGCTGTGCGCCCAGGAACTGCCAGCCGCGAGCTTCGTAGCCGCCACTGAACGCGGTCAGGTCACCGCTGCCGAAGCAGGGCGCAAAACTATAGGGGTCGACGCGCTCATGATCGTAGCCCTGACTGTCGCGCCAGCCGATCCGGTAATGAACGGGCAGGGTGCCGCGCGGCCCCTGCCAGTAGAAGAAATCGCTGTCCGGCAGCCGGGTCATCTCCAGCTGGCCCTCCAGACGTGCAGCCTGGCAAGAGGGCAGGTAGGTCAACACAGTAGACAGTCCGGCGCGTTCGTGGCCGCCCAGTACCCCATGGGGGTCATGGTGGAGGCCGGCGGCAATGCGCCGCAGGTCATCCTGTAAATTCGCCGTCCAGTGTGTTCCCGGATTCATCTGAGCAGGTACTATACTGCACGGCACGCCCCATAAAGAGATCGATTGCATGGCCAAGAAATCGCCGCGCGCTGCTTCGGGACGCTATGTGAGCCGCCTGACCAGCGGCGCCCTGGCGGTAGTCATGGCGGGCGGGCGCGGCGAGCGCCTGCACGATCTGACGCTCAATCGCTGCAAGCCGGCCACGCCCTTTGGCGGCAAATTCCGCATCATCGATTTCGTGCTGTCCAACTGTGTCAATTCCGGCATCCGCCAGATTTTCCTGATGACGCAGTACAAGGGGCAATCGCTCATTCAGCACGTGCAGCGCGGCTGGAGTTACCTGCGGGGCGAATTCGGGGAGTTCGTCGACGTGGTACCGGCACAGCAGCAGGTTGGCGCGCACTGGTATCGGGGCACCGCCGATTGCGTATTTCAGAATCTCGATCTGATCCGCAGCCATCGCCCCAAGCACGTGCTGGTGCTGGCCGGCGATCATATCTACAAGATGGACTACGGCCCGATGGTCGCCTATCACGTCGAGAAGGGCGCCGACATCACGGTGGGCGTGGTGGAAGTGTCACGCGACAAGGCACGGGAGTTCGGCGTGCTCTCGGTCACCGAGTGGAATCGGGTCACGAAGTTTGCCGAGAAGCCGCAGCAGCCCGAGTCGATTCCCGGGCGGCCCGATGTGGCGCTGGCTTCAATGGGTATCTACGTGTTCAACGGCAAGCTGCTCGACAAGTTGCTGGTGGAGGATGCCAGGGATGCCGACTCGAAGCACGATTTTGGCCGCAATATCATTCCGCCGGCGATCGAGAATCTGCAGGTGTTTGCCTATCCGTTCACGGATGTGAAAACCCGCGCACAGAATTACTGGCGTGACGTCGGCACCGTCGATGCCTATTACGAAGCCAATCTAGAGCTGGTGCATGTGGCGCCCGAGCTCAATCTGTATGACGAGGAGTGGCCGATCTGGACCTACCAGCTGCAGCAGCCATCGGCCAAGTTCGTGCTCGATGAAGACGGCCGGCGCGGCATGGCGGTCAATTCCATCGTTTCGGGCGGTTGCATCATTTCGGGCGCGATCGTCAACCAGTCGCTGCTGTTCTCCAATGTGCATGTTGATGAGCGCTCGAGCGTCTATCGCACCGTGGTGCTGCCCAATGTCAAGATCGGCGCCGGCTGCACCATTCGCAAAGCCATACTCGATGAGGGTTGTGAAGTGCCGGACGGCACGCAGATCGGCGTTGATCCGCTTGCCGATGCCGCGCGCTTCCACATCACCGAGGGCGGCGTGGTGCTGGTTACCCAGGAAAAGCTGCATCCCACAGCGACCAGCACGACGAGCACGGCATGAGTGCTGCGCAGCGCTTTCCGGTGGTGCTGTTCTGGCACATGCACCAGCCGCAGTATCGCGACCCGCTCAGCGGCGAGTATGTGCTGCCGTGGACTTACCTGCACGCCATCAAGGATTACGTCGACATGGCGGCGCACCTCGAGGCCAATCCGCGCGCACGCGCGGTCGTCAACTTCGCACCGATTCTCATCGAGCAGCTCGAAGAGCTGGCGCTGCGCGTTACCGCACATTTGAGCCGCGGCGAGGCGCTGCCCGATCCGGTGCTGGCGCTGCTCTCGGAAGCGCCGCTGCCGATCGAGGCCGGCGCGCGCCTGAGTCTGGTGCACGCCTGCCTGCGTGCCGAGCGCCAGCACCTGATCAATCGTTACCCGGCCTATGCGCAACTGGCAGCCCTGGCTGGCGCGCTCGGCACGCGCGATACCGTGGCCTACGCGTCTGATCATTACCTGCGTGACCTGGCGGTCTGGTATCACGTGGCCTGGCTGGGCGAGACCGTCAAGCGCGGCGATCTGCGGGTCGCGGCACTGATCGATCGCGAGCGCGATTTCACGGCCACCCATCGTCGGATACTGCTGGAACTGATCGGCGAGCTGCTGGCCGGACTGTTGCCGCGTTATCGTGCCCTGGCCGAACGCGGCCAGGTGGAGCTCGCGGTCTCACCCTATGCGCACCCGATATTGCCGTTGCTGATCGATTTCAATTCGGCGCGTGAATCGATTCCGGCCGCGCCGCTGCCGCATGCCGCCGTTTATCCCGGAGGCGAGGAACGCGTGGCCTGGCACATGCGCGAGGCGCTGCGGGTTTTCACCCGCGTGTTTGGCCGTGCGCCGGTGGGCTGCTGGCCTTCCGAGGGCGCGATCAGCGCGCGCTCCCTGGAGATCATTGAAGCACACGGTTTGCGATGGGCGGCCAGCAGCGGCAGCGTGCTGCGGGGTTGCCTGAGTGCCGCCAGTTCGGCCACGAGTGCACTAGCGCCAGAACTGGGTGCGTGGCAGACGCCCGATCAGCATCTCCGGCTGTTCTTTCGTCATGATGAACTCTCCGACCTGATTGGCTTTGCCTATTCAAAATGGCATGGCGACGATGCCGTGCGCCACTTCATCACTGAGCTCGAGCGCGTCGCCCTGCAGGCAGAGGGCCGACCCGGTGCGCTGGCCCTGATCGCACTCGACGGCGAGAATGCCTGGGAGCATTACCCATTTAACGGCTATTACTTTCTCAAGGGCCTGTACGCCGCGCTCGCCGATCACCCGCTGCTCGAACTCACCACGCTCGGTGAGCTGCTCGAGCGTCCATTGCCGTGTACAGTCCTGCCCAAGGTCGTGGCTGGCAGCTGGGTGCACGGCACCCTGGCTACCTGGATAGGCGATCGCGACAAGAATGCCGGCTGGGATCTGCTGGTACAGGCAAAAATTGCCACCGATGAAGTGCTCGCCAGCGGGCGGCTGCCACCGCACAAGCGCGAGTGGGTGGAACGGCAGCTGGCGTTGTGCGAGAGCTCCGATTGGTTTTGGTGGTTCGGTGACTACAACCCGTACGAGGCGGTGCGCGACTTCGATCTGCTGTTCCGGCATCAGCTTGCCAGTCTTTATCGCCTGCTGGGGCGCGAGGTGCCCGATGCGCTCGCGCATGCCATTTCCATAGGACGCGGTGCGCCCGAGGGCGGCGGTGTGATGCGGCGCGCCCAGGAGTGAGTGCCCGTCTAAGTGTGCTTGATCGGCGCCGCTGCGGTGTGCTGCTGCACCCCACGGCGCTGCCCCCGACGCCCGGTAGCCAGGGAAATCTCGGCGCCGATGCCCGCGCATTTGTTGACTGGCTGGTGCAGGCGGGCTGCAGTGTCTGGCAGGTATTGCCGCTGGGACCGGTCGGCGCCGATGGCTCGCCCTATTGGGTGCGCTCCGACCAGGCGGGCAATGCGGCGCTGATCGACTGGCGCGAAGCACCAGATCCCGGCCCGCTGCGAACCCAGTACGCGGAGTTTTGCGATTCGCAGGCGGGCTGGCTGGAAGACTACGTGCTCTATGTGGCGCTCAGTCGCTCTCATGACGGCGCACCGTGGTGGACCTGGCCTTCACGGTTGAGCCACCGGGATCCGCAGGCACTGGCCGCGGCGCGCCTGCCGCTGGCCGCCGAGCTCGAGGCACTGCGTGTCGAGCAGTGGCAATTTTCCCATCAATGGTCGGCGCTGCGTGATTACGCGCACGAGCGCGGAGTGCGCCTGTTCGGCGACCTGCCGATCTACGTGGCGCCCGACTCGGTCGCCACCTGGGTGCAGCGCGAACAGTTTCAGTTGCAGCCCGATGGTCAGCCCGCCGCGCTCGCGGGGGTGCCGCCCGATTATTTTTCCGCCGACGGGCAGCTGTGGGGTTTCCCGCTCTACGACTGGGAGCAGGCGCAGCGCGATGATTTCATATTCTGGCGGCAACGCTGTGCTGCCCAGCTGGCGCGCTTCGACCTGCTGCGCATCGATCATTTTCGCGGACTGGCCGGGTACTGGTCGGTGCCGGCCGGCGCCCGTACGGCGCGCGACGGCCAGTGGCGCAGCGCGCCCGGACCGGCACTACTGGCGCGCCTGCTTGAGCAGCATGGTGACCTGCCGGTCGTGGCTGAAGATCTCGGTGATATCACCCCCGACGTCGAAGCGCTACGGCGCCAGTTTTCGCTGCCCGGCATGCGCGTGCTGCAATTTGCTTTTGATGGCGCCAGCGACAACCTGCACCTGCCGCATAATTTTAGCCGCGACACGGTGGTTTACACCGGCACGCATGACAATGACACCACGCTCGGCTGGTATCGGGCGCTCGATGCCGGGAGCGCACGCCGCGTCGACGCCTACCTGGCGTGCGATGGCGCGCAACTGCCGGATGCGCTGCTGCGCGCGGCCATTGCCTCGGTGGCCGTGCTCGCGATAGTGCCGCTGCAGGACCTGCTGGCATTGGGCAGCGAGGCGCGCTTCAATACTCCCGGCACCGTGGCGGGCAACTGGCAGTGGCGTTGCCACGCAGGTGCGCTGAGCGCCGAGCTGGCCGGACGATTGCGCGACTTGAACGCAAGGTACGGTCGCACGTGAACAGGCGCCGCCGCACAGCGCCTGCGAAGATGTCCGACATCGCGCGCCTCGCCGGCGTCTCGGCCTCGACCGTGTCGCGCGCCCTGGCCGGGAGCCCGTTGGTCACCGCGCAGCGGCGCGAGGAGATTCGTCGCCTGGCGCGCGAGCGCGGCTACGTGGTGAATTCCACGGCGCGTAACCTGCGGATGCAGCGCACCCAGACGCTGGGCGTGGTCGTGCCACTGCCGCACCCAAGCAGCGCGCCGTTGCGCGATCCATTTCTGATGGCGATGCTCGGCCACCTTGTCGATGCCATCACCGAGCGCGGCTACGGCGTGTTCCTGCAGAAGATCGCGCCGCCCATGGACGATTGGTTCGTGAACCTGATTGGCAGCCAACGTGTCGATGGCATCATTGTCATCGGCCAGAGTAGCGAACATGCGCTGCTCGAGGCAGCGGCGCTGACTTACAGGCCATTGGTGGTGTGGGGTGCTCGTCTGCCCACGCAGTCGTATTGCACAGTGGGTACCGATAACGTCGGCGGCGCCATGGCGGTGGTGGAGCATCTGCTAGCTCTTGGGCGCAAACGCATCCTGTTTGTCGGCGACCCGGCAATGCCGGAAATTGGCCTGCGCCATGCAGGCTACTGCCTGGCTTATGAGCGCGCGCCGCGATTGCGGCCGCTGCCGCAGCTGGTACCCACGCAGCTGACGGCCGAGAGCGCGTATCAGGCGATGCGCGACTTCATCGGTTCGGGCGAGGCATTCGATGCAGTATTCGGCGCCACCGATGTGATCGCCATGAGTGTGCTGCGTGCGCTCACTGCCTCCGGTCTGGCGGTGCCGCGCGATGTCGCGGTGGTGGGGTTTGACGATATTGCACTCGCTGCGCACGCCCGCCCGCCCCTGACCACTGTGCGGCAGGATCTGCAGCGCGGCGCGCACACGCTGGTCGATCTGCTGTTCCGCCGCCTGGCGGGCGAAGACCCGCCCTCGGCGATCCTGCCGGGCGAACTGGTGGTGCGTGAATCGAGCGGCCAGGCCGTGGGTTAGCGGCCGGACGCCAAGTAGTGTAAATAGACTCCGGGCACTGCCCGGATTCGGGGGATACATGGCCAGCAACAAGACCGCGGCATCGCAAGCGCCCGCCGCATCCGAACGCCCGACACTTTCCTTCTGGCAGATCTGGAACATGTGTTTTGGATTTCTCGGCTTGCAATTCGGCTTCGCGCTGCAAAACTCCAACGTCAGCCGCATCTTCCAGACCCTGGGTGCCAGTGTCGATGCCATACCTTCGCTGTGGATCGCAGCGCCCCTGACCGGGTTATTGGTGCAGCCGCTCATCGGCTATTACTCCGACCGCACCTGGACTCGTCTCGGCCGCCGGCGCCCGTATTTTCTGGTCGGTGCGCTGCTGGCCTCGGCGGCGCTGCTGGCCATGCCGCGCTCGCCAGCGCTGTGGATCGCCGCCAGCCTGCTGTGGATCCTCGATGCCTCGATCAACGTCTCGATGGAACCATTCCGCGCCTTTGTGGGTGACCAGCTCAAGCCGGCGCAGCGCCCCACCGGCTACGCGATGCAGAGTTTCTTCATCGGCGTTGGCGCCGTGGTGGCCAGCATGTTGCCCTGGATACTGACGCGCGCCGGTGTCAGCAATCACGCCGCCGGCACGATTGGCGCAGCGGCCATACCGGACACGGTGCGCTATGCCTTTGATCTGGGCGCCGTGGTGCTGCTCGGTGCCATTGTCTGGACCGTGCTGCGCACCCGCGAATATCCGCCTGAACAGCTGCATGCCTTCGCTGATGCAACGCTCAGCTCGAACGCCACTCAAGTGGTGCCGCCGCCGCTGGCGCAACGTCGCAACGCTGTGCTGTGGTCATTGCTCGGTCTGGTGCTGCTGTTTTGCGTCGCACACTACGCGCTTGATCGGCAGCTGTACCTGGTCGGCGCCGGGTCACTGTCGTGGGGACTGGCGCTGCTCGCTTACGGCAAGGCCAGCGGGCGTGGTCTGTTCGCCACCATCATGCGCGACCTGCAGCACATGCCAGAGGCCATGCGTCGACTCGCGCCAGTGCAGTTCTTTTCCTGGGTGGCGCTGTTTGCAATGTGGATCTATACCACTGCCGCGATCACCCAGGTGCACTATCACACGACCGATACGGCTTCAGACGCCTACAACACGGGCGCCAACTGGGTCGGCGTGCTGTTTGCCGCCTACAACGGCTTCGCCGCGCTTGCTGCGATCGTCATTCCATTCATGGTGCGCCGCTTCGGGCTGCGTCTCAGTCACCTGGTCAATGTCTGGCTGGGTGCGCTCGGCCTGCTCTCGATGCAGTTCATTCATGACCCGGACTGGCTGCTGCTCTCGATGCTGGGCGTAGGGTTCGCGTGGGCTTCCATTCTGTCGATTCCCTATGCCCTGCTTTCGGACAGCGTGCCTTCCGAAAAAATGGGCCTCTACATGGGCATCTTCAATTTCTTCATCGTGATTCCACAGCTTGTGGCCGCCAGCGTGCTCGGCTTCCTGCTCAAGCAGTTCATGCATGGCGCACCCATGCAGGCGCTGACGCTCGGCGGCGTGTGCCTGTTTATCGCCGGCTTGCTGGCGTTGCGAGTGCCGCAGCCGCAGGCGTAGCGCCGCACGAGCGCCGCACCACCAGGCGCGTGGGCAACACCACGCCCTCGGCGTGCTCCTCCTGTACCAGTCGCAGCAGCGTGTCGACCAGCGCCTCACCGGCGCGACGCGTGTCCTGCATGACGGTAGTCAGGGGCGGATTGCTCAGGCTGGCCGCCGGAATGTCATCGAAGCCGACTACCGATACGTTGCCGGGCACATCGATGCCGCGCTCCTGCAGGGCGCGCAAGGCGCCGATGGCGATCAGATCGCTGGCTGCAACAATGGCATCGAAGTTTTCGCCGCACGCCAGCAACTCAGTGGCAGCATCGTACCCCGACTGCTCGGTGCTGAGTGCATTCACCTGCATGGCAGCCAGTGCGCTCAGCCCGGCCTGGCCGAGCGCTTCGGCATAGCCGCGGTAGCGCTCCATGAATTCGGGATAGTGATTGGAGGCGTCGCCGAGAAAAGCGATAGTGCGGCGTCCAAGCTGGATGAGATGAGACGCTGCATCGAAGCCGCCCTGGAAGTTATCGCAGCCGATCGATAGTCCCGGCTGGCCGCTGATCACTGCGCCCCAACGTACGAAATGCGTACCCTGGCTCACCAGCTGCTCGAGGCGCGACTGATAGGCGAGATAATCACCGTAGCCCAGCAGGATGATGCCGTCAGCCTTGCGGCTGTCCTCGTAGTCTTTGTGCCAGTCGCCCGAGAGCTGCTGAAACGATACCAGCAAATCGTAGCCGCGCCTGGCGCAGGCGCGGGTGATCGAGCCCAGCATCGCCAGAAAAAACGGATTGATCTGTGAATCATCCGGTGTTGGATCTTCGAACAGCAACAGGGCGAGCGTGTTGGAACGCTGAAAGCGCAGGTTGGAGGCGTTCTTGTCGACCTTGTAGTGCAGTTGCTGCGCAATGGCTTCTATGCGCTTGCGGGTCTCGAGGCTGACCATCGGGCTGCCGCGCAGTGCACGGGATACCGTGGGCTGGGAAACGCCCGCCAGATAGGCGATATCGAATGATGTGGGTTTGCTTTGCATGAGCGCAGATCTTTGGGCTCGACGTGTGGCCAAAGGTCCCCCGGTTCTCTTGGGGGTATATTGCCACAGCATGGCAGTTCGCCCTAGTCGGAGTTGCCACGATCTGCGGTGACGCGGCTAGCGATACGCCTGAATGGCGGCACGACAGGTTGCGCTGATTGCGCGAAACTCCTCACTGATGCGCTGATCTTCCGCAAGCAGCTGCCAGTAGCGCAGCGCCAGAGCCAGCGCCTGACGCCAAACGCTTTGACTGTTGGCCGTTGGCGCCGGCACTGCGTAGACCCGCAGCAGAATCTGCTCGTTCAGCGGTGCAAAGAGCATGGGCAACATATCGTAGACCGGTGCCAGCCTGAAGCTGCCGCTATAGTCATCGTGGAAAGCCAGATTGCCGAAGTGCCGATCGGTGTTGGCGATCAGCTCGCCAAAGGTTGCGATCAGGCGGATATGCTCCAGCGTGGCGGCGTCTACGGAATGGTTGGCTCGCATACGCCGCGCTGCCGCAACCCAGTTGTCGAGCTCGGCGTGGGTGGTCAGATCAATGGCCATTAGCGAAGTTACGCCACCGCGCCCTTCGCGCCCGTACCGGTCAAAGCGCTCGACCTCCAGATAGGTGCGATCGGCCGATACCAGAACACGTGAGTTGCAGGCCGGTAATAGCGCCGCGCGCAACAGCTCGTGGGCGTGATGCTCGGCGATCAGCAAATCTGACCAGCGCCGGCCAACTGGGCTGTTGATCTCGGGCGAAAACTTCACCAGCACATGATGTGGACCACTCGGCCCGTCGATGAGCGCAGTGAACTTGGGGTGTTCGCCGTGCGCCGAGGATCCGGGTAAACCACCTTGCATCACCTGCTGCACAAGTGGCGGATAGCGGCGCTCGCGATCGGTGGGCTGAATCACCGGGCGATGATTGCGTGCCAGCAGATATTCGTTGAGTGGCTGTTCGCCAAGTATCAGGTCACTGACTGCATCCGAGCCGTGCTGAGTGAGGTAGCGCAGATAGTGATCGTCAGTCCAATCGCTGACGCGAGCCGGTAGCTGCAACTCGGGGAAGCAAGCCGGGACGGCACGACCGAGGAATCCATCGGGCCGCTGGTCATGGAGAAAGTAGGGCAGGCCGTCGGTAATACCGGAAGGGCGGAAGCCCTGTTTGATCGCATGCATAGAAGCGACAAAATAATATTGATCGCCGGCCAGCGCGTAGAGCATGCCCAGCTCGTTGATTTCGCCTGCACGATCGACTTGATAGAGTGGCCAGGCGCTGCCGAGGTCCGACACTGCACGTCGTCGTCCATACCTGGCGCCACGCGTGCGGCCAATTCGAATTGCGCGGCCATTGTGGATCAGCTCACGAAGCGCGCGCGCAATGGCAGACAGAGACTGGCCCGAGCGCTGCGCCAGAGCCTCGGCCGATGTCAGGCCCTTGGCGAGCTCGGTGAAGATCTGGTCGGTGGTTTCCGGGCGTGGCACCTGGCCATTGTATCGCAGGAATAACTAGTTTAATGACGAAATAATAAATTAAAATAATTAAATAAATTAATAAGATACGATCACAATAGAACAGATAATGACAAAATACCCGGGATCGGGTCAAGTCACCCGAGTTGCATGAACAGCACTCCGTGCGCCGGCAGTGTAAGCCGCGTGCCCTGCATGAGACCCTCCGGCAGACCATGCCCGCTCAATGGCTGGCCCGAGATCGCCACTGGCAACTCGGCCGACACATTTTTCGGCGAGAGATTGAAAGCTACCAGCAGCTGCTCCTTGCCAAGGCGACGGGTGAAGGCCAGTACGGCATCGGTCGCAGCCAGGAATTCGATCGAGCCCCACAGCAATGCCGGTTGCTGCTTACGCCAATGCAGCAGGCGTCGGAACGCCTGCAGATTCGACTGCGCATCGCGCTCCTGCACTTGGACCGCGCGCGCCAGATGCTGGGCTGGCACCGGCAGCCAGGGCTTGCCGCTGCTGAAGCCACCGCGCTCGACCTGCTGCCACGGCATCGGCGTGCGGCAACCGTCGCGCCCCTTGAACGAGGGCCAAAAGGCAATGCCGTAGGGATCGCGCAACGCTTCGAAGGGCAGCTCGGCTTCGCCCAGGCCCAGTTCCTCGCCCTGGTACACGCACAGCGCGCCGCGCAACGAGCAGACCAGCGCCGTGAGCTGTGTGGCCAGATGGGCGGGCGAATCTTTGGCACCCCAGCGACTGACGACACGTTCGACATCATGATTGGAAATCGCCCAGCAGGGCCAGGCCTCGGGCGAGGCGGCGAGTGCGCCCTCGACAGTGGTGCGTAGGTGCGCGGGCGTATGGTCACTGCCCAGCAACTCGAAGCTGTAGCCCATGTGCAGGCGGCCCGGCCGCGTGTACTCGGCGATCGCCGCGCTGGAATTCTCCGCGGAGATCTCTCCCAGCGTCACGCGGCCAGGATAGCGATCGATCAGTGCGCGCAGCTCTTCAATGAACGGCAGATTTTCAGGCCGCGTGTTGTCGTAGACGTGGTACTGATACGCGTACGGGTTGTCGGCACGAAAGCCGCGACCGCTGCGTTGTTCCACGGGTTTCGGTGGGTTATCGCGCAGCTGGTTGTCGTGAAAGCAGAAATTGATGGCGTCCAGCCGCACGCCATCAACCCCGCGCTCGAGCCAGAACTGAAGGTTGGCGAGCACGGCCCGACGGACCTCCGGGTGGTGGAAATTCAGATCCGGCTGCTCGGAGAGGAAATTGTGCAGGTAATACTGTGAGCGGCGCGGTTCCCACTTCCAGGCCCCGCCGCCAAAGATCGACAGCCAGTTGCTGGGCGGCCCGCCATCCGCTCGCGCATCGGCCCACACGTACCAGTTGGCGCGCGCATTGTCGCGGCTTTGGCGGCTTTCCCTGAACCAGGCGTGCTCGACCGAGGTGTGACTGAGCACCTGATCGATGATCACCTTGAGCCCCAGGCCATGCGCCTTGCCGAGCAGGCGGTCGAAATCCTCGAGCGTGCCAAACAGCGGATCGACCGCGCGATAGTCGGCGATGTCATAGCCGAAATCCGCCATCGGCGACTTGAAGAAGGGTGAAACCCAGATGGCGTCCACGCCCAGGCTCGCGACATAGTCGAGCTTGTCGATGATGCCCGGCAAGTCGCCGACGCCATCGCCATTGGTATCGAGAAAGCTGCGCGGATAAATCTGGTAGATCACCGCGCCGTGCCACCAGGCGTGTGTGAGTGCCGTACTCCGGTCCAAGAGCGCCCCCTGTTACTGGTCTGTGCAGCTTAGCCGCTGGCGTAGCTGTTCCGGCTGACACGCATACGTATTCATACGTGGCGGTCGAGTACCGCGTCTATCGTCGCCGGGTTCGTGAACCATACACGAAAGGGTGGGGACCCATGATTCAAACATTGCGCCTGGGTGCGTGTGCGCTGCTGGTATGCGGCGTGACGTTGGCCGATGCCCCCGCTGTACATGACTACTCTCGCGACCAGGCGCGCAGCAGTCCGGCGTGGGTGCATGACGGCGTGATCTATCAGATCTTCCCGCGCAACTTCTCCGGCACGGGTGATTTCAACGGCGTCACCGCGCAGCTCGACCGGCTGCAGCAGCTGGGCGTCAATATTCTCTGGCTGATGCCCATTCATCCGGTGGGCAAGCTCAAATCCAAGGGCACATTCGGCAGCCCCTATGCAGTGCGCGACTACTACGCCATCAACCCCGAATATGGCACGGCCGCTGATTTCCACCGACTGGTCAGCGAGGCGCACAAGCGCAATCTCAAGGTCATCATCGATGTGGTCGCCAATCACAGCTCGTGGGATTCGGTGCTGATGAAAACCCCGGCGTTCTATACGCACGATGCCGGCGGCAGGATTATTCCGCCGCAGCCCGATTGGGCCGATGTGGCCGATCTGAACTACGACAACGCGCAGCTGCGCCGCTACATGATCGACATGCTGAAATTCTGGCTCAGGGATTTCGACCTGGATGGTTTCCGCTGCGATGTGGCGGGCGGCGTACCCACGGATTTCTGGGAACAGGCGCGCGTGGAATTGACGGCGATCAAGCCGGATATCGTCATGCTGGCGGAATCGGAGCAGCCCGATCTCATCGCCCGGGCCTTCGATCTCGACTATTCCTGGAATCTGTACCACGCCACGGCTGCAGCAATACTCGGGCAGGGTCCGGCCAGTGCGGTGCGCGAACAATGGCGCCGCGATGCCGCGCTCTATGAACACGGCGCTTTGCGTCTGCGCTTCTCCGACAACCACGACCAGGATAGGGCGATTGCGCGCTTTGGTCAGCCGGCGGCCCTGGCGGCCGCCGCGCTGATGTTCATGCTCGATGGCGTGCCCCTGGTCTACAACGGCATGGAGGTGGGCGACACCGCGGAATCCGGGGCACCGGCGCTGTTCGAGAAGCTGCCGATCCTGTGGAGCATCGCCGAGCGCCGCCCGCAGTACGCCGAGGCCATCCGCGAGCTCATCGCCATGCGCCGCTCGCATCCGGCGCTGACCGGCGGCGATCTGAGCTGGGTTCACAACAGCGACGAAACGCGCGTGCTGAGCTTCACCCGCCGCGGTGGCACCGAGACATTGTTGATTGCGATCAACTTGTCCAACCTGCCCTTCGTCGGTGTGGTCGAGGCAGGGTCAGGCAGCGCCACTGAGCTCACGCTGCGGCCCGCTGCAACGCAAAAGGGTGCAAACGGGCTGCCGGCGCTGGCCCTGGGTGCCTGGGAGTACCGTGTATTTCGGATACAACAAGGCACTTAGGTTTCATGAATACGTATGCGAAAGCATTGGCAAAGAGTGGCTGATCGCTAAGATTGCGCCAGCTGGATATTTACAACACTTCCTTTGGGGGGAAGGGCCGCGGCAAGTCTTACCGGGAGACTGCCGCGAGCCGACTACACATTAAGGAGACGCCTAGGTGAAGACCTTCAAGACGGCCTATTGCACACAGCCGGCTTCGCGCCGGGCCTTTTGGTTTGACCGCATTGCTGTCGCGGCTGGTGCCGCGTTGCTGTCGCTCGCAGCGGCGAGCACCTCGATGGCCGCCGATCAGGCGGCCGATGCGAACGCCAATATCGAAGAAATTGTCGTCACGGGCATCCGCCATGGCATCGAGAGCGCCATCGCCGTCAAGCGTGATTCAGGCAGCATTGTCGAGGCGATCTCCGCTGAGGATATCGGCAAGTTGCCCGATACGAGCATCGCGGAATCCATCTCGCGACTGCCGGGGTTGACCTCCCAGCGTGCTGAAGGTCGTGCCTCGGCGATCAGCCTGCGCGGCACCGACCCGGGCTTCACCACCGCACTGCTCAATGGTCGCGAACAGGTCAGCACTGGCGACAATCGCAACATCGAGTTCGATCAGTACCCCTCCGAATTGCTCAGTGGGGTCGTCGTATACAAGACGCCCGATGCACAGCTGGTCGGCCAGGGGCTTGCCGGCACGATCGACCTGCGCACCACGCGCCCGCTGGCCTATGGCAAGCGGGCCATGGTGTTCAATATCCGCGGTGAGGCGAATTCTCAGAACGAGCTTGGCGCTGATTCGACCGATAAGGGTCATCGCATCAGCTTTTCATACATCGACCAGTTTGCTGACAACAAGGTGGGCGTGACTTTCGGGTTCGCGTTGCTTGATTCACCGCTTGCTACCGAAGGCGCAGGAACCTATGAGCCCTGGCATGCGAACGGCACGCCTGGTCCGGACGTGAATCCCGGTGTTGGTCCCGGTGTCTATGTTACTGACGGCATCAAGGTGCGTACTGACATGGGGACGAATCGCCGCAGTGGCGCGATGGCGGCCCTGGAGTGGAAACCCAGCGATTCGTTTGCCAGCGTACTTGATCTCTACTACACCAAGCGCGACCAGGTCGACAACGCCCGCAGCCTCGAGGTCAATCTTGGTGGCTATCCGGCGCCGTGCTGTGACGGTACGTTTCCGGACGGCACTGTATTCGGCTATTCAAATCCGACGATCCGCGACAACACGGTAGTTGGTGGCACGCTCAATCAACGCGTGCCGCTGGTGCGCAATTTCCTGTTCAAGACGCAGGACAAGATTGAGGCGGCCGGTTGGAACAACAAGTGGACCCTCAGTGAGTGGACCCTGATAGGTGACCTGAGCTATTCAAAGGCGACGCGGGACGAACAGCAGTACGAGACCAACTCTCAGTATCTGCCGAATCTGAGCGCCGCTCCCGGGACTCCCAGGAATATCTACGACACCGGCCAGTTCTATCTGTCTCGCAATGAGATGCCGCAGCTTTCCTTCGGTCTGAACTACGCCGACCCGACCAATGTACAGGTGGGGCCGACGATTTACGGCGCCGGCTACAGCAAGATTCCTCATGTTGAAGACAAGCTGAAGTCCGCGCGTATCGATGTGTCGCGTACTGTGAGCGGCTGGTTCAATAATCTGTCCGCTGGCATCAACTATGCAGATCGGACCAAGGACAAGCTGCAACCGGAAGGAGGTCTCAACACCAAGACCAACCTGACAGGAAATTATTGGCAGATTGACCCGCAGTATCTGCTGGGCCCGACCAATCTTGCTTATGCGGGTGCCGGTTCAGTACTGGCATGGAACGTACCCGCGGTGCTGGCCAACTACTACCAGCCGATCGTGTACGGAACTGCAACGACGCCCGGGTTCGACTACCTGATCGGCAAGAACTGGGGCGTGCAGGAGAAAGTTGCAACGGCCTATGTCAAGGCGCAACTTGACCACGAGCTGAGTGGCGACGTCACGCTGAAAGGCAATCTTGGGCTGCAGCTGGTCCGTACGGATCAGAGTTCCAGTGCCGCAATCAAGGCCAATGGTGTGGTTACGCCGTTTACCGAGGGGAAGAAATACACCGACGTGCTGCCAGCCTTTAACCTCGCATTCCTGTTGCCCAACAAGCAGGCCATTCGGGTTGGCCTGGCGCGCGAGCTTGCGCGCGCGCGCATGGATCAGCTCAAGGCCTCGAGCGAGCAGGGAGTCAGCCAGTTTGGCGTCCCGGGCGGCAGCGGTGGAAATCCAAAACTCAATCCCTGGCGGGCTGATGCGTTTGACGTTTCCTACGAGAAGTACTTCTCCAACCGTGGCTATGTTTCGCTGGCCGGGTTCTACAAGAAGTTGAAGAGCTATATCTACAACCAGACCGACGGGAATCACGATTTCTCTGATTTCATCGCAACCTTGCCGCCGGGTTTTCTGCCGGGCGTGCCCATTCAAAAGACCGGATCATTCTCCGGGCCGGTTAACGGTCAGGGCGGCAAACTGGAGGGCGTCGAGCTGTCGCTGTCGTTGCCGGGAGATATGCTCGGTGAGGGACTGCGTGGCTTCGGCACGATTCTGAGCATTTCGCAGACCCAGAGTGACATCGAGATCAAGGATCCGCCGGGCAACAACTTCATCACCGGTAATGGGCTGGGCACTATTCCGCTGCCGGGGCTTTCAAAGACCGTGTGGAATGCCACCTTCTACTACGAGAATGCTGGCTTTTCCGCACGTATCGCCCGACGCTCCCGCTCCAAGTACATCGGCGAAGTGACCAATTTCGCCAATGACCGCGCTTTCAAGTACGTCAAAGGCGACCAGATCACGGATATGCAGGTTGGGTACGAGTTTGGCGCCGGAGCTCTGAAGGGGCTGTCCGTGATGTTTCAGGCAAACAACATCACCAATACGCCGTACATTGCGTATGCAGTAAGTGAGACCCGCCAGCAGGACTTCCAGCAGTACGGACGGCAGTTCCTGCTGGGACTCAACTACAAGTTGTTTCAGTAGCTTCAATTCATCCTGCCAGGCCCCGTCTGAGCGCGCTCAGATGGGGCTTTTTCTTTTGGCGTGAAATTCGCCGCAGAGGCGCGCGAGATTGCATATCAATGTGCCGGCCTGCATACGTTGGCGTCGGCATGTCGACGGTCAGCGCTTCAGCGCCGAACCCGGTGGTTCGCGGCAGTACCAGTAGGCGCATTGGCTGGATAGGCAACTGGGACCATGCGCAGGATGTGCCGAGTGCGCCCTGGCGCAGCGCCATGACGCTGCCGCGCGAGCTGCAGTTGACCCGCACGCCGCGCGGCCTGGAACTGCACGCATTGCCCGTCAATGCCGCATCGACGTTCCAGGCCTGCTTGTTCCAGGTAGTGCGCGCATCGAACAGCATCTGGCCATCCTGCGTCAACGAAAAAACTCAGTCAGGCCAGCTTCCAGCTCGGCCGGGGCGAGCAGGTGAGTGCCGGGGTAGAAGCTGAAATCGACGTTGCGGAACTGCTCGCGCCGCGCATGGGCAAACTGCGCGTAGTGATCGGGGTCGACGAGCGCGTCGTCGATCACCAGGCAGAAATGCCGGTCGTCAAACCTAACGACTCGAACGACGGCGTCTGGATTGAACATACGCTGCTGCACTGTCTTGCGAAGTCCCGCCGCCGGCCTGGTAGAGCCGATCCATACACAGTCTAACCCCGGAGAAACGACGCCGCCTCGTAGGCCGGCACCGCGCCCGATTGCGAGGCGACGTATGAGGCCAGCTGCGCCGCGCGCGCCAGGCTGGTCGGCGCATCGCTGCCGCCGAGCAGCCCGCACACCAGCATGGCCAGAAAGGCATCACCCGCACCCACGGTGTCTGCAACCGTGGTCGGCACGGAGCCTTGCGTGTGCCACTGTCCTTGCCAGTGCAGGCGCGAGCCGGCCGCGCCCAGCGTGACGCACAGCGCCTGCACGCCAAAACGCTGTGCGAGCGTTTGCCACATCGCTTCCGGCGTCGCGGCGCCGCCAAACCAGTCGGCGAATACCGCGCACTCCGCTTCGTTGAGCTTCACCAGGCCGGCCTCGCGCAACCCCGCCTCGCACAGCGAGCGGTCAATATGCGGGGCGCGCAGATTCGGGTCGAACACGCGCCAGCGCGCGGCGCGCGCCAGTTGTCCGATCGCCTCGCGCGAGCGCGGATCGCGCTGCCCGAGCGTGCCGAATACAAAGGCGTCGGCCGCCGCCGCAGCGGCCAGGGCCGCGGGCGTGGCCGTGAGTGCGTCCCAGGCGGCGGGTTGCGGAAATTCGTAGCTCGCCGAGCCTGCGGCATCGAGCACGGTGCGGGCAACACCCGTGGGCAGGCGCGGATCGATCTGCAGCAGGCTCAGGTCGAGGCCGTTGGCCTTGGCCTGATCGAGCGCGCGACGGCCGCGCTCGTCCTTGCCCAGCCGCGTCAGCAGTAGCGCGCGGGCGCCGAGTCGCGCGCAGTGGCTGGCGACGTTGAAAGGTGCGCCGCCGATGAACTCGCCGCGCGGCAGCACGTCCCACAGGGTTTCGCCGGCGCAGAAAACTGTCATGGCAGCCATGCTGATCCTGCGGTCCAGCCCTTAGGGCTGTGCCAGGCGCTCAAAGGCCTCGACGTAGCGCTGCACCTGGCGATTCCAGGAAAAATCCTGCGCCATGCCGTTCTGCACCAGGCGTCGCCAGGCGCCTTTTTGCTGGTACAGATCGAGTGCATGGCCGATGGCCCAGCTCACTGCCACTTCGTTGTAGTCATTGAAGACGATGCCCGTGCCGGTGCCGGCCGTGGCATCGAAGTGCTGCACGGAATCGGCGAGGCCGCCGGTGCGGCGCACGATCGGCACCGTGCCGTAGCGCAGGCTGTACATCTGGTTCAGTCCGCAGGGTTCGTAGCGTGAGGGCATCAGGAACATGTCGCTCGCGGCCTCGATCCAGTGCGCCAGTTCGTCGCTGTAGCCCTGCCTGAAATGGACCCGTCCGGGATGCTGCTTCTGCAGCTGTGTGAAAAAGGCTTCGTACTGCGGCTCGCCCGTGCCCAGCACCACCAGGTTGAAATCGCGCGCCGCCAGCAGCGGGGGCAGGGCCGTGAACAGCAGATCGAGGCCCTTCTGCGTGGCGAGGCGACCGATCATGCCGATCAGCGGCCGTCGTTCGGCGCTCTGCAGGCCAATACGCGTGAGGAATTCCTCCTTGAGGCCTGCCTTCACGCCCAGCTGGCTGGCGCCGTAGTGGCGCGGCAAATGGGCATCGACGCGCGGGTCCCACTCTTCATAGTCGACGCCGTTGAGTATGCCGAGCAGATCATTGCTGCGGGCGCGCAGCGTGTCTTCGAGCCCGAGGCCGTATTCCGCGCCCTGAATTTCCCGCGCATAGCTTGGGCTCACGGTGATGAGCAGATCGGCGTACAGCAGGCCGTGGCGCAGCATGTTGATGCGGCCGGTGCGCAGCTCCTCCTGGTGCAGCAGTTCGACCCCGGCGCCGGCCAGCACTTCGCCGCCGGCGATCGCCCCCACCACGCCCTGATAGCCGATGTTGTGAATCGCCATGACGCTGCGGGTGGTGGCAAACAGCTTGTCCCAGCGGTAAATGGAACGCAGCCAGAGCGGGCCCATGGCGGTGTGCCAGTCGTTGCAATGCAGGATCTGCGGCGCGAAGCCCATGCGCTGGCAGGACAGAAAGGCGGCGTGCGTGAGCAGCAGAAAGCGGCGGTATTCATCGGCGTCCTGGGTATAGAGCGTCGCGCGCGCAAACATCGCCGGGCAGTCGATGAAGTACACGAAAGCCTGCGAGCCGGGGAGCCGGACGGTTTCCACCGAGAACTTGAAATCGTGTGCGCCAATGCGCACCGGCACATCCTGCAGGAACTCGACCGGGTAGCGCTCCAGTCCCGCGCGCTTGATCGAACTGTAGCCGGGGAGGAACAGGCGGATGTCGTGCCCGGCGGCGTGCAGATATTTGACCAGGGCGCCACTGACATCCGCCAGGCCCCCCGCTTTCGCAAACGGCGTCATCTCGGCGGAAATGCAGCAAATTCGCAGGGGCATGGATGGAAGTCTACTTCAGTGCAGCAACGATCAGGGCAAGGCGGCTATCATTTGGCCATGCGCCGCCTGGTGGTTGTCCTCTCGCTGGTCTTGCTGCTCGCCCTGTCGCTGGGGGTGGGGTGGATCGCGGCCGACTGGCCGCACACCTGCCGCACCCTGAACCTTTGCGACGGGCAGGGCGTTCTGTAGCAAGTTTCGGGTGGGACTGCTGGAGGCGAGTCGCTAGCATCACGGCCATGTCAAACCTCTCCGCCCGCGACTTCGAGCGCATAGCACGCGCGATCGCCTATATTGATGAGCACTGGCGTGAACAACCGCGCCTGGAAGCCATCGCCAGGCAACTGCACCTTTCCCCCTTTCATTTCGAAAGATTGTTTCATAAATGGGCCGGTATTACCCCAAAGGCCTACATCCAGCACATTACTGGAACAGTCGCCAAGCAGCAGCTGGCACAGAAATCGTCCATTCTCCAGACTTCGCTGACGGTCGGCCTTTCCGGGCCCTCGCGCCTGCATGACCTGATCGTCAAGCTCGAGGCCATGACGCCAGCTGAAGCGGCCCGGGGTGGGGCGGGGGTGGAGATCGATTTTGGGGTAGTGCCGACACCCTTCGGATTGATGCTGGCGGGGTCTACTGCGCGCGGCGTGTGCCACCTGGCCTTTGTAGAGAGTGCGGCTGAAAGTGCCGCACGCGCCGAGTTGCGCCAGAGCTGGCCGGCCGCAAAACTGAGCTGGAATCTGGCGGCGACCGAGGCCCTCGCCGCACAGATCTGGCCAGCGAGCCGGGCCCGCCCGATCAGGCTTTGGGTGCGTGGCACGGCATTTCAGCTGCAGGTCTGGCGCGCACTCCTGAAGCTGGGCAGGGCGGAACAGACCAGCTACGGTGCCCTGGCGCAAGCCATTGATCAGCCTGGAGCGGCCCGGGCCGTGGGCGCCGCCGTGGGCGCCAATCCCATCGCCTGGCTGATTCCCTGCCACCGGGTGCTGCGCGCAGGCGGGGCGCTGGGGGGCTACCACTGGGGCGTGGAGCGCAAACGGGCCATGCTGAGCTGGGAGCGCTTGCAAATAAACGCCTGATTTATAAGCTATATTTTTCCCCACGAGTCGCGCGGGCTGTTCCCGGGCTGCTAGAATCACCGGCTCCAATCAGTGGGTCCGATGATGTCCGCCTCGCCTTACCAACTCCTCGAACAAGAATGGCGACGTCTGCATGCTTTTCGCGGCGCGCTCTCGCTGCTGCGCTGGGACGCGGCAGTAATGATGCCGCGCGGCAGTTCGGAAGTGCGTGGCGAGCAGCTCGCGGCGCTGGAAACCGAATACCACGCGCTGCTCACGGCGCCCAAGGTGACGCGCCTGCTCGATCGCGCGCAGGCCAATGAGCGCGCGCTCGAGGACTGGCAGGTAGCGAACCTGCGCGAAATGCGCCGCCAGCGTGATCACGCCATCGCCACGCCGGCCTCGCTGGTCTCGCGCCTGGCGAAGGCGGTGGCACGCGCCGAAAGCCACTGGGCCGCGGCGCGGCGCGAAAATAATTTTGCGTTGTTTGCGCCGCACCTCGAAGAAGTGCTGCTGCTGGTGCGCGACAAAGCCGCCCTGCTGGGTCAGGCGCTCAATCTCCCGCCCTATGATGCCCTGGTCGATGAATTCAGCCCGGGCGTCGGCACGGCCGACATCGACGCGATTTTCAAGGCCCTGTCACGCCGCCTGCCGGGCATGATCAGCGAGGCGATCGAGGCCCAGGCCGGCGTGGTGCTGCCGCCGCTGACCGGTAAATTCCCGCCCGGCAAGCAGCGCGCCCTGGTGGTCGAGGTGATGAAAGCGGTGGGTTTCCCCTTCGACCAGGGTCGCCTCGACGAAAGTGACCATCCCTTTACCGAAGGGGTCGCGGGCGATATCCGCGTGACCACACGCTTCGATGCCAACAATCCTTTCGATGGCCTGCTCGGCGCGCTGCATGAAACCGGGCATGCGATGTACGACCTGGGCATACCGGCCAGCTGGCGTGTACAACCCGTCGGGCTTGATCGCGGCATGGCGCTGGAAGAAAGCCAGTCATTGTTGCTGGAGATGATGATCGGTCGAAGCTTGCCGTTCCTGCGTTATCTGCAGCCGCTGTTGCAGAAACATTTTGCGGTGAGCGGGCCGGAGTGGGAGTGCGCTGCGCTCTACACCCGCCTGACCCGTGTGCAGCGCGGCCTGATCCGCGTCGATGCCGATGAAATGAGTTACTCCCTGCATATCCTGCAGCGCTACGAGATCGAAAAGCAGTTGCTGTCGGGCAAGCTGGCGGTACGCGATCTGGAAGCGAGCTGGAACAGCGGCATGGAGCAGCGTTTCGGCATGCGGCCGGCCGGTGCCGCCGATGGTTGCCTGCAGGATGTACATTGGGCGCTCGGTTCCTTCGGCTATTACCCTTCCTACGCGCTGGGCATGGTGATCGCCGCGCAGCTCTGGGAGAGCCTGCATAACCAGCTGCCGGAGGTTGAGGCCCAGCTCGCGCACGGGGATTTCAGCGGCGTGTTTGGCTGGTTGCGCGACAACGTGCATGGCCTGGGCGCCAAGCTGCCGGTCAAGGAACTGATCAAACTGGCCACCGGTCAGCCGCTGAGCGCCAACGCGCTGCTGCGCTATCTGCAGGGCAAATACCTGGCGGCTGCGCCATGAGCGTCGTGGCAATGGCGACCGGGGTCGCGCCGACCCCGGCAGGCGAGCGCGCAGTGCGCGATTCCGCCACCTTGCGGCGCCTGGCTGCGGCCCTGCGCGGCCTGACCGGCAAGGCAATCGCCGATTACAACATGATCGAGGCGGGCGATCGCGTGATGGTGTGCCTGTCCGGCGGCAAGGATTCCTACACGCTGCTCGATCTGCTGTTGTCGCTGCAGCGCAGCGCGCCCGTGCCCTTCGAGCTGATCGCCGTGAATCTCGATCAGAAGCAGCCGGATTTTCCGGAACATGTGCTGCCCGACTATCTGCGTTCGCTCGGCGTGCCGTTTCATGTCATCGAGCAGGACACCTACAGTGTCGTCAAGCGCCTGATTCCCGCAGGCAAGACCATGTGCTCGCTGTGCTCGCGCATGCGGCGCGGCGCTCTGTATCGCTATGCGGCCGAGCACGGCATCAGCAAGATTGCCCTCGGCCATCACCGCGATGACATCATCGAAACGCTGTTCCTGAATCTGTTTCATGGCGGTCGCCTCAAGGCGATGGCGCCCAAGTATCGTTCCGATGACGGCCACCACGTGATCATCCGCCCGCTGGCCTACGTTGCCGAGCGCGACATCGCCCGCTACGCGCGCGGGCGCGCCTTTCCGCTCATTCCCTGCAACCTGTGCGGCTCGCAGGCCAATCTGCAACGCACTGCCGTCAAGCGCATGCTGGCCGAATGGGAACTGCTGCAGCCGGGACGGAGCGAATCGATCTTCACGGCGCTGCGCAACATCGAGCCCGCGCATCTGGCCGATACCCGTTGTTACGATTTTGCCACCTGTCCGCCGGAGCCCGCGACCCACTGATGAACCGACCGCTCGCCAACAGCTATTGGCTACAGCAGGGCCGAATACTGGCCGGCGAGTATCCGACCGGGCGCGAAGCGAAGTTGACGGCCGCAGGGCGCGCGCGCCTGCAGAGCCTGGTGAGCGCCGGCATCGATTGCTTCATCGATCTGACCGAAGCCGGCGAGGGCCCAGCCTACGATACGCTGCTGCCCAAGGGCGTGATGTATCTGCGCCACGCGATCCGCGATCAGGCTGTGCCGCACCGGCAATCACAGATGCGCCGCATCCAGGATGATATCGCCGCGGCGCTGGCCGGTGGCCGCTCCCTTTATCTGCACTGCCGGGCCGGCATTGGCCGCACCGGGCTCACTGCCGGTTGCTTCCTGGTGGAGCAGGGCCACGACGGTGAGAGCGCGCTGCGCGAGCTCAACCTCTTGTGGACCCAGCAGTGCGCGCGCGCGGCCAGCTGGCCGACCGTACCGCAGACGCCGCAGCAGGCCGATTACATCCGCGGCTGGCGTGCGCGGCGACCAGGCACCATTGCTGCGGCCGCTGCTCCGGGCGAAATGAGCGACGCGCAGCTGGCGCCGGTGCGCGATCTGCGCGAGCGCTTTCAGGGCGCGCTACAGGGCCTGGCGATTGGCGACGCGCTGGCCGCAGCGACGCAATATCGCCGGCCCGGCAGTTTCCCGGCCGTTGGCGACCTGCTCGGTGGCGGCCCCTTCGAACTGCCGCGCGGCGCCTGGAGCGATGACACCGCGATGGCGCTGTGCCTGGCGGAAAGCCTGGCGGAGACCGGCAGCTGTGATGCGCGCGACCAGGTGGTGCGTTACTCGCGCTGGCAACGTGAAGGGTATCTGTCGGCAACCGGCCAATGTGTGGGCATAACGGCCAGCACCGCGCAGGCGCTGGCCTCAGCGCAGTGGCGGCAGCAGCCTTACGCCGGATCGCATGATCCGCAGCAATTGCATCCCGAAGCACTGTCGCGCGTGGCGCCGGTAGTGTTGCACGCCTTTGCCGACCCGACGCAAGCCGTGGAGCTGGCGGCAGATGTGGCGCGCACCACTTCGCAGGCGCCGCTGGTGCTCGATGCCTGCCGCTTGCTGGCGGCGATGTTGCACGCGGCGCTGAGCGGCGCAGCGCGTGCACAGGTCCTGAGTCCGCCGGCGAGCGCGTTCGCGGCGCGCGCGCTGCGTCCGCAGGTGGCCGCCATTGGTGCGGAACAATGCCTGGACGGCGCGCCGCCAGCCGATGCCAGCGGTGATGTCCTGGCGGTGCTGACCCTGGCGCGCTGGGCTTTCGGCAGCACCACGAATTTTCGCGACGGAGCGCTGCGTGCCGTCAACCTCGGCGGCCACAGCGATGTCATCGGCGCCGTCTATGGCCAGCTGGCCGGCGCATTTTATGGCCTGAGCGCCGTGCCGCGCGGCTGGCGCGAGGTGTTGGCGCATGCTGAGCAGATTGCCCAGCTGGCCGATCGTCTGTTGCGCGACGCGCTGCTGCAGCTGGGCGAAAGCGTGGGGGTCTCGTGAACAGCCGCGAACCCGCCTGGACACGCCTGGACGATGAGCAATTGCTCGATCTGCGTCTGTGCGATCTGCACCTGCGGCTGCGCGGTTCGGGTATCGAGCCGCGTATTGAACGCCTGTACCAGGAGTTGGCGGCGCGCGGCATTACCTTCCGTCCGCACGCCTGGCTGGCAGAAGAATGGTTTTCGCCCGATGGGGTGCCAGGATTTGCAGTGCCGTTCTATCTGGCCCATCCGCGCCTGCAACGCCTCGAGCGCAAGATGACCGGCGAGGCCGAAGGCACCAATCACAATTGGCAGATGCGTATCCTGCGTCACGAGGCTGGCCATGCGATCGATTCCGCCTGGCGTCTGCGCCGGCGCGCGCGCTGGCGTGCGCTGTTCGGGCCGGCATCGCAGCACTACGCGCCGCACTATCGCGCCCGGCCCGGCAGTCGCCATCACGTGCAGCATCTGGGCGAATGGTACGCCCAGGCCCATCCCACTGAAGATTTCGCCGAGACCTTTGCCGTCTGGCTGCAGCCGCACTCGGACTGGCGCCGGCGCTATGCCGACTGGCCGGCGCGCGCCAAACTCGAATACGTCGCCGAGGTGGCCGGCGAAATTGCCCATCACCGCCCGCCGGTGCAGTGCCGCGAGCGCATCGAGGCTCTGGAAGAGAACACCCTGACTTTGCGCGAGCACTACCGGCGCAAGCGGGTGGCGCTTAGTCGCCGCCATCGGGCGCGGGCCGACGCCGCCCTGCGGCGCGTGTTCGGTGCGGCCGCAGCCAGCGCCGGCGCCGGCGCCGCCGCGCTGCTGCGTGCCCATAAGGCCAAGCTGCGTGGCGTGATCGAGCGCGAGGCCGGCGCCGATCGCTATGCCGCGCAGCAATTGCTGCGGCTGGCCATTGAACGCTGCGATCAGCTGCGTTTGCCGGCCAGCGGCTCGCGGCGCGCGCTGCTGCCGCGGCTGCGCAGCGCACTGGTGCGCATGGCGCGCGGCTACATTGCCAGCGATCAATTGCGGTTGCGCCTGTGAAGTCGCTGCGCACACTGGTGGTGGTGCATTCCGACCTGGTGCCGCCAGCGACGCTCGAGGGCCAGAGCGACAAGCAGATTGCCGAGTGGCGCACCGAATATGAGGTGATCGCGGCGCTGCGCAAGGCCGGTCACACGGTGCAACCACTCGGGGTGCTCGACTCGCTCACCGAGCTGCGCACCGCGGTGCTCGACTGGCGCCCGGACGTGGTCTTCAATCTGCTCGAAGAGTTCAACGGCATCGTCACTTACGATCAGCACGTGGTGGCGTTCCTCGAACTGCTGCGCCAGCCCTATACCGGCTGCAATCCGCGTGGCCTGCTGCTGGCGCGCGACAAGGTATTGTGCAAGCAGCTGCTGGCGTTTCATCGCATTCCCTCACCGCAGTTCGCGGTGTTCCGGCGTGGCGAGCGCTTTCATCTGCCACGCCGGCTGCGCCTGCCGCTGTTCGTGAAGTCGGCAACCGAAGATGCCTCGCTCGGCATTGCCCAGGCCTCGGTGGTCGATGATGCGCACAAGCTGCGCGAGCGCGTGCAGTTCATGCATGAGCAGATCAAGTCTGATGCGCTGGTTGAAGAATACATTGAAGGCCGCGAGCTCTATGTCGGCGTGCTCGGCAATGAACGCCTGAGCCGCCTGCCCGTCTGGGAGATGGAATTTGGCTCGCTGCCCGATTCACTGCCGGCGATCGCCACCCGCAAGGTGAAGTGGGATCGCGCCTACCAGCAGAAATACGGCATTACTACCCGCGAGGCGCGCGAACTGCCGCCGCTGCTGCTGGCGCGCATCGATCGCATGGCGCGGCGCATCTATCGTGCCCTGCATCTGTCCGGCTATGCACGCATCGATTTTCGGCTGCGCGC
>JAYTUZ010000128.1:0-4805 GCA_043744295.1 Gammaproteobacteria bacterium | reverse complement strand
CACTCCCACTCAATCGTCGCCGGCGGCTTGCCGGAGATGTCGTAGACCACGCGCGAGATGCCGGGCACTTCATTGACGATGCGGCGCGCGCACAGATCGAGCAGCTGGTAAGGCAAGTGTGCCCAGCGTGCGGTCATGAAATCGATGGTCTCGACGGCACGCAGTGCAATCACCGGCGCGTGGCGGCGGCCATCGCCGGTGACGCCAACACTCTTCACCGGCAGGAAAACCGCGAAGGCCTGGCTGGTGCGCTCGTACCAGCCGGCGCGGCGCAGCTCTTCGATAAAGATATGGTCGGCCTGGCGCAGGGTGTCGGCAGCCTGCTGTGTGACTTCACCGAGTATGCGCACGCCCAGGCCGGGCCCGGGAAATGGATGACGCCGGATCATTTCGGCGGGCAGCCCGAGCTCCAGGCCGATGCGGCGCACTTCATCCTTGAAGAGCTCGCGCAACGGCTCCACCAGTTTGAGCTTCATGTGCGTAGGCAGGCCACCCACATTGTGGTGGCTCTTGATGAGGTGGGCCTTGCCGGTGCTGGCGCCGGCCGATTCGATCACATCCGGATAAATCGTGCCTTGCGCGAGGAAATCGACGCCACTGATCTTCGCGGCTTCTTCATCGAAGATCTCTATGAACAGCCTGCCAATGATCTTGCGCTTGGCCTCCGGATCCACGACGCCGCGCAGCGCACCCAGGAAACGCGCGGCCGCGTTGACGCGAATGACGCGCACACCGAGGTTCTTGGCGAACACCTGCATGACCGCATCGCCCTCGTGCAGGCGCAGCAGACCGTGATCGACGAACACACAGGTGAGCTGCGCGCCGATCGCTCTGTGCAGCAGCGCGGCAACCACTGAGGAATCGACACCACCCGACAGGCCAAGCAGCACGCGGCCCTCGCCCACCTGGACTCGCACCCGGGCAATGGCGTCGTCTATGATGTGATCAGCCGTCCAGGCGTTGGCGCAACCACAGATTTCATGGACGAAGCGCGCATAGATGCGCGTACCCTGCGTGGTGTGCGTCACCTCGGGGTGAAACTGCAACGCGTACAGGCGGCGCGCCTCATCGGCCATACCCGCCATGGGCACATCGCGGGTAGAGGCGATCAGCTTGAAGCCGGGCGGCAGCGCCGTGACGTGATCGCCGTGGCTCATCCACACATCGAGCAGGCCGTGACCTTCGGCATCGACGCGATCTTCGATGTCGCGCAGCAGGGTGGAGTGGCCGCGCGCGCGGATTTCGGCGTAGCCATATTCGCGCACGCTGCCGGGTTCGACCCGTCCGCCGAGCTGCGCGGCCATGGTCTGCATGCCGTAGCAGATGCCAAGCACCGGTACGCCTAGCTCAAACGCGGCGCGTGGCGCCACGGGCGCGGCCTCAACCAGCACCGATTCGGGGCCGCCCGAGAGTATGACGCCGCGCGCAGCATAGGCGCGCAGCGCCGCCTCGCTCATATCCCAGGGATGGATTTCGCAGTAGACACCCAGCTCGCGCACGCGGCGCGCGATCAACTGCGTGTACTGCGAGCCGAAATCAAGAATCAGGATGCGATCAGCGTGTATGTCCGCAGCCGGCAGCTTGGCTCCAGCCGGGCGCGCCGACCGCTCAGTTGCCACGGTAATTGGGCGATTCCTTGGTGATGGTGACATCGTGCACATGACTCTCGCGCACCCCGGCGCTGGTGATGCGTACGAACACCGGCCGGGTGCGCATCTGTTCGATGCTGCCGCTGCCGGTGTAGCCCATGGCCGCACGCAGGCCGCCGGCGAGCTGGTAGAGAATCGACACCAGGCTGCCTTTATAGGGCACGCGGCCCTCGATGCCCTCGGGCACGAGTTTTTCCAGTTCGCTGCTGGTGTCCTGGAAGTAGCGGTCGGCCGAACCGTGCTTCTCGCCCATGGCGCCGAGCGACCCCATGCCGCGATAAGACTTGTAGGAAGCGCCCTGGTACAACTCCACTTCGCCGGGGGATTCTTCGGTGCCGGCAAACAGCCCACCGATCATCACGGCATGGGCGCCCGCGGCAATGGCCTTGGCCAGATCGCCCGAATAGCGGATGCCGCCATCGGCAATGAGCGGCACACCCTTGTCGGCCAGCGCCTCGGCGACATTCGCCACTGCAGTGATCTGCGGCACGCCAACGCCGGCAACCACGCGCGTGGTGCAGATCGAACCGGGGCCAATGCCTACCTTGACGCCATCAGCGCCAGCGCTCACCAGATCGAGTGCGCCTTCGCGGGTAACGATATTGCCAGCGATGATTTCCAGGTCGCCCCACTTCGCTTTGAGCCTGGCCACCATTTCCAGCACGCCGCGCGAGTGGCCATGCGAGGTATCGACCACGATCACATCGACGCCCGCCTCGCGCAGCGCGGCGACGCGATCGAGCGTGTCGGGCGAGGTGCCCACCGCCGCGCCGACGCGCAGCCGACCGGTGGAATCCTTGCTGGCGCGCGGAAATTCAGTGGCCTTCTGAAAATCTTTCACGGTGATCATGCCGCGCAACTCGCCGTCATCGCCGACCACCAGCACCTTTTCAATGCGATGTTTATGCAGCAGGCGCTGCACTTCTTCCTTGGGTGCGCCCTCGCGCACCGTTACCAGGCGCGCCTTGGGTGTCATCACCGTTGACACCGGTGCATCGAGTTGCAACTCAAAACGCAGATCACGATGGGTGACGATGCCCACGACCTTGGCGCCCTTGACCACCGGCACGCCGGAAATGCCGCGCGCCCGGGTGAGTTCGATGACGTGCCTGATGGTGGTATCGGGTGAGACCGTAATGGGATCGGCGATTACGCCGCTCTCGAATTTCTTGACGTGCGCCACTTCGCGTGCCTGCGCCTCGATTGGCATGTTCTTGTGTACGATGCCCATGCCGCCTTCCTGGGCCATGGTGATGGCCAGGCGCGCCTCGGTGACGGTATCCATGGCCGCCGACAGCACTGGCAGGCCGATGCGAATATGGCGGGTCAGCTGGGTGGAAAGATCGACCTCGCGCGGCAGCACGTCGGAGCGCGCCGGGACCAGCAAAACGTCGTCAAAAGTGAGTGCTTCTTCGACAATTCGCATAGGGAAGACATCCCAAAAAGAAGCGCGCCATTGTACGCACCGGGACCAGCGGCGTAAACCCGAAGGCGCCCGGGAAGGTTAAACTCGGGCCCATGAGTTCACCGCCGCCACCCATGGGCCCCGATGTCTACAGTGTCACGCGCCTGAACCGCGAGGCGCGCCTGGCGCTGGAAGGGGCGCTGGGGAGCGTGTGGGTACAGGGCGAGATCTCCAATTTCTCCAGGCCCGCCTCGGGGCACTGGTACTTCTCGCTCAAGGATAGTGATGCGCAGCTGCGCTGCGCCATGTTCAGGCAGCGCAATGCGCTTGCGCGCTTCACGCCCCGCGAAGGACAGCAGGTGCTGGCGCGCGGGCGGGTCAGCCTTTACGAGCCGCGCGGCGACTATCAGTTACTGCTCGAGCACCTCGAGGATGCCGGCATCGGCGCCCTGCAGCGGGCCTATGAGGAACTGCGCGCCCGCCTGGCCGCCGAGGGCCTGTTCGCCATCGAGCGCAAACGACCACTGCCCACCGCCCCGCTGCGCATAGGCGTGATCACCTCGCCCAGCGGCGCTGCCATTCGCGACATATTGCACGTGCTGGCAGCGCGCTTTCCGGCCGCCGCGGTGTTGATCTATCCGGTGCCGGTGCAGGGTGCGGCGGCCGCGCCGGCCATCGTCGCAGCACTCGACCTGGCCAGTGCGCGTGCCGAGTGCGAGGTGCTGATTCTGGCGCGTGGTGGCGGCTCACTCGAAGACCTGTGGGCCTTCAACGATGAGCGCGTGGCGCGTGCCATCGCCCGCTGCGCGCTGCCGGTAGTGGCGGGCATTGGTCACGAAACCGATGTCACCATTGCCGATTTCGTCGCCGACCTGCGCTCGCCCACGCCCACGGCAGCCGCACAGGCGGTGGTGCCAGACCGACGCGTCTGGCTGCAGCGCTTCGCGCAACTGGCGACGCGCAACAGCGCCGGCATGCGCCGCGTGCTGCTCGAACATGCCGCGCGACTGAAGACGCTGCACGCCAGGCTGCGGCGGGCGCACCCGGGCGCCAGGCTCAACCAGCACGCACAACGACTCGACGAACTCGACGGCCGCCTGCGCCGGGCGCTGGCCACGCGGCACCGGGATGCGCTCGCGCGCCTGGCCGCGCTGGCGAGCCGCTTGCAGGCGCGCTCGCCGCACCATCAGCTGCGCGAACTGCAGCTGCGCACCGCAGCCTGCGCCGCACGGCTGGAGGGCGCATTGCGGCAACGGCTGGTGGCGGCTGGCAGCCGACTCGACCTGGCCATGCGCGCGCTGCACGCGATCAGCCCGTTGGCGACGCTCGAGCGCGGCTTTGCCATTATCACGCGAGCCGCCGACGGTGCGCTGATCCGCAGCCAGCGCGAACTGAGTGTTGGCGTCGCCATCGAAGCGCGGCTGGCCGATGGCATCGTGACAGCACTGGTCACGGGCAAGCGTGAGTAAACTCATGAGCACACGCCTCGCACCAGCGGCGCTGGTCATCACCGCCGCAGGCTGGGCAGTGGTTGCGAGCGCCGCGCTCGCTGTGCAATCCACGACTTCGCCGGCCGTGCCGCCCGCCCTGCCGCTTGCGCGCAGCGTACCCGGCGGCGTCGCGCTGCTGACGCTCCCGGCTGAGGGCGCCACGGCGCCGCGCGCCTGGTTCGGTGAGGCGCCGGTATTGGTCGTGCGCCAACGCCAACACTGGCTCGCCGTGGTCGGCATTCCATTGGCACACAGCCCGGG